>NZ_JBEXQW010000025.1:0-122574 GCF_040612775.1 Streptomyces sp. NPDC006339
GTCCGTCTTGTTGATGCAGAGGATGACGGGCATGCGGGCCTGGAGGGCCTTGCGCAGCACGAAGCGGGTCTGCGGCACGGCCTCCGCCTCCGCCGTACGCCCCCGCCCGCGCAGCAGATGCGCCAGGGCCGCCGCCTCTTGGGCGGGCCGGGTCCCGCCGGCCAGCTCCAGGAACTCGGCCGCGGCCGCCGGCTCGGCCCGCCCCAGCCGCTCCGCGTGCTCGGCGATCTGCCGGGGCTGTGCCCGCAGCGGCTCCCGGAACCGCTCCGGCACCGCGGGCCCGGCGGCCCGGGGCGCCTGCCCGGCCGCCGCCCCGCCCCGCAGCCCGTGACGGTTGCGGGCGATGACCAGGTCGCGCCCGGTGTTGTGCAGCCGCTGCTGGGGGAGCGGCCGCCCCTTGGCGCGCAGCTCCCCGACCAGGTGCTCGTACAGCTCCGTGGCCCTGATCAGCGGCCCGGCACCGGGCAGCCCGTCGGACAGCGCGCGGATCAGCTCACCGGTGAAGGCGGTGTGGGGTTCGCCCGGCGGTGCGATCGCCAGCCGGTTGGGGCCGCAGGCCGTGAGCAGGTACGTGCCCGCGATGCGGGCCTGCTCCGCCATCGTCACCGGCCCGCTCATGCCGCCGGCCATCGCCTGCCCGCTGTAGCAGCAGTCCAGGATCACCACCCGGTCGGTCCTCCGGTCCGCGCCCAGCACCTCCCGCCGCAGGCTCGCGAAGTCGACCGAGGTGTACGGGCGTCGGGGATCGGACGAGGGCAGGGCGAGCAGCAGGCTGTCGACCTCGCCCGGCCCCACGAGCCCGTGGCCCGCGTAGTAGACCAGCAGCATTCCGGTGGCGCGCCGGGTCGCCTCCCGTACGGCGTCGAGGAGTTCCGTCGGGGACGGGGGCTCGCACACCCGGGTGATGTTCTCCGGCGGCAGGCCCAGGACGCCGGGATCCGCCAGGAGCCGCGCGAGGTCCTCCAGGTTGCGGGCGACCGCCGGGAGGTCCTCGAGCTCGGGCGACCGGTAGGCCGAGGAACCGATGAGGACGGCGTACGAGCCGCGGGGATCGGCCGGCTCCACGGCTATCGGTCTTCCGGCTGCCCGGGGTCGGAGAAGGCCCGGAGGATCTGCTGGACGGCCTCCTCGGAGCCTTCTCGCACCGTCACGGTCAGCCCGTCGGACGCCCGGGTGAACGTGAGGGCGGCCCGGCTGCGCCGGGCCCTGCGCCATGTGGCGTACGCCAGCGTCAGGTTGGCGAGGCCCACGGCGTGGGTGAGGACCACGTCGATGACGTCGAGGCCGCCGCTCATGGTGCCCGGCACGGGGTCCGGGGCGAGGCGGATCCGGCCGGGCGGCTCCTCCTCGTCGCCGAGCCAGCGGTGGAAGTCCCGCAGGTCCGGGCTGTCCTCGGGATCCGCCACCCCGATGCTCAGCCGGATCTCCCCCATGCTCCGCCTCCTCCGTGACCGACGTGCCGTCCGACGTGCCTACGGATCAGAGCGTCGCACACGGCCCCCGGGGGAACGGACGGTTCCGGCGGACTCGGACTGCCGTCTGTCGGTCCGTCAGTGCATGGGCGCGGGCTTCAGGACCGCGAAGGGCGCGCCGAAGGGGTCGGCGAGCCAGGCGATCCGGCCCACCTCGGGCACGTCCGTCGGCGGCATCAGGACCGAGCCGCCGCTCTCCTGGGCGGAGGTGGCGATCACGTCCGTGTCCGCCACCGCGAAGTACGGCACCCAGCGGGCCCGGGACGCGCCGCTCTGGAGCGGCGCCACACCGCCGAAGGAGGCGTCCTGCTGGTCCCCGTCGGCCGTCGAGACGACCCGGTAGGTCATGCCGGGAGCGTCCATCGCCTGCCAGCGCCAGCCGAACAGGGCGCTGTAGAAGGCGAGGGTGGCCTCCGGGTCACCGGTGTGGAGTTCGGTCCACACCAGGGTGTTGTCCTCCGAGGTCCGCTCCAGGCCCTTGATCCGGCCCGGCTGCCACACGGCGAACTCGGCGCCGCCCGGGTCGGTCAGGGCCGCCATCCGTCCGGCGTCCATGACGTCGAAGGCGGACACCCGCACGGTGCCGCCGTTGGCCTCGACGGCGTGCTCGGTGGCGTCGGCGTCCGGGGTCTGGAAGTAGACGGTCCAGGCGCTGCTCGCGCCCTCCTCCGTGAGCGGGCCGAGGGCCGCGACCGTACGTCCGTCCTGCTGGAAGAAGCCGTAGCCGCCCGCCTCCGGGCCGGCCGGGAGGAAGTCCCAGCCGAAGACCCGGCCGTAGAAGACGGCGGCCGCGTCGGTGTCGGGGCTGCCGAGGTCGATCCAACTGGGGGAGCCCGTCGTGAAGTCCGTACCGAGCATGGGGTGAGTCCCGTCCTTCCCTGGGGGATGTCTTCCGTCACCTTGACCGATCCTGGTCGCCGCCTCGGGTCCGTGTGCCCCGAGGGCCCGGGTTTCATCCGCTCGGCCCAGTGCCCAGTGCCCAGCGCCCGGCGCCCCCGCGCGCACCCCGCCCCCTCACTCCCCGGCTGCCGCCACCCGCCGGTCCAAGTCGGCCATCAGCAGGTCCGCGTTGACCATGACGGCCGCGCGGTAGCCGCCGCTCGCCGCGTTGATCACCTGCTCGTGCGCGCCGATCGCGTTCCCCGCGGCCCACACCCCGGGCACGCTGGTCCGGCCGGTCTCGTCGACCGTGACGAACGTGCCGAACGGCGTCTCGTGCGTGGCCGCGCCCAGCGCCCGCAGCAGACCGTCGCGCGGCACCGTCCTGGTCCCCACGAAGAGCACCTCGCGGGGCACGATCCGCCCGTCCGCCATCCGTACGCCCGTGATCCGGTCGTCCTCGACCACGAGCCCGGCCACCTCGCCGGACACCACCGTCACGCCGGCCGCCGCGAGCCGGGCCGCGTCCTCGGCCGACGGCTCGGGAGCGGTGTGCAGGAAGAGCGTCACGTCGGGCGACCACTGGGAGACCATCAGGGCCTGGTGGGCGGGCATCACGGGATGGGCGATCACGCCGAAGGCCCGGTCGCGGACCTCCCAGCCGTGGCAGTACGGGCAGTGGAGGACGTCCCGGCCCCACCGCTCCGCGACCCCGTCGATCTCCGGCAGCTCGTCCACCAGACCGGTCGTCACGACCAGGCGGCGCGCGCGGACCGTCCGCCCGTCCTCCAGCGCCACGGTGAAGCCGTCCCGCCCGTCGGCCGCCTCCGGGCCGTCCGGCACGGCCGCCGTCACCAGCCCCTGCGTCCACTCCACGCCGTACGCGGCGATCTCCCGCCGCCCGACGGCCAGCAGCTCCGCCGGGCTCATCCCGTCCCGGGAGAGGTAGCCCTGCATGTGGGCGGCCGGGGCGTTGCGCGGCTCGCCCGCGTCGATCACCAGGGTGCTGCGCCGCGCCCGGCCCAGGACCAGGGCCGCGCTGAGGCCGGCCGCGCCGCCGCCGACCACCACCACGTCGTACGTCCGGTTCTCGTTTCCGTGCTCGTTCCGGTTCTCGGTGCGCGTGTTCTCGTTCATGCAAGAGAGGGTCGCTCGCCGCCCCATATTTGACAAACGGAGTTGCCGTTTCTGCAATGGGAAAATGACCGAAGACGAACGCATCGCCTCCGTGCTCGACGAGGTCGGCCCCCGCCTGCGCCGGCTCCGCCGGGAGCGCGGGTCCACGCTGGCCGACCTGTCCGCCGCCACCGGCATCTCGGTGAGCACCCTCTCCCGGCTGGAGTCCGGCGGGCGCAAGCCCAGTCTGGAACTGCTGCTGCCGATCGCCCGCGCCCACCAGGTCCCGCTCGACGAGCTGGTCGGCGCCCCGCCGGTCGGCGACCCGCGGATCCGGTCCCGGCCGATCGTGCGCCACGGCCGCACGCTGTACCCGCTCACCCGCCAGCCCGGCGGCCTCCAGGCGTACAAGGTCGTCCAGGAGCCCGGCGCCGAGGCCCCGGACCCGCGGGTGCACGAGGGTTACGAGTGGCTCTACGTGCTGTCCGGGCGGCTGCGCCTGGTGCTCGGCGACCACGACGTGGTGCTGGCGGCGGGCGAGGCGGCCGAGTTCGACACGCGGGTCCCGCACTGGTTCGGGCCCGCGGACGGCCGCCGGGTGGAGTTCCTGAGCCTGTTCGGACCGCAGGGCGAGCGGATGCACGTACGGGCGCGGCCGAAGAAGTCCTGAGCGCCTGGTTCCCTCAGTCCAAGCGACCGCTTAGTATGCGGACCGTCCGTGCGCATCGACCGCACGGCGCCCAGGACGACGACGGCTGCTGGAGGATCTCCGCATGCAGGCATGGCGAGTGCACGAGAACGGCGAACCGGGCGAGGTGATGCAGCGCGACGACGTCGACCGGCCCGAGCCCGGCGCGGGCCAGGTGCTGCTGAAGGTCCGCGCCACCGGCCTCAACTTCCCCGACGCGCTGCTGTGCCGGGGCCAGTACCAGGTGCGGCCGCCGCTGCCGTTCACCCCCGGCGTCGAGATCTGCGGCGAGACCGAGGACGGCCGCCGGGTCATCGCGACCCCCACCCTGCCGTACGGCGGCCTCGCCGAGTACGCGGTCGCCGACGCGGCCTCGCTGCTCCCGGCGCCCGAGGCGCTCGACGACGCCGAGGCCGCCGCCCTCCACATCGCCTACCAGACCGGCTGGTTCGGCCTTCACCGCAGGGCCGCCCTGAAGGAGGGCGAGACCCTCCTCGTGCACGCCGCCGCGGGCGGTGTCGGCAGCGCCGCCGTCCAGCTCGGCAAGGCGGCCGGCGCCACCGTCATCGGCGTCGTCGGCGGCGCGGACAAGGCCGCCGTCGCCCGGGAACTCGGCTGCGACACCGTCGTCGACCGGCACGCCGAGGACGTCGTCTCCGCCGTCAAGGAAGCCACCGGCGGCCGCGGCGCCGACGTCATCTACGACCCGGTCGGCGGCGCCGCCTACCAGCAGTCCGCCAAGCTCGTGGCCTTCGAGGGCCGGATCGTGGTCGTCGGCTTCGCCAGCGGCACCATCCCCAGCCCGGCGCTCAACCACGCCCTGGTGAAGAACTACTCGATCCTGGGCCTCCACTGGGGCCTGTACAACCTCAAGGACCCGGCGGCCGTCCCGCGCTGCCACGAGACCCTCACCGAACTCGCCGCCAAGGGCCTGATCAAGCCGTACGTCAGCGAGCGCGTCCCCTTCGACGCCGCCGCCGACGCCGTGCAGCGGCTCTCCGAGGGCGTGACCACCGGCCGTCTGGTCGTTCTCCCCGCCGGACGTCCGGACGGCTCCCCGGACGGCCTCACGGAAGGAGCCCGCGCATGACCGCCCGTACCGACGCCACCGCCCGTGCCGCCCGAGCCGTCGACGCCGACGAACTGCGCGCCCGCACCCGGCGGTTGCTGGCCGAACACCCGCCGGCCGACACCGACCGCACCGACTTCCTGCGCGCCCGCTTCGACGCCGGACTCGCCTGGGTGCACTACCCCGTCGGCCTCGGCGGACTCGACGCCCCGCGCGCTCTCCAGGCGGTCGTCGACGCCGAACTCGCCGCCGCCGGAGCCCCCGACAACGACCCCCGCCGGATCGGCATCGGCCTCGGCATGGCCGCCCCGACCCTCCTCGCCTACGGCTCCGACGAGGTCAAGGAGCGCTTCCTCAAGCCCCTGTGGGTCGGCGAGGAGGTCTGGTGCCAGCTCTTCAGCGAACCGGGCGCCGGCTCCGACCTCGCCGCACTCGGCACCCGGGCCGTCCGCGACGGGGACGACTGGGTGATCAACGGGCAGAAGGTGTGGACCTCCAGCGCCCATGTGGCCCGCTGGGCCATCCTCATCGCCCGCACCGACCCGGACCTGCCCAAGCACCGGGGCATCACCTACTTCATCTGCGACATGACCGACCCCGGCGTCGAGGTCCGGCCGCTGCGCCAGATCACCGGCGAGGCCGAGTTCAACGAGGTCTTCCTCACCGACGTCCGCATCCCCGACGCCCACCGCATCGGCGAGGTCGGCGACGGCTGGCGGGTCGCCCAGACCACCCTCATGAACGAGCGCGTCACGATCGGCGGCGCCCGCATCCCGCGCGAGGGCGGCATGATCGGGAAGGCCGCCGCCACCTGGCGGGACCGCCCCGAACTGCGCACCCACGACCTGCACCGCCGCCTCCTCGACCTCTGGGTGGACGCCGAGGTCGCCCGGCTCACCGGCGAGCGGCTGCGCCAGCAGCTCGTCGCCGGCCAGCCCGGCCCCGAGGGCAGCGCCATGAAGCTCGGCTTCGCCCGTCTCAACCAGGCCATCAGCGCCCTGGAGGTCGAACTCCTCGGCGACGAAGGGCTCCTGTACGGCGAGTGGGCCATGGTCCGGCCCGACCTGGTCGACTTCACCGGCCGCGACGCGGGCTACCGCTATCTGCGCGCCAAGGGCAACTCGATCGAGGGCGGGACCACCGAGGTCCTGCTCAACATCGTCGCCGAGCGGGTGCTCGGCCTGCCCCCCGAGCCCCGCAACGACAAGGACGTCGCCTGGAAGGACCTCGCCCGATGAACGCAACGCCGGACCTCCTCTACTCCGAGACCGAGGACGACCTGCGGGCGGCGGTCCGCTCCCTGCTCGCCGACCGGGCCGACGCGCAGACCCTGCTCGCCCGGATCGAGCAGCCGAGCCCCTACGTCCCCGGCCTGTGGGAGGCCCTCGGCGCCGGCATCGGCGCCGCCGGACTTCTGGTCCCCGAGAAGCTGGGCGGGCAGGGCGCGAGCCACCGCGAGGCCGCCGTGGTCCTGGAGGAGCTCGGCCGGGCCGTGACCCCGGCGCCGTACCTGACCAGCGCCGTGATCGCGACCGAGACCCTGCTCGCGCTCGACACCGACCAGCGGCCGGTGGCCGACCTGCTCGCCGCCCTCGCGTCCGGCGAGCGGACCGCCGTCCTGGCCGTGCCGCTCTCCACCGCCCCGGGCGCCCCCCTGCCCGCGACCGACACCCCCGGCCCCGTCCCCGCCGTCGCGGACGCCGTCGCCGCCGACGTGCTCCTCGTGCCGCGCCCCGACGGGCTCTACGCGGTGCCCGCCGCCGACGCGGTGATCACCCCGCTCTCCCCGCTCGACCTCACCCGGCCGCTCGCCGCCGTCGACGCGAGCGGCGCCGCCGGCACCCGCCTCGCCGACGCCGACCGCGCCCGCGAGGCGGTCCGGCGCGGGCTGCTCTCCGGCGCAGGACTGCTCGCCTCCGAGCAGCTCGGGATCGCCGAATGGTGCCTGGAGGAGACCGTCCGGCACACCAAGGAGCGCCACCAGTTCAACCGCCCGATCGGCTCCTTCCAGGCGCTGAAGCACCGGATGGCCCGCATCTGGCTGGAGCTCGTGGGGGCCAGGGCGGCGGCCCGCGCCGCCGCCGACGCGCTCGCCACCGGCGCCCCGGACGCCGGGCTGACCGTGGCCGTCGCCCAGGCGTACTGCGCGATGGCCGCCGTGCACGCCGCCGAGGAGTGCGTCCAACTGCACGGCGGCATCGGCATGACCTGGGAGCACCCCGCCCACCTGGCCCTCAAGCGGGCCGTGTCGGACCGGACGGCGCTGGGCTCGCCCGGGCGGCACCAGGACACCGTCGCCGCCCTGATGGACCTCCCGGCCCCCGAGCGCACGCTCTTGTAAGGGTCCCATGTGTCCGCACCCCTTATACATGCTGTTTAATTGCGATCGCTTCGCAAGAACAGTTGATCTTCAAGAGGGGTGTGGACACCATGGCCGCCCGAACCGTCCGCCGCGCGACCGCCGCGATACTCACGGGGGCCGTCGCCCTCACCGCGGCGGCCTGCTCGAATCCCGGCAACGGCGCAGCCGGCTCCGGCGGCCCGAAGGACTCGGCGGTCGTCGGCATCGCCTACGAGCCCGAGACCCTCAGCCCCCTCCTCGGCTACGGCAAGGACGGCAACTCCAAGATCTTCGACGGGCTCCTCGCCTTCGGCGCCGACATGAAGCTCGAGCCCGCCCTCGCCGCCGCCCTGCCGACCGTCAGCGCCGACGGCCTCACCTACACCTACAAGCTGCGCCCCGGCGTGAAGTTCTCCGACGGCAAGCCCTTCACCGCCGCCGACGTCGTCTTCACCTACCGGACCATCCTGGACCCGAAGACCAACAACCCCTCCAGGACCGAGCTCGACGCCCTGAAGGACGTCAAGGCCGTCGGCGACGACACCGTCGTCTTCACCCTCAAGTACCCCTACGCGCCCTTCGCCGAGCGCACCGTCCTCGCCATCGCCCCGCAGCACGTCGCCGGCGCGCAGGACGTCAACACCGGCCCCTTCACCACCAAGCCGGTCGGCACCGGCCCGTACGTCCTCACCGGCTGGTCCAAGGGCGAGAAGCTCAGCTTCCAGGCCAACCCGCACTACTGGGGCGGCGCCCCGGCCGTGAAGAAGTTCACCATGGCCATCATCAAGGACGACGACGTCCGCGCCACCCGGCTGCGCGCCGGCGACCTCGACGGCGCCATCCTGCCGCCCAACCTCGCCGCCGGCTTCGGCACCGACAAGACGAAGAAGACCTGGGCCGCGAAGACCTACGACTACCGCACGGTCACCCTCCCCACCCACAACAAGGTCACCGGCGACACCGCGATCCGCCGCGCCCTCGACCTCGCCGTCGACCGGCAGGCCATGGTCGACAAGATCCTCGAAGGCGCGGGCAAGCCCGCCTACGGGCCCGTCCCCACCGACAGCCCCTGGTTCACCAAGGGCACCGAACGCCGCCACGACCTCGCCGGCGCGCAGAAGATCCTCGACGAGGCCGGCTGGAAGCCCGGCCCCGACGGCGTCCGCGTCAAGAACGGCGTCCGCGCCGCCTTCCCGCTCTGGTACCTCTCCGGCGACAAGCTCCGCCAGGACCACGCCCTCGCCTACGCCTCCGACGCCAAGAAGGCCGGCATCGACATCACCACCCAGGCCGGCACCTGGGAGGTCATCGAGCCCCGCATGAAGACCGACGCCGTCCTCGCCGGCGGCGGCTCGCCCGGCGACCCCGACTTCGACCAGTACCTCCTGCTGAAGTCCTCCCTCGGCGGCGACGGCTTCAACAACATGGCCTGGTACGACAACAAGACCGTCGACCGCGCCCTCGAGGACGGCCGCCGCACCGACGACCCCGCGAAGCGCCGCGCCGCCTACGACACCGTCCAGCGCGAACTGGTGAAGAACCCCGGCTACACCTTCCTCACCCACATCGACCACCTCTACGTCGTCGCCGACCGCTGGGACGGACTCTCCACCCAGACCGAGCCGCACGACCACGGCCTCGCCTCCGGTCCCTGGTGGAACGTCGAGGACTGGAAGCCGAAGGGCAGCGGAGCGGCCGCCAAGTGAGCCGACGCCTCCCCTGGGGAGCGATGGCCCGGATGACGGGACGGCGGGCCCTGGCCGCCGTCCCCGTCCTGCTCGGCGTCACCCTCGCGGTCTTCGCCGTCGCGGCCGCCTCCCCGTTCGACCCCGTCAAGGCATACGCCGGCACCGCCGGCCTCACCGCCTCCCAGGAGAACCTCGACCAGTTGCGCGCCAACCTCGGCGTCGACCGGCCCTGGTTCGGCCGCTGGTGGCAGTGGCTCACCCGCGCCGTCACCGGCGACCTCGGCGACTCCAGCGTCATGCGCCAGCCCGTCGCCGACGTCATCGCCGAACGCGTCGGCTGGTCCGCGCTGCTCGCCGCCACCGCCTTCCTGGTCGCCATCACCCTCGGCACCGCGCTCGGCGTCCTCGCCGGCCGCCGCCGCGGCGGCCTCCTCGACCGGGCCGTCAGCTCCGCCGCGTACACCCTGGAAGCCGCCCCCGCCTTCTGGCTCGGACTGCTCGCCATCTGGTTCTTCGCCCTGAAGCTGGGCGCGCTGCCGGCCGGCGGCCTCACCGACACCGCCAGCGAGACCGTCACCGCCGCCCAGGTCGCCACCCACCTCGTCCTGCCCGCCCTCGTCCTCGGGATCTCCCAGCTTCCCTGGTTCTTCCTGTACGTACGCCAAGGCGTCGGCGACGCCCTGGAGGAGGACCCGGTGCGCGGCGCCCGCGCCCGCGGCCTCGCCGAACGGACCGTCCTCACCGGCCACGCCCTGCGCTCCGGAATGCTGCCCATGCTCACCCTCGTCGGCTCCCGCGTGCCCGAACTCATCACCGGGGCCCTCCTCGTGGAGACCGTCTTCAGTTGGCCCGGCATCGCCGCCGCCACCGTCCAGGCCGCCGTCTCCGTCGACTTCCCGCTGCTCGCCGCGCTCACCGTGCTCGCCACCGCCGCCGTCCTCCTCGGCAACCTGCTCTCCGACCTGCTGTACGGGCTCGCCGACCCGAGGGTGGGCTTCGATGGCTGACCCCCGCGACGCCCGCACCCGGCGGATCCGCCTGTGGAGCTCCGCGCTCGTCACCGGCGCCGTCGTCCTGGCCGTCCTCCTCGTGCCGCCGCTCGCGCAGCTCGACGAACAGGCCGTCGACCTGGGCAGCAAGCTCCTTCCGCCGTCCTGGGACCACCCCTTCGGCACCGACGACGTCGGCCGCGACCTGCTGCTGCGCTGCGTCTACGGCCTGCGGATCTCGCTGCTCGTCGGCCTGGTCGCGGCGCTCGTCGCCACCGTCATCGGCACGGCCGTCGGCGCCGCGGCCGGAGCGCTCGGCGGCCGCACCGACCGGTTCGTCATGCGGATCGTCGACGGCTTCGCGTCCGTGCCGCACCTGCTGATGGGCATCTTCATCGTCGCCATGTTCCGGCCGGGCGTCTGGCCGGTGATCGTCTCCGTGGCGCTCACCCACTGGCTCTCCACCGCCCGGATCGTCCGCTCCGAGGTCCTCTCGCTGCGCTCCCGCCCCTTCGTCGACGCGGCGATCTCCGGCGGTGCGTCCCGGTGGCGGATCGCGGTGCGGCACCTGCTGCCCGCCGTCCTGCCGCAGGCCGGTCTCGCCGCCGTCCTCATGGTGCCGCACGCCATGTGGCACGAGTCGGCGCTCTCCTTCCTCGGCCTCGGCCTGCCCAGCCACCAGGCCAGCCTCGGCAACCTCGTCCAGAGCGCCCGCTCCTCGCTGCTCGCCGGCGACTGGTGGCCGACGCTCTTCCCCGGCCTCTTCCTCATCGTGCCGACCCTCGCCGTCGCCGGCCTCGCCGGAGTCTGGCGCGACCGCCTGAACCCCCGCCGCCGATCGGAGCTGATGCTGTGAACGCCGCGAACGAGCAGGTCCTGCGGGCCCTCCAGGCCGTCACCGCCGAACGCGCCGGCGACGCCCTGCTCAGCGTCCGCGGCCTCACCGTCCGCTTCCGCCTCCGCGGCGGCCGGACCGTCGCCGCCGTCACCGACGCCTCCTTCGACCTCGCCCCCGGCGAATGCCTCGCCCTCGTCGGCGAGAGCGGCTGCGGCAAGTCCGTCCTCGCCTCCGCCCTCCTCGGCCTCCTCCCCGCGAACGCGGAGACGGAGGGCACGGCCCTCCTGACCGGCGGCCCGGGTCGGGGCGCGCATCGGGACTCCGCCGAGGCGGACTCGGGGGACGCGTACGGCGCGGGCCTGTCCGGCGACGCCGCAGCGCACGCGGGCGACGGCGGGGGCCGCGCCCGCGCGCGGGGTGGCAGGACGGGCTCGTACGGCGGGGGAGCGTCGGCCTCCCGGGGCGGCGAGGGCATCGCCGGTACCGGGGCGCACGGCGGCCCTGAGGGCGCGGGGGAGCCGGGCGTGGTCGATCTGCTCGCCGCCGACGAGCGGACGCTCGCCCGCACCGTACGCGGGCGGCGGATCGGGCTCGTGCCGCAGAGTCCCGCGGCGCATCTCACGCCGGTGCGGACCGTGCGGGCGCAGTTGGAGGAGACCGTCCGGGCGCTCACCGACACGCCGCGGCGGGAACGGCGGGCGGCCGCGGAGGCCGCGGCCGAGCGGGCCGCGTTCCCGGCCGGGCACCTCGACCGGTATCCGCACGAGCTGTCCGGCGGCCTCGCCCAGCGGGCGGCCACCGCGCTCGCCCTCATCGGGGACGCGCCGCTGCTGCTCGCCGACGAGCCCACCACCGGCCTCGACCGCGAGCTCGTCGACCGCACCGCCGACGAGCTGCGCCGCCACGCCGACCAGGGCAAGGCCCTGCTGCTCATCACCCACGACCTGGCCGCGGCCCGGCGGGTGGCCGACCGGGTGGCCGTCATGTACGCGGGACGGATCGTCGAGATCGCGCCCGCCGACCGCTTCTTCGGCGAGCCCGGTCCCCGGCACCCGTACGCCAGGGGACTGCTCGACGCCCTCCCGGAGCGCACGTTCACCCCGATCCCCGGACTGCCGCCCGAACTGTCGAACCTGCCCGACGGCTGCGCCTTCGCCCCGCGCTGCGCCGTGGCGAGCGGGGCCTGCGCCACCCGTCCCGACCTCCTCGCCGGCGTCGCCTGCCACCACCCCGACGGAGCGTCCCGTGCTTGAACTGACCGACGTCACCGCCGGCTACGACCGGCGCCGGCCCGTCCTGCGCGGCGCGCACCTCGCCGTCGCCCCCGGCGAGGCCGTCGGCCTGCTCGGCCCCAGCGGCTGCGGCAAGTCCACCCTCGCCCGGGTCGCCGCCCTGCTGCACCGCCCCGACGCCGGCCGGGTCGTCCTCGACGGCACCGAGATCCGGGCCTGGCGCCACCGCGCCCCGCGCGCCCTGCGCACCGCCATCGGCGTCGTCTTCCAGCAGCCGCGCCTGGCCGCCGACCCCCGGCTGCGGCTGGCCGACCTGATCGCCGAGCCGCTGCGCGCGACCGGCCGCCGCGACGAGGTCCCGGACCGGCTCGCCGCCCTCGTCCCGGCCGTCGGCCTCACCGCCGACCTCCTCGGCCGCCGCCCGCACGAGGTCAGCGACGGCCAGTTGCAGCGCGCCTGCCTGGCCCGCGCCCTGGTGCTGCGGCCCCGCTGGCTGATCTGCGACGAGATGACCGCCATGCTCGACGCCTCGACGACCGCCGCCCTCGTCGCGGCCGTCGAGACCTATCGCGCCGAGACCGGGGCCGGTCTGCTCGCCGTCGGCCACGACCGGGTGCTCCTGGAACGCTGGTGCGACCGTACGGTCGAATGGGCCGACTGCCTGGCCGCCGGACGCCCGGGAGAGACCGCGGCATGACGAGCCCCTGGGTGCCGCTGCCCGACGACCACCCCCTCGGCGGACTCCGGCCCGTCCTGGACCGGGCGGACGCCGAGCTCGGGCACGAGCCGGCCGACGGCTTCGAGGACCGCTGCTGGATCCTGCACACCGTCCGCGACGCCGACGGCCGCCGGCTGCGCTGGCGCGAGATCCTGGCGGCGGCCGGACGGCGCCTGGAGGACTGGCCGCACCCGCCCTCGTACCTGCTCTTCGAGGGCATCCCCGGCACGGACGAGCACGACGGCCCGTCGGACGGCGAGATCGACCACGAGACCCTCGTACGGCTCGTCGAACTCCTCGCCCAGCACAGCGCCGCCGGACCCGACACCCCCTGTCACGCCGTCCACGCCGGCATCGAACGGGCCGACGGGCCGCTCCCGGCCCGCCTCGGACGGCTCGCCGACGCCCCCGCGCACCACGCCACCCTGTCGGCGAACTTCCCCGCCAACTGGTGGGCGGTCGACGGAAGTTGGTTCGTGCTCACCGACTGGGACCTGTGCGCCACCGAGGTCTTCGGCAGCGCGCGGCTGATCGCCGCCCTCCTCGCCGACGAGGAGCTCGAAGCGGTCCGCCACCCGAGCATCGCGGAAGCCTTGGCCAGACCCTGAGGAACGGCCGCGACCGGAATGTCACCCGGATGGCCGCCACGCCATACCGCCGTCCGGATCGTCCCTTACGTCACACTGTCCGCCGAACGCCGCAATTCCGGTGCGGCGCAAGGAGGGTGAGCGTGATGGCCATTTCCGTCTCCGTGGTACTGCTTCTGCTGATCCTGGCCGTGATCTTTCTCCGCAGCGGCGGCCTCAAGTTCTCGCACGCGATCGTCTGCGCCCTGCTCGGCTTCTTCCTGGCGAGCACCAGCATGGCGCCCACGATCCAGAACGGTGTGGCCGCCACCGCCAACGTGGTCTCCAGCCTCAAGCCCTGAGCGTTTCACCCCAGTGAAGTGCCCATGAAACGCGGGGCATTTCCCTGTACTTCCCCCATCCTCGGGCCTACCGTCGGCCGCCGGCGCGACCTTCGTACGCACGGACCCGAGGAGCCCAGTGACCACCCGACCCCCGACCCCGCGAGCCCCGGCCCGGCGACCGCGCGCCGCGCGGGCGCTGCGAGCCCGCGCCCTCGCGCTGACCGCCGCCGTGGGCGCGACCGTCCTCGCGCTCGCCGCCCCCCTCGCCCACGCCGACGAGATACCCCTCGCCCCCGGCCACCGCCTCGTCGAGCACTACATCGGCGCACCCGCCACCGCCCGCCCCCTGGCCGGCGAGGCCCCGCCCCAGCACCCGTACCTCGCCCCCAACGGGCGCAGCGGCATGCACGCCGACGCCGCCGGCAGCGGCACCCACCCCTACCCCGCGCCGCTCGGCCGGGACCCGCGCGTCGACAGCGAGCGGATCGCCGCGCTCGGCGGCGAGTGCGCCACCGTCACCTTCGACGCCGGCGGGCGGCTCGTGACCGTCTGCGGCACCTTCACCGGCTTCCTGCTCAAGCTGCTCGACCCGCGCTCCCTGGACACCCTCGCCGAGCACCGGCTGCCGCAGCGCTCCTCCACCGTCGAGGCCGTCACCCGGCTCGACTTCGAGAAGATCTTCAAGGACACCTCCGGCGGCGCCTACTTCTTTCTCGACGACCGCGACCGGGTCGTCCTCGCCGACTCCCGCCAGCACATCCTGCGCATCGCACACCGCCAGAAGCCGGACGGCGCCTGGGAGTTCGTCGTCGAGGACGACTGGGACCTGACCTCCCTCGTCCCGCACGACTGCGTGAGCTGGACCGATCTCTTCCCCAGCGGCGTCTGCGACCCCGTCACCTCCGTCATGCCCGACTGGGACGGCCGCTTCTGGTGGGTCACCCGCCTTGGCCGCGTCGGCACCCTGGATCCCGCCACCGGCACCTTGCGCATGGTGCGGCTGGACGGCGAGGAGATCCAGAACTCCTTCTCCGTCGCCGAGGACGGCGTCTCCATCGTCTCCGACCACGCCCTCTACAGCTTCCGCGCCGACGCCGACGGCACCCCGCGCGTCCAGTGGCGGCAGACCTACGACCGGGGCACCGGCACCAAGCCCGGCTCCGTGAACCAGGGCTCCGGCACCACTCCCGACCTCTTCGGCCAGGGCGGCGCCCGCTACGTCGCCATCACCGACAACGCCGACGACCGCATGAACGTCCTCGTCTACCGGCGCGGCACGGACGTCGCCGACGCCGACCGCCTCGTCTGCCGGGTCCCGGTCTTCGGCCCCGGCGCCTCCACCACCGACAACTCCCTGATCGCCTGGGGCAACAACCTCGTCGTCGAGAACAACTACGGCTACGAGAACCCCACCTCGCTCACCTTCGGCCGCGGCGTCGTCGGCGGCGTCACCCGCGTCGACGTCCGCCCCGACGGCAGCGGCTGCGACACCGTCTGGGAGAGCGACGTCCGCTCCCCGTCCACCGTGCCCAAGCTCTCCACCGCCAACGGCCTGCTCTACTTCTACGAGAAGCGGCCCCACGCCCTCGGCGTCGACGCCTGGTACCTGACGGCCGTCGACTTCCGCACCGGAAGGAAGCTCTGGTCACGGCTCACCGGCACCGGCCCCGCCTACGACAACAACTGGGCGCCGATCACCCTGGGCCCGGACGGCACCGCGTACGTCGGCGTCTTCAACGGCATCGTCTCCGTCCGCGACGGCGCCTGACCGGCCGCCTGACCGGCCGGCCGGCGCACGCCGTGCCGATGCCCGGAACCCCGTGGTCCCGGGCATCGGCGTCCGCGGTGACAGACCGGCGGTCGGCCGCAGGTCACTCCATCTCGGGCATCTCGCCGACCGTCGTCCGCACGTCGATCACGGCGAACGCCGCGCCCTGCGGGTCCAGGAGCGCCGCGAACCGCCCGAACGGGCTGTCCATCGGCCCGAACACCTTCCGGCCGCCGGCCCGCTGGGCCGCCTCGACCGCCTTGTCGCAGTTGTCGACGGCGAAGTAGATCTGGATGTACGCCGGGATGTCGGCCGGGAAGTCGTCCGGCGTCATCACCATCCGGCCGAGCACCGGATCGGCACCGAGGTCGAAGACCCGGTAGTCCATCTGCTCGTCCTTGATCTTCTTCGAGCGGAAGCCGAAGACGGTGGTGAAGAAGTCGTCGGCCTTCGCGGGCTCGCGGGTGAACACCTCCGCCCACACATAGCTGCCCGCCTCGCCCTCGAGCTCGAAGCCCTCGTGGACGCCGGCCTGCCACACGCCGAACACGACGCCCGTCGGGTCCTGCCCGAGGCACATGGAGCCGAAGTCGCCCACCTGCATGGGCTCCATCAGGACCGCGCCGCCCGCCGCCCTGATCTTCTCGGCCGTGGCGGCGACGTCGGGGGAGGCGAAGTAGAGACACCAGGCCGACTTGGGCTCGCCGTCCTGGCCGGGCATCGGCGGCACCACCGCCGCGACCGCCTTGCCGTTCTTGTATGCCTGGGTGTAGTTGCCGTACTCCGAGGAGGACTCGCCGAAGGTCCAGCCGAGCACGTCGCCGTAGAACGACTTCGCGCCCTCGATGTCCGTGAACATCGCGTCGGTCCAGACCGGGGTGCCTTCAGGTCGTGAGGGCATGACGTACTCGCTTCCGATCGATGACGTCTCTGTCTCACCGGCCACGCTAGCCACGACCGGCCCACTCCGCTCGGTGACCCACCGTGACCACCCGCCCGGGTCCCTCCGCCGGCGTCCCGCCCGGGTCCCGTCCGGCGTCCGGTCCGGCGTCCCGTGCGGTGGGTCCCCGTCTCCGTTCAGCCGCGCGCGAAGACCCCGACACCGTTCGGCACGGCCCGCTCGACACCCCCGCTCGGATGGTTGCGCACCGTCACCGACGCCTCGCCCGCCGCCCGGGCGACCAGCGTCGAGGAGCCCCCGCCGTCCAGATTGAAACCGTCCCGCGCCCCCGTCTCCGCGAGCAGCGCCGCGACCTCGGCCAGGGTCATCCCCCGCCCGAGGCCCGGCGAGCCGTCCAGCGCCAACAGCAGCACCCCCCGCCCGTCGTCCTTGATCCCCGCCGCCGTCCGCACCGCCGGAGTGACCTTGTCCAGACCGGCCAGCGGCGCGCCGTCACGCAGCAGGGGATGGCCGCCGAGAGCGAAGCGGTACGGCACGGGGGAGCCCTCCGCGACCAGCCGGTGGCGCACCTTCACCCGGTCGCCCACCGCCAGGGCCCGCAACCGCCGGGCCCCTTCCTCCCGCCCCACCAGGACCTCGGTGTCCGCCGCCACCGCACCGCGCCCCGGGCTGTCCGCCACCGCCACCACCCGGCCGCCGCGCACCGACACCTCGTACGTCTCCTTGCTGCACGGCGCCGCGCGGTCGGTGTCCGTCCCGCACACCGCGCGCATCCGCGAGGCGCCGCCCCACGCGGCGGTGAACACGCCGACGGACCCGACGGGCAGCGCGTACTGATTGAGCCCGCCCAGCGGGAACGAGCCCTCCGGGGCGTCGACCGCACCGTCCAGGACCAGCCGGCCCATCCGCGCCCGGTGGTCCGTCCCCACCCCGAACACCTCGCGCGTCCCCGTCCCCGGCGGCAGCGCCGGCCCGAACCGCTGACCGCGCGGCACCGCAGCCTTCAGCTCCCGCCCGTCGGCGACGGCCGGCCCGACCGGCGCACCCGTCGCCTCCACGCCCGGGTGCTGCGCCTCCGAGAGATGGAAGAAGTCCCCGTTGATCCCGGCGACCGCCCCGCGCGCGTCCGCGAGCCGGGAGAGCGGCGCCCGCGCCGCCACGACGCCCGAATGCAGCAGACCGACCTCGACGCCTTGGCGGCGCAGGTCGACGGAGACCAGATGCACCCGCACCTTCCCCGCCGCCGCCGTCGTCTCGAAGCTGCGGTACGCCACCCCCGGCGCCAGCTCCCGCCAGGTCTCCGCCCCCGCCGCACCCGGCGCGAGCCCCAGCGCCACCGCGCACCAGGCCAGCAGCAGGGCCACGACCGTACGCGGCCGCGTCCGTCGACACGTCACAGATCCCCCCGCACTCCCCGGGACTCCCCGGCCCCACCCGGCTCCCCTACGCCCCGGGGACGCCCCCGGAGCTCCCCTCAATGTCCCAACGACAGCGGGAGTCCGCCAGACACACCTTCGGGTGACACCGGATCCGGCCACTCAGCGGCGGAACTCGCGCGCGTGCGGGAACAGTTCCTTCACCAGGGCCCAGAAGACCGGGAAGTCGGGGATCTCCTTCGCCTCGCGCGCCCACCGGCCGGCCCCCGCCGTCCGCACCACGACCAGACCGTCGCCGCGCCACTCGAACCGCCGCACCCGCTCCCACGGCGCCGTCCCCGAGGGCAGCCCGATGCCCTCCGCGTGCAGCGCCACCTCGCCGAACTCGACCCGCTCACCGTCCTCCAGGGCCGCCACCGCCGGCGCCATCGCCCGGCGCAGCGTCTCGTCGAGGACGATCTGCGCCAGCTCGCGGATCTGCGGATCGCTCGGCCGCGGCACCGTCTCCTCGTCGAGGAAGCCGCCGACCGTCACGCCCTGCCGCGCGCCGGTGCGCAGCCGGTACGCGTAGTGCGTGCCCGTGTAACCGCCGTTGACGTACGTCCGCGTGACGTCCTGGTGCATCGCCGTGACCGACCGCCAGGGCACGGCCCGCGCGGTGCCGCCCTCGCCCGGGCAGACCAGACCCCGCTCGTACAGGTACACGTACTCCCCGGGCCGCAGCGGCGCCGCCGGCGCCCGGAACGACCGCCACAGGAACCAGCCCAGGGCCCCGAACGGCAGCAGTAACAGGGGTACGCCGAGACCGGGCCCCACCAGACGCGTCGCCAGGGCCGGCAGCACGAGGGCCGCGCCCGCGAGCAGCAGGACCAGGAAGGGCGTGAAGGGCCGTCGGCGTGACGGCCGTTCCTCAGCCTCGTGCCGGGCGCGGAACCCCCGCAGATAGACCCCGAGTCCTGCCTCCCGCGCCGCCCGTGTCGCCGTCTCGTCCGGCGGAGGTACGTTCACCCGGTCCGACCGCCCCATCGCGCATCCCCCCGTCGGCATGATGACAGCGGCCGCCCGGCCGTGCCAGGGCGCCGGCGACCGCCCGGCGGAAGTGCGGGCAGTCGGCCGGGTCGGTGTACGGGCACTCCAGCGCGCACTCGACCAGCTCCAACTGGGCCCGCGCCCGGGCGATGTCGCCCCGCAGCACCACCGCCCGCCGCAGCAGCACCTCGCGCCGACGGGAGGAGCCGGCGGGAGCGCCGGGGTCGCCCGAGCGGCTGGGACCGGCGAGCTCCGCGGGATCTCCGGATGCTCCGGGTTCTGAGGGCGCTCCGGCGTTTGCGGCGTCTGCGGCTTGTGCGGGCTGTGCGGGTTCTCCCGCCTCTGCCGGCGGCGTGAGCACCGTACGGATCGCCTCCAGCGAGAGCCCCGCCTCCTTCGCCCGCAGGATCATCGCCGTCCGGACCGCGTCCGCCGCCCCGTACACCCGCCGGCCCGCCGCGTCCCGTGCCGGGTTCAGCAGACCCACGCTCTCCCAGTGCCGCAGCACATGCGTCGCGAGTCCGAAGCGGCCGGCCAGCGCGCCGATGGTCAACGGCCGCTCGGTGTCCGGCTGTTCGCTTGACTTCATGTCGACATGAAACGGCAGCGTGGGGCGCATGTCCATGCCGTCGGCGGCCCAGCCGCACCCCAGCCCGACCACCCGTCTTCTCGCCCTGCTCGACCGCTTCGACGACCTTCCGTCGGCGCGACGGCTCCGCGCCGACACCTACGAGCTCCTCGCCGCCGCCCCCGGCGCCCGGGTCCTCGACGTCGGCTGCGGGACCGGGCGGGCCGTGTCCGAGCTGGCCGCGCGGGGCGTACGGGCGGAGGGAGCCGACATCGACCCGGAGGCCCTCGCGCTCGCCCGCGCCCGCCACCCGGGGCCGCCCTTCCTGCGCGCGGCCGCTGCCGAACTCCCGTACGCCGACGGCAGCCTGGACGGCTACCGGGCCGACAAGGTCTACCACGCCCTCGAGAACCCGGCCCGCGCCGCCGCCGAGGCGCACCGGGTGCTCCGGCCCGGTGGCCGGATCGTGCTCGTCGGCCAGGACTGGGACACCCTCGTCCTCGACTCCGACGCGCCGCGACTGACCCGGCGGCTCGTCCACGCCCGCGCCGACCGCGTCCCGTCCCCGCGTGCCGCCCGCGCCTACCGCGGGCTCCTCCTCGACGCCGGCTTCACGGACGTCACCGTCGAGGTCAGGACGGACGTGCACACCGGCACCGAGATGCTTCCGCTGATCACCGGCATCGCCGAGGCGGCGCGTGCCACGGGCGCGTTCGGCTCGGCCGAGGTCAGGGACTGGCTCGCCGAGCAGCGCCGCAGGGCCGAGACGGACCGCCTCTTCCTGGCCCTGCCGCTCTTCCTGGCCGCCGCGACACGATGAGATGATCACGCACATGCCCATAGGAACCGTGGTGGCGCGGCAGCGCGTGGACGACCTCGACGCGGCCGTGCCCTTCTACGAGAAGCTGACCGGCGCTCCCGCGCACCGCTTCGCCCACGCCGGGGTCGACCTGGCGAGTGTCGGACCCTTCCTGCTGTTCAGCGGCTCGGACGAGGCCGTGGCGCAGGTGGCCCGGGTGGCCGCCACGCTGACGGTCGCGGACGTGTCCGAGACGGTCGCGGAGGCCGTGGCGGCCGGAGCCGAGGTGGTCGTACCGGCCGCGCCGACGCCGAACGGACACCGTGCGGTGCTGCGGCACCCGCACGGCGGGGTCTACGAGTACGTCGGACCCTGACCCTGCTCCCGGCCCTGCCTCCGTCCCTGTCCCTGTCCCTGCTCTCGGCCTCGGACGCCGGCTGGGCGCGGCTCCATCGCGTACCGGTGGAACGGGCCCTTCGGCAGGGGCAGTCCGGGGACCCAGAAGCCCAGGGCCTGGGCCGAGGGGAGGAAGAGGGACTCCGGCAGTCGGTCGGGCGGGAACCACTCCCAGCGGTCGATCTTGTCCGGCTCGGCCACGGCGGGCGTTCCCGTGTGGGCGTGGACGACCGTCGCCGCGGTCATCCGGGTGAGCGCGGCCGAGGTCGCCGTGTCGAGGATCAGCCCGATCACGGAGACGTCGGCCGGCGAGGCCACGAGCGTGGTCTCCTCCGCGAGTTCACGCACCGCAGCCTGCTCGATCGACTCGCCCGGCTCCACCTTGCCGCCGGGCAGCTCCCAGACGCCCGAACGGTGCAGACCGAGCAGCACCCGTCCGGCTTCGTCGGTCACGACCACGCCCGCGCCCAGGGAAGCCTGGGCGTCGGGCGGCTGGGCGTTGCGGTGGGCGGGGACGGTCATGGCGGATCTCCTCGTGCCGGGTCGGTGACGCCTCCCAGCCAACACCATGGAGCCGATCCGCCGTTCGCGGGGCGGAGCCGTCACGGCCGGACCCCGCACAGGCCGGACCTCGCGCCGGCCGGCCGCCTCACAGGACCGCGATGCCCAGCGGGCGGGACCCCGCCGGCAGGCGCCGCGCGGAACCGTCCGTCAGATCCACGACCGTCAGACCGTCCCAATACCCGTCGCGGGTGAAGCCGCCCGTGACGTAGGCGGTGCGGCCGTCCGCGGACACGGCGACGTCCTCGTGCGGACCGTCCAGCGGGTACACCCGCTCGGAGCCGTCCGGCGCGCGGACCGTGAGCGAGGGCCCTCGGTCGGTGTCGGGATCGATGGGGCCGGTGCCGACGGTCAGGAGGGTGCCGTCGGGGGTGACCGTCACGCCGTGCTGGTGGGTGTTCGCCGTCATCGGCCGGATCTCCGAGCGGCCGGTGCGCGGATCGACCACCACGAGCCGCTCGCCCTCGAAGGGCAGCAGGAGCCGCCCGTCCGAGGGCCGTACGGCCGCGTAGTGGGGCTTCAGCCAGGAGCCGAGCCCGCCCTCCGTGCCGTACGGGGCCACCTCGATCCGACGGGTCCGCAGCGTGTCGGCCCGGACGACGGTCACGTCGAAGGAGTCGTGGTTCGTCGCGTACACCTCCGAGCCGTCGCGCGAGACGTCCACGTCGAAGGGGCGCCGGCCGACCGGCACCCGGCCGGTGACCTTCAGGGACGCGGTGTCGACGACCTCCAGCGCGCCGTTGCCGCCGGGCACGTTGACGCCGACGTAGACCCGGCGGCCGTCGGGGGACAGCGCGATGCCCATGCCGCCGCCCCGGTACTCGCCGTCCGTCACGGGACCCGACGCGGTCCGGTACGGCACGAGCGCGAGCCGCGTACGGGTCGCGGTGTCCACGACGGCCACCCCCTCGGCCGTCGCCACCCAGGCGCGTCCGTCGGCGCCGACGACCAGGCCGTACGGTGCGGTGCCCACCTCGACGGAGGCGAACGGGCCCCGGGCCGGGTCCACGAAGGTGACGGTGTCGGAGCCGAAGTCGGCGACCAGCAGCGTGCCCTCGGGCGTGCGGCCCGACGGCGAGGGCGCCGCGTTCGCCGCGGGCGGGGCGGCCGTCGCCGGGCGGCTCCCGGCCGACGGGGCGGGCGCGGGGCCGCCCTGGGCGCCGCAGCCCGCGAGCAGGGCGACGGAGGCGGCCAGCACGGCGAGGGCGCGGGATCGGTTCACGGGCGGAGCTCCCAGAGGGCACGGGCGGACGGGCGGAGGTGGGGGAGCGCACCGGAAGGCGGCCCGCCCCCGTATCCCATGGTCCGTCCGCTCCCACCGGCCCCGGGTCAACCGATCGGCTGACCCGCCGCTCGCGCCTCCCGGCCGCTGGGGCATACTGTCGCCCCCTTGATCAACAGAATGTTTAAGGAGGAGTCTTGGCCGCCAGTTTCAAGACGGTCATCGAGGTCGGCCCCGCCCACCTCGCCCAGGCGGAGGCCCTCGGCCGCGCCTTCCAGGAGGCCATCGCCCCCGCGACCGTGAACTTCGACTTCGACCACATCCGCGACGCCGCCGCGGCGATCCCCGACAGCGACATCGTCCGGATGGTCCGCGGCTGGGGCCTCCAGGAGGAGGCCCCCGTCCTGGTGATGGTGCTCTCCCTCAAGGAGGCCGTACGCCAGGCCCTGCCGCCCGAGTCGGCGGAGGCGTCCTTCTGGGACACCATCGAGCGCGAACTCGTGAGCGCCTTCACCGGCCTCGCCGAACAGGAGGGCATGCCCGGCCTCTCCTACTACGAGGAGGGCCCCGACCGCACCCGCTACTACCGCGACCTGTTCTTCGCCCTGCAGGACGAGGAGACCGGCGCCTACCTGTACGCCATCGCCTTCTGCATCGACGTCACCATCGGCCTCGACAAGGCCCGGGTCGGCGCGCTGCGGATGACCGACACCGCCCCGTTCGCCCTCCGTCTCAACGCGATCGTCGTCCGCCAGGACCTCGCGGCCGTCGCCGCCTGACCTTCCGCGATCCGTCACGGCCCGCCGTCCCGGGCCATGGCCACCCGCGGGTACCGGGCGGTAACGTCCCCCCGCGGCGAGGACCGGCGACACGGGGAGACCGGCGGAAGGGGACCACGGCATGGCGAACGAGCGGTTCGGCGACTATCAGAACGAGATCTACCTGGGCGGACTCTTCGGCACGCTGCCGAAACTGCCCATGACCTTCACCGAACTGGAGCGGCGCGCCGAGGCCGCGCTCCCGCCCTCCGTCTGGTCGTACGTCGCCGGAGGCGCGGGCGACGAACACACCCAGCGCGCCAACGTGGAGGCGTTCCACCGCTGGGGCCTGGTGCCCCGGATGATGGTCGGCGCCGCCCGGCGCGACCTGTCCGTCGACCTGTTCGGGATCCCGCTGTCCACCCCGCTGCTCATGGCACCCGTCGGCGTCATAGGCATCTGCGCCCAGGACGGGCACGGCGACCTCGCCACCGCCCGCGCCTCGGCCGCGACCGGTGTGCCGATGATCGCCTCCACCCTGAGCGTGGACCCGCTGGAGGACGTCGCCGCGGCCTGTGGTGACACCCCGGGCTTCTTCCAGCTCTACACCCCGACCGACCGCGCCCTCGCCGAGAGCCTCGTGCACCGCGCCGAGGCGGCCGGATTCCGCGGCATCGTCGTCACGCTCGACACCTGGGTGACCGGCTGGCGTCCCCGTGACCTCGCCACCGGCAACTTCCCCCAGCTTCGCGGCCACTGCCTCGCCAACTACACCTCAGACCCGGTCTTCCGGGCCCGGCTGGCCAAGGCGCCCGAGGAGGATCCCCAGGCCGCCGTCCTGGAGTGGACCGGCATCTTCGGTCACCCGCTGACCTGGGACGACCTGCCGTGGCTGCGCTCCCTCACCGATCTGCCGCTGATCCTCAAGGGCCTCTGCCACCCCGAGGACGTCCGCCGGGCCAGGGACGGCGGAGTCGACGGGATCTACTGCTCCAACCACGGCGGGCGCCAGGCCAACGGCGGACTGCCCGCCCTCGACGCCCTGCCGGACGTCGTGGCGGCCGCCGACGGACTCCCGGTCCTCTTCGACTCGGGCGTTCGCAGCGGCGCCGACGCCGTCAAGGCCCTCGCCCTCGGCGCCACCGCCGTCGCCGTCGGCCGCCCCTACGCCTACGGCCTCGCCCTCGACGGCACGGCCGGCATCGTCCACGTCCTGCGCTCCCTGCTCGCCGAGGCCGACCTCGTCATGGCCGTCGACGGCTACCCCACCCTCGCGCACCTCCGGGCGGACGGAGCCCTGCGCCGCCTCTGACGGCCGGCCCGGGCGGGCCGCCCCCGCCGCGCCACCATCCGCCGGGCCTCGGCAGCCGGCGTGCGTGGGAGCACAGGGGCGGTATGTGGCCCCGGACGCGCGGTCCTCGCGACCGCCCCTGCCCGGGGCCGCCCACCTCCCGCCCCCCGGGGCGGGATCACCGGCGGCCGAGGACCTCGGCGATGCGGGAGAAGCCGTCCGTGCCGTGGCCGAGCGCCACCGTGCGGCGGGCGATGGCCTCGGCGGCCCGCATCACGCCCGCGTCGATGCCGTGGGCCTCGGAGGCGTGGACGACATGGGTCATCGTGGACACCGCCGAGGTGAGCGGGTTGCCCTCGCCGGAGAAGGTGCCGCTCTCCACGTCCTCGGCCAGCTCCTGGAACAGCGGGGGCAGGATCGCTCCGATGCCCTGCGCCAAGGGGGCCAGCTCGCGCGGCGAGACGCCTTCCGCGCCGGCCAGGGCGAGCGCGTGGGCGTAGCCCGTCATCGCGGTCCAGAAGATGTCGAGCAGCGCGATGTCGTACGCCGCCGCGCGGCCGACGTCCTCCCCGAGGTGGGTGTGGGTGCCGCCCAAGGCGTCGAGCACCGCGCGGTGTTCCGCGTAGAGGTCCGCCGGACCGCTGTGCAGGAACACGGCCGCGGGCGTGCCGATGGTCGGCGTCGGCGTCATGATGGCGCCGTCGAGATAGGCGATGCCGTGGTCGGCGGCCCACCGCCCGGTGTCCCGGGCCCGCTCCGGGATGTCGGCGCTCAGGTTCACCAGGGTGCGCCCCTTGAGCGCGGCCGTGACCTCCTCCTGGCGCAGCACGGCGTCCGTGGCGTCGTAGTTGACCAGGCAGACCACGGTCAGCGGGCTCGCCGCCACCGCCTCGGCGGCGCTCGCCGCCCCGGTCGCGCCCCGCTCGACCAGCTCGCGGTCACGGCCCGGCGTGCGGTTCCACACGGTGGTGCGCACACCGGCGGCCAGGAACGCGCCGGCCAGCGCCCGGCCCATGGGGCCGAGTCCGATCACGGTGACGGACCGCTCCGGCGTGGGCTGAGGGGAAGAAGACATGACGGAACTCCCTTATAACGGAAGGCAGGAAAGCGGAGACGCCGAACAGGCGAAAGAGAAGGACGAGGACGATGGCGCGCATGCGGACCAGGCAGACGAACGTGTGCGGCGTGACCGCCGCCGTCGCGGTGATCGACGGCAAGTGGAAGACGCTGCTGCTCTGGCTGCTCGAATCCGGCCCGCACCGGCCCGGCGAACTGCGCCGGAGGGTGCCGGAGATCAGCGAGAAGGTGCTGACCCAGGCGCTGCGGGAGATGGAGGAGGACGGTCTCGTGCACCGCGAGGTGTACGACGTGCTGCCGCCGAAGACCGTCTACTCGCTGACCGACGAGGGCCGCGAGCTCTCCGAGGCGCTGGCTCCGCTGTCGGAGTGGGGCCACCGCCGGCTGGACCGGCTCGTCGCGCAAGCGGAAGCGGAACGCGCCGTGTCCTGAGGTTCCTGTCGCCTCGTCGATCTCCTTTCGTTCGGCTGTCACCAGGCTCTCCCGGCGGCCGTCGCCTCACAAGTACCCACAAAAAAGTGGGTAGGACATGGGCTCCGGCCGCCCCGTGAGGGTGAGTCGCGTCCCCGGTGAGGCCGGCTAGCCGGCCTCACCGGTACGGCGGCCCCGCCGCGGCCATCGGCGGCGCCGGGGCCGGTCGGGCAGCCAGCCGAAGGCCAGCGAGCTGCCCACCAGACCGAGCAGCATCCCGACGAAGAAGCCGCCGAGGTTGGACGTCACCCAGGTCGCGAGCGACGCCAGCACACCGATCACCGAATAGAACAGCCGCTGGCGGGGGTTGGCCACGATGAGCACACCGCAGACGATCATCATGATCGGCAGCACATAGCCCGCCAGGCTGTCCGCGCCGGCCGCGAGGACCACCGACACGCTCGCCCGCTGGGTCACCAGGATCTCCGCACCGCCGAGCGCCAGCGCGAGGCCCGCCCCGAACGGACGGCGGTGCCGCCAGCGCCGGAAGGCCCGCCAGGGGTGCCGGCGCCGGCGCTCCGCCGCCGGGGTAGCCGCGACGGCCTCGTCCGTGCCCGGCGCCACGCTCAGCAGCCCTTCGAGCTGAAGCCCATGTGGAGATCGGGCAGCGTGAACCGGGTCGCGGTGGTGGCGTAGTTGGTCTGCCGCACGTTCTTGATGCTCACGGTGTCGGCCTGCTGGCCGAAGGACCCCAGCGGGCCCTTCACCGGGGGCTTGTCGAAGGTGCTGGCGTCCCCGCCGATCTCGATGTTGTCGAACTCCGCCGCCTTGGCGGCCATCGCCGTCGAGTCGGTGGTCAGACCGGATGCCTTGACCGGGGTGCCCTTGTTGCCGGCCGTGATCAGCAGATGGGTGCCGCCGAGCTCCACGCTCTGGCACAGGTTGGTGAGCTTGGCCTCGCGGATCGCGGTCACGATGACCAGCACCTGGCCGCCGGTGTCCCCGGCGTTGGGGCTGCCCTCGGCCATGTTGTCCAGCGCGCCGAACTGCCCGAAGCCGGTGCCCTCCAGGGTGTCGGCGGTGACGGTGAACGGCAGGCCGGAGATCGCGAACTGGGCGGCCAGGGCGCCCTGGGCGGTGAGCACCACCAGGGTGCTCGCGGCGAGGAGCGCGGGTACGCCCATCAGGGCGGCGCGGCGGTAGCGGACCCCGCCGCGTCGCTCCGCCTCGCCCGGCGAGGGCGGGGGAGTGGGGTCGGTGGTGCCTTCGGACAGGGCCATGCGGTGCTCCTGACATGAATGAGGGAACGGAGCGCGGCGACGTCCTGGCGCGGACGGTTCCCCCATCCACCTGGGTCTTCCCGGACTCGTGCGGAGGCGGCCGTGCCGCAGGGAACCGAAACGGACCGTACGCGCGGTTATAACTCGCGTCAACTAGTCAGTAACAAAAGCCTGTTGACGATCTTTCAGGCACTCGGTCAAGCGTCGCCCCGCCGATCGTCCTCTGCCGGCTCCGCCGGCCGTTCAGCCCCGTTCGGGGCGTGCGAACGGCGTCACGACGACATGCACCAGCACGTCCAGGAGCCCCGGAAGCCCATCGGACCCCTCACTCGCGTCCGCGAACCGGCCCTCGTCCACCGCCCGGTGCACCGCCGCGTGCACCGCCCCCACCACCGTGTCCACCAGCTCCGCCCGCTCCACCCCGGCCGGCCCCGGCGGAGCGTCCGCGAAGAACCGGCGAAAACCGGCCAGAAGTTCGGTGCGCGCCCGGCGCCCCGCGGGCCCGATGGACTCGATCTCCACCACCATCGTGGCGAAGGCCGGCGTCTGCGCGAGCAGCGCCAGCAGCACCCGCAGCCCGGCCCGCACCGCGACCGGCCAGTCGCCCGCGCCCCCGGCCTCGTCGTACGCCCGCTGCATGGCCCGCAGCACCGTCTGCGTACCGCCCCGGTACGCGGCGAGCACCGCGTCCTCCTTGCCGGAGAACAGCTCGTAGAAGACCGGGCGGGTCACCCCGGCGGTGCGGCAGATGTCGCTGATCCGCGCGCCCGTGTAGCCGTTCGCCGCGACCGTGCGGGCCACTCCGTCCAGGAGCCGCTCCCGCTGCCGGGAGGCCACCTGCTCGGGGGTCAGCCGGCGCGGCCCGGGGCGCAGCGAGCGCTCGGGCTCGCGGCCCGTACGGGCCCCGGGCAGGACCAGTTCCTCCTCGGCACCGCGAACGCTCGTCATCGGCCACATCCTTCTGCGGTTGTTGACGTCACATACTCGACAGGATTACAACCCTCGTGGGTTTTCCTCTCGGTGCTCCGGGCGATCCGGTGGAGCCGCACCCCAGTGGGACGGGATGCGCCCCCGCCGCGCACCGCACACCGAGTATTACGCTCCACCCCGTATCGCGACACCGCTGCCGGAGATCCGTGGCGCCGGATCGTTCCGGCGGCGGCCGTCGCCCTCGTGGTGCCGTCGTGTCACCGCGCCTCCGTGCCACCGCCTCCCCGTCCCCCGCGGCCGGGTCCGGCGTGCCGCCCGGTGCGTGATCCCCACCACGGCGCACCCCCTCGTACTCCCCCTGTGCGCGTACGTCCCCCGTGCGCGCACCGCATCCACGCCGACCATCGCGTTCTTCCACCCTCCGCCATCGTGCGAAAGGAACCCCCATGGACAAGCGTGTTCTCTCCGCGGCCTTCGGTGCCGCCGTCGCCGCCGTGCTCGCGGTGACCGCCTCCGCCTCCGCGACCGCCTCCGCCGGCAACGTCCTGACCACCGGAAGCCCGACCGGCCCCGCGGTCGCCTCCGGTGACGTCCTCTCCGCCTCCCTGGCCTCCGGGTCCCAGGCGAAGATCGTCACCACCCAGGGCGGCAGCAGCGGCATCACCTGCAACAGCTCGGCGTTCACCGCCACGGCGAACAGCAACCCGACCGCGCCCGGTACGGCCACGGAGACGGTCACGGCCCACACCCTCAGCAACTGCACCACCAACATCAGCGGCGCCACGGGCGTCCAGAGCATCACCGTCAACAACCTGCCGTTCGCCGCGGCCGTCACCTCCGGCGGAGCGCTCACGGTCTCCGCGGGGGCCGCGGGCCCGATCCAGACCACCCTGAAGATCAACACGATCCTCGGCGTCACGACCTGTGTCTACCGGGCCGGCAGCCTGACGGCGACCCCCTCCAACACCGACAACTCGCTCACCTTCGCCAACCAGCACTTCACCAAGTACAGCGGCCCCAGCACCTGCCCGGCCAACGGCTACTTCAGCGCGAAGTACGGACCGGTGCGCGACACCAGCCAGACCGGCAGCCCGGTGGTGTTCGTCAACTGACCCGACCCAGCGCCCCGTAGGGCGGGGCGGCGCCGGAGCCGTAGGGCCACCGGTGCCGCCCCTTCCGCCTGCCGTCCCCGGCCCAGGCCCGTCCCCGACTCATGCCTGTGTCGGATCCGTGCCCGTCCCCGCGCTCACGCTTGTGCCGGGCCCGCCACGTACCGCAGCACCGCACGCGCCGCGCGAGCCACCGCCGCTCGGGTCTCCTCGGTGTGCTCCGTCGTCTCGAAGCCGTGGTGGGCACGAGGGAGGTCGACGAGGTCGACGGTCGCGCCCGCGCGATCGGCGGCGGTACGGAAGGCGTCGACCGTCGTCCCAAAGGCCGGGTGCTCCAGGCCCACCCGGGTCAGCACCACCGGCGGGCTCGACGCCCCCACCGCCCGCACCGGGTCGAAGCGGGCGGGCACCGCCCGCCAGTCCGGCGGCGGCGCCAGGACCGGGTAGGTCAGGGCCACGCACCGCAGCCACGACGGCGGCGCCGCCAGCCAGTCCGCCGCGAGCAGACCGCCGGCGGAGAAGAACCACAGCGCGATCCGCTCCCCGTCGACCCGGGGGTCCGCACGGACCAGCTCCACTGCCTCGGTGACGTCCTCCGCCGCCCGCGGATAGTCCGCGAGCCCGTACAGCCGGTGGTCCAGGGTCGCGCCGACCGCACCCAGGCCGGCCACGTGACGCCCGTACCCGAGGAGGGTCGGGGAGTCGCGCGGAGTGGGCCGCTGGTCCGGTGAGACCGGGCCGCCGTGCACGAACAGCACGGCGGGGCGCGGCCCTTCCGCCTCCGGAAGATGCAGGTCGACCCGGCCCCGGCGCTCCCGCGGCCGCTCCGGTACGTCGAGCGGGAAGGTCCCCGCGTCGGCGGGCCGTGCCCCGGCGGACGCCGGTACGGACAGCCGCGTCCCCTCGTCGGCCGCGGCCCGGAGCAGCACCTCGGCCAGCGGGCCCGGCGTGGAGAGCATCGGCCAGTGACCGGTGCCGAGTTCGAAGAAACCGACCCGCGGATCGGCCAGCACCCGGAACCGCGGCGGTCCCGACGCCACCAGCATCTCGACCATCGAGATCCCCGAACCGTTCGCCGTGCACAGCACCCCCGTCGTCGGCCGGTCGAAGGGGTTGCCGGTGAGCCGCAGCGGCTGGGTGAGCGTCCGCACGGGCTGCGGCACGGCCAGCCGGTCGAGCCGCTCCAGGGCCTCGGCGGACAGACCCGCCGTGCTGCCCCAGCGCTCCCACTCCGCGCCCACCGGGGCGGGCACGAGCCCGCCGGCCGCCCCGGCGACGGACCCTTCCGGCAGCGAGGCCGTCGCCGGATCACCGTCCGCCGGCATCCCCGCGTCCAGATACACCACCCGGCCGCACCGATCCGGCCGCCGGTCGACGGCCCCGAGCACCGGATGGATCCCGTAGTCGTGCCCGACGAGCACCACCTCACCGGCCCCGGCCGCCACGATGCCGTCGACCACCCGCACCACGTCCTCGACATGGGTATCGAGATCCACGTCCGCCGCCCCGAGGGTGCTGCCGGGCTCCATGCCGGAGAGCGTCACGGCGTACGCCTCGGCCCCGGCCGCCCGCAGCCGCGCCACCACGTCCCGCCACACCCACCCCCCGGTGAAGGGCCCCGACACCAACACGAAAGCCGTCATCACGCACTCACTCCTCGCCTCGCACCGACCCCACGCGCCACATCCGTGCTGCGTGGCCGTCGGCACCGTAGGAACTCCCCCAGGGGGAGGTTCAAGGACAGGCCCTCCGTACGCTGGTGCGCATGGGCCTGGACCGCACCGTGACCACCTCCGCCCCCGCCGCCGAGGCTGCCGCCGCCGAGGACTGCGGACCGTGGAGCATCGGCGACCTCGCCGAGCGGGCCGGCGTCACCGTCAAGACCGTCCGCTTCTACTCCGACCGCGGACTGCTGCCGGAGGCCCGCCGCAGCGGCGGCGGTCACCGGCGCTACGGTCCGGACGCCCTGGAACGGCTCCGGCTCATCCGCTCGCTGCGCGCGCTCGACCTGCCGGTCGCCGACGTCGGACGCGTCCTGGACGAGGACGACGCGCTGGAGGACGTCGTCACCCACCGCCTGGCGGACGTACGGGGACGACTGGCCGCGCTGCGCTGGCGCGAGGCGGCGCTGCTGCTCGTGCGGGACGGCGTCCCGGCGGAGCGGGCCGAGCGGCTGCGGCTGCTCGGCGGGATGTCCCTGCCGCCCGACACGACGGCCCTCGCCCGCTTCTGGCGGCGCACCCTGCCCGTACGCCTGCCGGCGCGGCTCGCCGCCTCCGTCGTCGACGCGGCCGTACCGCGCCCCCCGGACGAGCCCACCCCGGCCCAGGTCCTGGCCTTCGCCCGCCTCCACGCCCTCGTCACCTACGCCTCGGCACCCGTCCTCCACCTCGCGGACGTGGAGCACCGGCCGAGCGTGCTGTACGAGGGCCTGGCCGAGGCGTACGAACTGGCGGGGACGGGGTCGGTGTTGAGGGCGGGGGCGGGAGTGCCGTCCGAGCAGTCGCTCGACTGCTTCGTCGCCGCCTACGCCTCCGCCCTCGGCACCCGCGACAGCCGCGGCTTCCGCCGCCGTCTCGCCGGCCTGCTGACCCACGGCGCCGACCCATTGATCGGCCGCTACTGGCACCTCGCCGCCGAACTGTCCTCCGGCCCGACCGCGGGTGCCCTGCACGGCCGTCTGTGCGGTGCCCTGAAGTCGGACACAGGTGTCACCCGAACTGCCTTGTAGTGACTCGATTTGACGTTACGTCAGGACTCCGCCAGCGCGAGCCAGATCTCGGACAGGGCGAGACCGTGCTCGCGATGCACCGCCCCACAGGGACACCCCAGGGCGGCCCGGCGCCAGTCACAGTCCACCGTCCACGGGCCGTCCTTGCCCCCGCACTCCGGGCAGCGGATCGTCTCGGCTGCCCAGACGCCCGGAGCGGGCCTCGTGCAGCGGCGGAACCTCCCCACGTGGTGGGCCCGCCACGGCTCGACCGGCGGGGTGAGCGGGACGGCGTGGCGCCCGCTCGTCGCCATGAGCGCGGTGAACAGCTCGGCCGGATCGGCGAGCAGGGCTTCGCCCGCTTCGGTCGGGGGCGGCTCCGTCGCGTCGCCGTACCGGGGCGCGGCGGCGGCGCGGGGCGCGTTCGGGTACGCGTGCCAGGGCACCAGGGCGCGGGCGACGGCGGCCAGGAGCGCGGCGAGGGACGGACTGACCTCACCGGCGTCGAGGTGATGCACGGTCGTCCGGAACACCCGCTGCAGCCGCCTGTCCCGGTCCCTCGCCCGCACCCGCCCCGGAAGCGGGGCGACGACCCGGGCGAGCACGTCCCCGACCGCCTCGGCGTCCACGGGAGACAACCCCCACGCCCCCGAGGCCAGCAACCGTCGAACCCTCGCGGACTCCCGAACGAGAGCCCGCACCGACGGAACCCGGGGTGCCGGGGCGACCTGCTTCGACTCCGGGCCGCGCTCGCCGGCGTGGCCGACGTCTGACGGAACGTTCTCATCCATCCGCCGATTCTCGCAGGCGCGGGTGGGTGATTGGCGGACGAGCTGCCGCCCACGCGCGCTCGGCCGCCGGGGTACTCGGGAACTCGGCCAACCGGTCGCCTGGGCCCCAGGCTGTCTTGCACCTGGGCGCTAGGCCGTGTCCGGAAAGTCCCGCCTGGTCCACGGCGCCTGGCACGCCGCTCGCCTCCGCACCCCTTCGGGCGCGGAGGCACTCCCACCGTGCTCCACCTTTCGAGCGCAGGCGGACCCCGCTTGCCCTGCCCGCCGCGCAGACGGCGCTGCTTTCCGGACACGACCTGGGCCGCCCGGCCTGCGTGCCCGCTAGGCACTGTCCGGCGGGTCTGAGGTCAATAGGATCTGACCATGATTAACGTGCAGGTCCGCGGCGAGAGCGGCACGATCGAGGCCCGCGCCAAGCACGGTGTGGTCTGGGGTCCAGCGCTGGCCGGGCTCGACCCGTCGGAGTTTCCGATGCTGGGGCACCTGTTGCCGTACGCGGATACTGTTTTCAACCACCGGCAGGTGTCCACCCTGCTGGAGGAGATACCGAGGCTGCCTCCGGGCGTGCTCACCGATGAGTTCGCGCGCGAGCTCATCGAGCTCGGCCAGACAGTTCTCGACGGACAACACTTGTACTTGTGGTTCCTCGGGGACTGAGACAGCAGGTTGCCCCAGCCCCGGAGCCACAGTCGGACGGCTGGGGTGGTGACGGTGCCGTGGAAGACGTAGGCCCGTTTGTCATAGCGGGTGGCGACGGCCAGCGCGTTCTTCAGCCGGTTGATTGTCCGTTCGACCTCGTTGCGTCGCTTGTAGATGTCGCTGTCGAAGCCGGTGGGCCGGCCGCCCTTGCTGTCGCGCCGTTTACGGTTGGCCCGCTGGTCCTTCGGCTCGGGAATCGTGTGCTCGATCTGGCAGGTCAGACCGCCCCGGGGCAGTCCGAGTCTCTCGTCAGGGCGGTGGTGCCGGGGCGTCGTCCTTTTTGCGGGACGCGCGGCTTCTTCATGCGGGCCCCGGCCGCGTGCTGATGAGCACGGCAGGATGTTGAGTCGACGCTGACCATGCTCCAGTCGATCCGGCCCGCGAGGTCTGCATCGGCCTGGACAGCACGCAGGATCCGGTTCCACGCGCCGTCCTCCGACCAGCGTCGGTGCCGTTCGTAGACGGTCCTCCATCTGCCGAAACGCTCAGGAAGGTCCCGCCACGGTACGCCCGTTCGGACACGGAACAGGATCCCGTTGATCACCTTGCGGTGATCGTTCCAACGTCCGCCGCGCCGTCCGGCACCGGCAGATACGGCTCCAATCGGCCCCACTCGGCATTCGTCAGATCTAGGCCGTTTCGCGGCTGCGGAGGAGCTGGGCCTCCACGCGGCGGATGCTTTCCTGGTAGCCGTGGGCCAGGCCCAGTTCGCGGGCGCGGGTGAGGGCGGCGTGGGCCTCGGTGGGGCGGCCCAGGTCGAGGAGGGCGGCACCGGCCGTGGCGGTGAGTTCGCTCTGGCGGATGCCGACCAGGCCGTTGACGGTGTCCCCGTCGAGCGCGAGGCCCTCGCGCGCGCAGGCGAGCGCGCCGAGCGGGTCGCCGACCGCGAGGAGCTGGCGCGCGCGGTGTTCCAGGGCGAGCAGCTCCGTCATCACGTCGCCGCTGCCCCGTACGAGTTCGGCCGCGCGGGCGGTGAGGGCGAGGGACTCCTCGGTCACGCCCGACCGGTCGAGGGCCACCGCGAGGTTGACCAGGGCGGTCGCCTCGCTGGACCGTTCGCCCGCGCGGGCCGCGAGCGCGGGCGCCAGCCGCAGGTGGACCAGGGCCTCGGACAGACGTCCGTCCTGCGTGAGCAGCCAGCCGAGGAGTGCCCGCGCACGGGACTCGGCGTCCGGATCGTCCACACGGGCCGCCGAGTCCACGGCGTCCTCCAGCAGCGGCACCCAGCCGTCGTGGCTGTTCCACAGGATGTACGGCCACTGGAGGATGGCGAGCCGCCAGGCCCGGTCGTGGTGCCCCGCCGCCCGGGCGGCGGCGACCGCCGCGGCGAGGTTGTCGCGCTCGGCCGCGTACCAGAGCAGCGCCGCGTCCCGCCCGGCGAAGTGCACGGCGCTGCGGGGCGCCCGGGCGTCCGGCGGGGCCGCGCAGCACGGCTGGTCGTCGGGCTCGGCGGCCCGCGTCGCGGCCATGGCGGTCAGCGTGTAGTGGTCGAGCAGGCGCAGCAGCGCGTCCTCGTCGGGCTCCAGGCTGCGCGCGTAGAGGCGTACGAGATCGTGCGCGGTGTGCCGGCCCGGCGCGTACTCCGTGAGCAGATGCGCGTCGCAGAGCCGGTCGAGGGCCTCGGCCGCGACCGCGGGTGTCCGGTCGAGCAGCGCGGCGGCGGCGTGACGGTCCAGGTCCGTCCCCGGCAGCACACCCACCTGGCGGAAGAGCCGGGCCGCCTCGGCCGGCAGGCCCTGGACGGTGAGCCGCAGCGCGGCGGGCACGCCCGGCCCGTCGGCGTCCTCGGCGCCGTGCACCGACAGCAGGGCCAGACGGCGCTGCTCGTCGGCGAGTTCGGCGGCCAGATCGGCGAGCCGCCAGTGCGGCCGGGCGGCGAGCTGGGCCGCGGTGACCCGCAGCGCCAGCGGCAGGCCGTCGCACAGCTCGGCGAGCCGCCGGGCGGCGGCCGGCTCCGCGTCGACCCGCTCCGCGCCGACCGCCGCCGCGAGCAGAGCGGCGGACTCGTCGAGCCCGAGCACGCCGAGCGGCACGGGCCGGGCGAGCTCCGTCACCACCAGGCCGCCGAGCCGCAGCCGCGAGGTCACGACGGTGGCGCTCCGCGGCCCGGCGGCCAGCAGGGGCCTGGCCCGGTCGGCACTGCGCACGTTGTCCAGGACGACGAGCAGCGCCCGGTCCTCGGTGAGGGACCGGTACAGCGCGGCGGCGGCCGTCGGCGACTCCGGCACGTGGCGCGGCGGCACGCCGAGCGCGGGCAGGAACTCCCGCAGCACGTCGAGGGCGTCGACCCCGTCGTCCGCGCTGAAGCCGCGCAGGTCCGCGTAGAGCACCCCGTCAGGGAAGCCGGCGGCCCGCCGGTGCGCCCAGTGCAGGGCGAACGCGGTCTTGCCGACGCCGGCGGGGCCGGTCACCAGCGCCACCCGCGCGCTGTCCACGGCCGCGTCGAGCGCGGCGAGCTCCCGCTCGCGCCCGAGGAAGCCGCGCGGCGTGCGGGGAAGCAGATCGGGTGCCGGCCGGACCGGGAGCCCGGCCGGCGGGGGTGCGACGGCGGTCTCGTGGTCGTGCCCGTGGCTCGACGGAAAACCGCCGGCCGGGGACGTGCCCGGCCCCGAGGGACCGGCATCGGGAAAGCCGGAGCCCGGGAAACCGCCGTCAAAGGAACCGGACCCGGAAGAATGAGACCCGGAGGAAGCGGCATCGGGGTAACCGGAACCGGAGAAGCCACCACCGGAGGCGTCGGGTCCGGAAGAACCGGCACCGGGGACAGCGGCACCGGAGTAGCCGGACCCCGAGGCACCGGCACCAGTGCCACCGGGCCCCGAGGAACCGGCACCGGGGAACCCGGACCCCGAGGAACCGGCCCCGGTGACGGCGGCACCGGAGAAGCCGGACCCCGAGGAACCGGCCCCAGAGCCACCAGCCCCCTCGGAACCGCCACCGGCATCCGCGGACCCGGTCCCCCTCGAACCCCGGCCCGAGGAACCGGACCCCCGGGCGCCTTCGTGCGGGCGGCCCGCGACCGGGGTGCCGTTGACCGGGGCGCCCCCGTCCCTGCCACCGTCACCCGCCGGCCCGCCCGTCCACGTTCCCGCGTGCGGCCCGGCCGGCTCCCCGTACGCGCCCGTCACCGTGACCTCCGGCCACGGCACGGTCTGGCCGGCCGTCGGCAGGCCCCGCAGGACCGCCTCGTAGGCGGCCCGCAGCGCCGGGCCCGGGTCGACGCCCAGGTCCTCCGACAGTTGGGTGCGGGTGCGGTGGTAGCAGTCCAGGGCGTCCGACTGGTGTCCCGCCCGGTAGAGCGACAGCATCAGCGCCGCCGCCAGCGACTCGCGCAGCGGGTTCGCCGACGCCTCCGCGCGCAGCAGAGCCGCCGCCTTCGCGTGCTCGCCGAGCCGGCCGTACGCCGCCGCGAGCTGCTCGACCGTCTCGATCCGGGTCTCCTCCAGGGCCCGGGCCGCGGCGAGCAGCGGCTCGCTCGCCACCGTGCCGGTCAGTGCCGGCCCGCGCCACAGCGACAGCGCCTCACGGAGCATCAGGACCGCGTCGGCCGGGTGCTTCTGGTGCCCGGCGAGCTGGACCAGATCCTCGAAACGGTGGGTGTCGAGGAGCTGCTCCGGCATGCGCAGCTCGTACGCCTGGGCGTGGGTGGTCAGCTCGACCCCGTAGTCGCTCGCACCGCCCTGCTCGAAGAGCGCGCGCAGCCGGGAGACGTGCCCCTGGACGACCGTGCGGGCGCGCGCCGGGGGCGCCTCGTCCCAGACCGTGTCGATCAGCCGGTCGACGGGGACGACGGCGTTGGCGCGCAGCAGCAGCGCCGCGAGTACGCTCCGCCGCTTGGCGGGGCCGAGCGGCAGTTCACCTGCCTCGGCCGCGATGGACACCGTCCCGAGCAGGCGGAACTCCACCCGGCCCTCCCTGTCGCTCTGTTTCGTGGGGTCCCAGTATCCCCACCGGCGCGCCCAGGACCTTTGTCGGAACCCTCCAGACGTCGGAAGAGGCCGGAACCGGACGGTGCGGGCCGGAACCGCCCGGGACCCTCCGCAACCGCCCTGGACCCTCCGCAACCGCCGCGACCGGCCGCACCCCGCCGGGTCAGGCGTAGGGATCGAACGGGATGCCCGCCGGCTTGGAGCGGGACAGGGCGTTCGCGAAGTCGGCGTCCCTGATCTTGAGGGTCGCCGAGCCGAAGTCCGCGCCCGTGAGCTTCTCGCGCAGGCCGGCCGGATAGCCGTTCCAGCCGACCAGGCGCGGGTAGAACCAGCCGCCGGTGGCGTTCTCGATCTGCTCGTCGGCCGTGCCGGCGAAGCGGTAGCAGTGGGTCGAGGCGCCGTCCTTGTGGTAGACGATCTTGGGGTGGGTGCCGTCGAAGCGGATCGCCGAGCGGGCGGCCACCTGGTAGCCGCTGTGCTGCGAGACCGACACGTACTGGACCTGGTCGCCGCTGATCCAGACCACCACGTGCTCCCAGTCGTGGCGGTGCCCGATGGCCAGGGGCCCCCAGGTGGCCTGGTCCTTCTCGTAGTAGCCGGCGTAGACGACGGCGCACCAGCCGTTGTTGCACTTCGCGCGGGAGTAGGAGTTGGCCGCGGCCAGTTGGGCGGCGTCGTGGCACTGCCCGTTGACGGTGCCGCCCAGCTTCAGGCCGGGGTTGAGGGTGCCGTCGGCGCCGATGGCGGCGGTCATGTAGCAGCCGTCGGTGTCGAAGTCGTAGGCCGGGGCGAAGGTCTGCTCCAGGCCGTCGGCGTTCTGCGGCAGCGGCTGGAGGACGGCGGCCTGAGCGGTGGCCGGGAAGCCCAGGACGAGGGCCAGGGAGCACAGGACGGCGGCGAGCGCCGACCTCCGGCGCCTCGACGGGGATATCAGGTGCACGTCAACTCCTCGGGTGTGGGGGAGGGCTGCCAGACCTTCGCAGCAGGGCGCGCGGACCGTCAACCACCGTGCGGGGAACGGTGGGTTACGGAAAAGCGGTGCGGGTCCGGCTCGGGGCGCACGGCCGCCGCACGGTGGGGCACGGCGGGCGGACGGGAGGCGCACGAGGAGCGCACGGACCGTCAAGCGGGCGGCGCCGCCTTCGTCGGATCGGGTGGGACGCGCCGGAAGATCGCCGAACACGGCGCGGGACACGGCAGGATCGGAGTGCGGGGTCACAGCCGAACGGGAGCCGTGGGGGCTCCCGCACCCCGCACACCCGAGCGTCGTGCGCCGACATCGCCGCTCCCACCGCCCCCGGAACGAGGCTCCGCTCCGGGGGCGGTGTCGTGCACGGGTGACGCCGCCCCGGGGTGGTGGGCGGGGTGGGCCGGCGAGACCGTTCCGGCGTCAAGTACCGGCCCGGGCCAAATTGTCTGACATCCCGTCAGTAGTGGCGGAAATCGCGCCTGGACACCCCTACCGGCCGGTTCTACTCTCAAGTCACTTTGCGCGTACCCCCCACCCCACAGGACCGCCCACGCGCATCCGCACCTCCTCGCTCCCCTCACTCCGACACCGAGGAGATCCCCATGTCCAAGCTGCTCGTCTCCGCGACCGGGCTCGCCGCGGCCACCGCGCTCACCTTCGGCGCCACCGGCCCCCAGGCCGCCGCGTCGACCACGCTGCTCCCGGCCGGCCACTCCTTCTCCGCCCAGCTCACCGGCAAGGCCACCTTCGTGGCCGGCTCCACCACGATGACGTGTACGGCCTCCGCCTCCGTACCGACGACGACCGGAGCCAACAACAAGGTCCCCGCCGCCCCCGCCAACCACAACGCGGCCGGCCCCGTCACCGTCCCCGTCAGCCCGCCCACCTTCAGCGGCTGCACGACCAACATCTCCGGGGTGAGCGTGACCGTCACCAGCAACGCCGCCAACGGCGCCTGGACGCTCACCACCCAGAACGGCGCCCCGGTGACGGGCGGCTTCACCATCCCCAAGGGCGGCGTCGTCCTGAAGACCAGCGGCCTCGCCTCCTGCACCATCACCGCCTCCCCGAGCGGCCCCACCACCGTCAACGGAACCTGGACCAACGGCGCCCCCTCCACCCTGGCCATCGCCAACGCCCCCGTCCCGGCCGCTGTCACCGGCGGCTTCCTCTGCCCGACCGGCAACCAGTCGGCCACCTTCAGCGCCACGTACCGGATCAGCGACACGACCGACCCGTCCCAGCAGATCACCGTCACAGGCTGATCCCTCGGGGCCCTCGGAGCCGGTGCGGGCACCTCACCCCGCACCGGCCGTTCCGCTTCCAGCCGGTTCGCGGGACTCGCCCCGCGACGGCCCCGACTTCGGCATCCTGGTGGCCTGAAGTACGCCTCCGGCGGGGCGAGTCGGGGAGCCGGGGGAGTCGGGGCGGGCAGCGGAGGGGGTGGCGTGGCCGATGAGTGCGCGGGAACGGGATGCCGAGGGACGGACGGCGGATCAGGACGCGGAGCAGGAGGGTGCGGCGAAGGATCAGGACGCGGAGCAGGAGGAGACCGGCCGGGCGGAGGCCCGCACGCGCGGGCGGCGGCGGCCGAGGGCCAGGACGGTCCTGCTCACCGCGCTCGCCCTGCTCGTCGGGGCCGTGCTGCTCACCGCCGGCACCGGCTACTGGGCATACCAGCACTACACCGGGCGGGTCCAGCGGATCCCGCAGACCTTCCCGACGAACGCGCCGGTGCCCGCCGCCTCCAAGGGCGGACAGAACTTCCTCCTGATGGGACTCGACTCGCGGTCCGACGTCCCCACCACCGGCAGCGACGCCAAGGGCAGGCTCTGGACGTACGGCGACCAGCGCAGCGACGCGATGATGCTCGTCCACATCCCGGACGACCACTCCGCCGCGTACGTGGTCTCGCTGCCCCGTGACTCCTGGGTCGACGTCCCGGGCCGCGGCCGCGCCAAGCTGAACGCGGCCTTCTCCTGGGGCGGACCGCCGCTGCTCATCGACACCGTCCAGCGCCTGACCGACGTCCGCGTGGACCACTTCGCCGTCATCGACTGGAGCGGCTTCCGCAAGCTCACCGACGCCGTCGGCGGCGTCGACATCCTCATGTCCGACGGGGAGCGCCGCCACATGGACGGCGAGCAGGCCCTCGCCTACGTCCAGGAGCGCAGGAACCTGCCCAACGGCGACTTCGACCGCACCCACCGGCAGCAGAACTACCTGCGCACGGTCCTGGAGAAGGTGATGACCTCCTCGTCCCTCAAGGACCCGCGCGGACTGAAGAGGACCCTCGACATCTTCACCGAGACCGTCAGCGTCGACGAGCGCTTCGGCGACGAGGAGATGCGCCGGCTGATCTGGAACATGCGGGAGGTCCGCGCCGGCGACATGACCTTCATGAACGCCCCGGTGAAGGGCACCGGCACGGAGAAGGGGCAGTCGGTGGTCCACCTCGACCGGGCGCGCTGCGCGGAGCTGTGGCAGGCGTTCAAGGACGACGACCTGGCGACGTACGTGAACACCCACCCCATCGACCGGCTGCGCCCGGCGACCCACTGACGCCGGACGCGGCCGAGCTCCGCCCGCCCCCTCCCTCAGCCGGTCTCGGGGAAGTGGCAGGCCACCTCCCTCGCCTCCCCGGGCCGGGCGATCCGCAGCGGCGGAGCCTCCGTCCGGCAGATCTCCCGCGCCTTCGGGCAGCGCGGGTGGAAGGTGCAGCCCGGCGGCGGCGCGGCCGGGCTCGGCGGATCGCCGAGCAGGGTGATCCGCTCCCGTGCCCGCTCCGCCGCCGGATCCGGCAGCGGCACGGCGGAGAGCAGCGCCCGCGTGTAGGGGTGGGCGGGCTCCTCGTACACCCGGTCCTTGGGGCCGATCTCCACGATCCGCCCCAGATACATCACCGCCACCCGGTCGCAGACCCGCTTCACCACCGACAGGTCGTGGGCGATGAACAGACAGGCGAGCCCCAGCTCCTTCCGCAGGCGCTCCATCAGGTTGACGATCTGCGCCTGGACGGACACGTCGAGCGCCGAGACCGGCTCGTCCGCGACCACGAGGCGCGGCCCGGTCGCGAGGGCCCGCGCGATGGCGATCCGCTGCGCCTGGCCGCCCGAGAACTCGTGCGGATAGCGGTCCAGATGCTCCGGGAGCAGCCCCACGAGTTCCATCAGCTCCGCCGCGCGCCGGCGGGCCTCGGCCGCCGGCGTCCCGTGCACCAGCAGCGGGTCGGAGATGATCCCCGCCACCGTCCGGCGCGGGTTGAGCGAGGAGTGCGGATCCTGGAAGACCATCTGGAGCTCGCGCCGCAGCGGTTTGAGGGCGCGCCGGGAGAGCCGGCCGATGTCGCGCCCGTCGAACGCGACGGTGCCGGAGGTCGGAGCCAGCAGTCGCACGATCATCCGGCCGGTCGTCGACTTGCCGCAGCCGGACTCGCCGACCAGGCCCAGGGTCTCGCCCGACGCGATGTCGAAGCCGACGCCGTCGACGGCCCGGACCGGGGCCGACCGGGACCGGCGCCCGGGAAAGGTCATCGTCAGGTCCCGTACGGACAGGAGCGGCGGGACGGGCCGGAGGGGCTGTGCGGTCATGAGGGGACGCCTTCGTACGCGGGGAAGTGGCAGGCCGCCGGATGTCCGGCGGGGCCGGCGAGCACCGGGCGCTCGTTCGCGCACCGCGCCCGCTCCTCGCCCGTGCCGGCGGAGATCCGGGGACAGCGCGGCGCGAACGCGCAGCCGGGCGCCGGGTCGAGCAGCGAGGGCGGCGAGCCGGGGATGGCCCGCAGCGGGAGGTCGTCCGGGTCGTCGAGCCGGGGCAGCGAGTCGAGCAGCCCCCGGGTGTACGGGTGCGCGGGCGCGGCGAACAGGTCGTCGGCCGAGGCCCGTTCGGCCGCCCGTCCGCCGTACATCACCAACACCTCGTGCGCGACCCGGGCCACCACGCCCAGATCGTGCGTGATCATGACGACGCCGAGGCCCCGCTCCTCCTGCACCCGTGCGATCAGCTCCAGGATCTGGGCCTGCACGGTGACGTCGAGGGCGGTGGTCGGCTCGTCGGCGATGAGCAGGTCGGGTTCGCAGACGAGCGCCATGGCGATCATCACGCGCTGGCGCATGCCGCCGGAGAACCGGTGCGGGTACTCGCCGGCCCGCCGGGCCGGCTCGGGGATGCCGACCTCGCCGAGCGCGTCGACGGCCCGCCGGCGGGCGACCGCCCGCCGCGAGCCGAAGTGCACCCGGTGGTGCTCGGCGATCTGCTCCCCGACGGTGTAGTACGGGTGGAGGCTGGACAGCGGGTCCTGGAAGATCATCGCCATCCGCCGGCCGCGCAGCCGGTTCAGCTCGCGCTCCGGCAGGCCGACCAGCTCGCGCCCCTCCAGCCGTACGGAGCCGGACACCTCGGCGCCGGTGTGCAGTCCCATCACCGCCGTGGACGTCACGGACTTGCCGGACCCCGACTCGCCGACGATGCCGAGCGTCCGGCCGCGCGGCACGTCGAAGGAGAGCCCGTCCACGGCCCGCACGGGGCCGCGCCGGGTGGGGAAGACGACCGTCAGATCGCGTACGGAGAGCAGGGGCTCGGGTGCGGTCATCAGTACCTCACTCGCGGGTCGACGACCGCGTAGAGCAGGTCGACGCACAGGTTGGCGACGACGATGAACGTGGCGGCGAGCAGCGTCACGCCGAGGATCACCGGCTGGTCGCCGGTGGCGAGGGCCCCGTAGAAGAGCCGTCCGACGCCCGGCAGACCGAAGATCGACTCGGTGATGACGGCGCCCGCGAGGAGCCCGCCGAGGTCCATGCCGAAGAGGGTCAGGATCGGTGTCACCGCGGCCCGGAGGCCGTGCTTGACGACCACGGTCCGCCGCGGCAGGCCCTTGGCGCGGGCGGTGCGGATGTACGGCTCCGCCATCGACTCGATCATCGAACTCCGGCTCTGCCGCGCGTACATGGCGGCGTAGAGGACCGCGAGGGCCAGCCAGGGCAGCAGCAGGTTGGACGCCCAGGCCGCCGGGTTCGTGCCGAAGGGGACGTACGTCGGATAGGGCAGCACGCCGGCCACCCGGATCAGCCCGTGGATGAGCATCACCGAGGTGAAGTAGACGGGCAGCGACGCGGCGGCCACCGCGCCGACCATCAGCGCTCGGTCGGTGAGGGTGTCCTTGCGCAGGGCGGCGGTCACCCCGGCGCCCAGGCCGAGCACCAGCCAGATCACGGCGGCGCCGACCGCGAGCGAGGCGGAGACCGGGAGCCGGTCGACGAGCAGGTCCCAGACGGGCTGGCTGCTCTCGTACGAATAGCCCAGGCACGGGAAGTCGCAGGCGAGGGCGTACGGGCCGGTGCCCACCGTGCGCCCGGTGAAGACGCCGGTCAGGAAGTCGCCGAACTGCCGCCACAGCGGCTGGTCCAGGCCCATGTGGGCGCGGATCGCGGTGAGCCGTTCGGTGCTGCACGCCTTGCCGCAGGCCGCGGTGGCCGGATCGGAGGGCAGCACGTAGAAGATGAGGAAGGTGACGGCGGCGACGGCCACGAGGACGCCGAGCACGCCGAGGAGCCGGCGGCCGAGGTAGAGGATCACGCGCGGCCTCCCCGCGGGTCGAACACGTCCCGCAGCGCGTCCCCGAGGAGGGTGAACGCGAGGACGGTGAGGAAGAGACAGAGGCTCGGCACGACGAAGTACATCGGGTCGGTGTCGTAGAAGGCGACGCTCTCGGCGATCATCTGTCCCCAGGAGGGGGTCGGCGGGCGCACTCCGACGCCGAGGTAGCTGAGCGCCGCCTCGGTGGCGATCATGCCGGGGACGATCAGGGTGGTGTACGCGATGACCGGGCCGGTGACGCCGGGCAGGATGTCCCGGACGAGGACGCGCAGGTGCGAGGCGCCGCTCACCCGTGCCGCGTCCACGTACGCGCGGTGCCGGAGCGAGAGTGTCTGACCGCGCACGACCCGGGCGATGCCCGGCCAGCCGAAGAGGCCGATGACCAGGGTCATGAGCAGGATCCGGTTGACGTCCCTGGCCACCGACATCATCGCGATCATGAAGATGAGGGAGGGGAAGGACAGGGTGAGGTCCATCAGGCGGGACAGGACGGTGTCGGTGCGGCCGCCGAAATAGCCGGCGGCGACGCCCGCCGCGACGCCGGCGACGACCACGATCGCGGTCGCGGAGAAGGCGATGAGCAGCGAGACCCGGGCGCCGTGCACGACCCGGGCGAACAGGTCGCGGCCGGTGACGGGTTCGACGCCGAGCCAGTGCTCGGCGGACATCCCGCCGAGCGGGCCGATGGGCAGGCCGCCCAGGTACGGGTCGACGGCGGAGGGGTCGAACTCCTCGGGGCCCCAGCCGCCGAGGGCGCTGAGCAACGGGGCGGCCAGCGCCATCAGGGCGAAGAGGGCGACGACGGCGAGCGCGACGAGGGCGGAGGCGCGGCGGCGCAGCTCGGCGGCGGCGAGCCGCCACGGGCCGCGGCTTGTGGGAGCGGGGGATCTCCCGGCGGCCGGGGGCGTACCGGCGCCGGGCGCGGTGTCGGTGGAGGTCACGTGAGGGCTCAGCTCCCGCTCTTCGAGGGGTCCTTGAGGCCGACGGTCGCGTAGTCGATCTGGCCGCCGAAGGAGGCGTGGCCGAAGGCGCCGGCGATGTTCGGGCCGACCAGGAGCGGCAGGCGTTCGACGACGGCCGGCGCCGTGGGCGCCTTGGCGAGGATCTGTCCGTCGAGCTCCTGCCAGGCCCTGTCGGCCTGGGCGGCGTCGGTCATGGCGGCGATCTCGTCCATCCGCTTCATCGTGGCCGGGTCGCGGAAGAGGGAGTGGTTGCCGGAGTTGCCCTTCTCCTTGATGGAGCGGCCGTCGAAGACGAAGGGCAGGAAGGTGGATCCCGAGGGGTAGTCGGGGCACCAGCCGGTGTAGACGAGGTCGGTGCGGTTCGTGGTGTCGCCGATGGTGTCGTAGAAGGCCGAGGGGTCGACCGTCTCGATGACCACCTTGATGCCGACGCGGCCGAGGGACTGCTGGATCGCCTCGGCGACTCCCTTGTCGCCGGTGGAGACGGTCAGGCCGGTGGAGAACCCGTCGGCCCTGCCCGCCTCCGCGAGCAGCCGCCTGGCCTTCGCGACGTCGCCGGTCGGCGGGATCTTGAGGGTGTCGGGCTGCTTGCCGCCGGCGAAGAGGGAGCCGGGCATGAGCGCGGTCGCGGGGTCGTTGAGCGCCGGGCCGCCGGAGGCGGTGACCACCGACTGGCGGTCGAGGGCGTACTGCACGGCCTGCCGGACCCGTACGTCGTCGAAGGGCGCGCGGCCGGTGTGCATCTGCACCATCTCGGTGCAGTTCGTGGACTCGGCGAGCAGCCGGGCGCGGACCTCGGGCCGGGTGAGGACCTTGGGCGTGGACTCGGGGCGGAGCTTGGCCCAGGGGACGGCGGAGGCGTCCGCGCCGGTGCCCGCGACCATCCGGTCGTCGATCTGGTTGCCCTTGAGTCCCATCGTCACGACGATCCGGTCGGGGTATGCCTTGCGCACGGTGTCGGTCGCGGGGTCCCAGTGCGGGTTGCGGACGAGCACCAGCCGCTTGTCCCGGGCGTACGACTCGATCTTGTACGGCCCCGAGGAGAAGGGCCGGTTGTCGTACCGCGGCCCCGTGTCCCGGGACGCGGGTACGGGGGCGAAGGTCGGCAGCACCGTCGCGTAGGGGAACTCGGCGAAGGGCTTGCGCAGTTCGAAGACGATGGTCCGGTCGTCGGGCGTCTTGACGGAGTCGAGGTGCCTGCCGCCGGCCGGGCCCCGGTAGCCCTCCGCGCCGGCGAGGTAGCGGGCGGCGTAGTCGGGGCCGCCGGGCAGGTCGGGGGAGAAGGACCGCTCGACGTTGTATTTGACGTCCCGTGAGGTGACGGGCGAGCCGTCCTCGTACTTCAGGCCCTTCTTCAGCCGGAAGGTCCAGGTCTTGGCGCCGTTGGACGAGGTGCCGAGGTCCTCGGCGAGGTCGGGGGCCAGCTCGCCGCCCGCGGCGCCCGGTTCGGCCTGGTAGGTGAGCAGTGTGCGGTAGAGCAGCCGGGTGCCGAAGTCCATGTCGCCCATCACCCAGTTGCGGGCGGGGTCGAGGTGGGTGAAGTCCTGGTTGGACAGGACGGTGAGGGTGCCGCCCCTGACCGGTGTGCCGCCCACGATCGTGCCGTTGGTGCCGGTCGCGGGGTTGGCGCCGGTGCGTCCGCCGCCCGCGGGGGAGCCGGCGCCGCCGGAGCAGCCTGCGGCGGTGAGGGTGAGGGCCGTCAACAGGGCGGTGGCGAGGGCGAGTCGAGCGTGCTTGTCCATCAGGGTCACTTCCGGTGGAGAGGCGCAGGACGAGAAGGCGCGGAGTGGAATGTGACCCGTAAAATAGTAATGTGAAATTGCACTGCGCAAGCCCTCGGACACCACCAAGCTCAGGCGGCGCGGCGTCGGAGGCATGAAAAGGGGCCGGGCGGGAGACACGCCGGGGGTGAACCTGCTCGGGCGTGGCCTGCCCGCCGGACTCGTCGTCGTGGTGACCGGTGCCTCCAGCGGCATCGGCCGCGCCACGGCGCTCGCCTTCGCGCGGCGCGGCGCCCGCGTCGTGGTGAGCGCGCGGAGCTGGGAGGTGCTGGCGCGGGCGGCGGAGGAGTGCCGGTCGGCGCATCCGGCGGCCGGGGCGGTCGCCGTACCGGCCGACGTCACGGACGCCGCCGCCGTGGACCGCGTCGCCCGCACCGCGCTCGCCCGCTTCGGCCGCGTCGACGTCTGGGTGAACGCGGCGGGCGTCGGCGTCCTGGGCGCCCTCACCGACGTGCCCGTGGAGGACGTGCGCCGCCTGTGGGACGTCAATGTGCTGGGCGCCCTGCATGGCGCCCGGGCGGCCCTGCCCGTGATGCGGGCGCAGGGACACGGGGTGCTCGTCGACATCGCCTCCGTCCTCGGAGGCGTCGTCCAGGCTCCGTACATGGGCGCCTACGCGGCCTCCAAGGCCGCGCTCGTCAGCCTCGACGAGGCCCTGCGCCGCGAGCTGTCGATCGCGGGCGCCGACGGCGTGACCGTGTGCACCGTCCTGCCCACCGGGGTCGACACCCCGTTCTTCGACCACGCGGCCAACCGCACCGGCCGACGGGTGCGCACCCTGCCACCCATGGCCACCCCGGAGCGCGTCGCCCGGACCGTGCTGCGCACGGCCGCCCGACCGCGCCGGCGCGTGACCGTGGGGCCCGGCGCGCGCCTGCTGCCCGCCGCGTACGCCCTCGGCCGACGGCCCACACTCCGCCTCATCGCCTGGCGGACCGAGCACCACTACCTCGGCCCGCACGGATCGGCCGAGGACTCCCCGGGCCGGCTGCGGACCCCGTCCGGCGACTCGGCCGCGATCCGGGGCGGGCGCGCCGCCGGGGCGCGCACGGCCGCCCGCACCGCCTCGCTGCTCGGCGCCGCAGCCCTCGGCGTCCGGGCCGTGGCCCACACCCGTTCCCGACACCGCTCGACCACCCCTCCCGGAAGGAGGCCGCGCTCATGGCTCAATGGCACCGGCTGATCGGCACATCCCCCGCGCACGTCTGGTCCGTCCTCGGCGACGGGGAGCTCTACGCCCAATGGGTGGTGGGGACCCACGAGACCTGGGAGCGCGACGACAGGTGGCCCGCCGAAGGATCCGAGCTGGGCTACACCCTGAAACTCGGCCCGTGGACCACCGAGGGCCGGACCATCTCGCGGATCTGCGAACCCGGACACCGCCTGGAGCTCGAGGCGGTCAACGGGCTCGGCAGCGCCCGCATCGGCTTCCGGACCCTGCCGTGGGGCGACGGCTGCCTGGTCCTGGTCGACGAACACCCGCTCAGGGGCCCCGTCACGCCGCTGCACAACACCGCCCTCGACGCGCTCATCCGCTGGCGGCACCGCAGCATGCTCGCCCGGCTCGACCGCGCCGCCACGGAGAAGGCCGGGGCCCGAGAGGACACGACAGGTGCCCCCGCCTGACGCCGTCGTGATCGGGGCGGGCCCCAACGGTCTGGTCGCCGCCAACCTGCTGGCCGACGCCGGCTGGCAGGTCCTGGTCCTGGAGGCCCAGGACGAGCCCGGCGGGGCCGTGCGCAGCGACCGGGGGGTCCACCCCGACTTCGTCCACGACACCTTCAGCGCCTTCTACCCGCTGGCCGCCGCCTCGCCCGTGCTCGGCGCGCTGCACCTGGAGCGGTACGGTCTGCGCTGGCGGCACGCCCCGGCCGTCGTGGCCCACCCGCTCGCCGACGAACGCTGCGCGGTCCTCGGCCGGGACGTCCGACGGACCGCCGACTCCCTCGAAGGGTTCGCCCCCGGCGACGGAGCCTCCTGGGAGCGGCTCCACCGCCTCTGGCTCCGCACCGGCGACGACCTCGTGAACTGCCTCTTCACGCCGTTCCCGCCGGTGCTGCCCGGTCTGCGGCTCGCCGGCCGGACCGGACCCGACCTGCTCCGGCTCGCCCGCACCATGCTGCTGCCCGCCCGCCGCTTCGGGGACGAGAACTTCGCGGGCGAGGGCGGCAGGCTGCTGATCGCCGGCAACGCCCTGCACGCGGACCTCGGCCCCGAGTCCGCCCTGGGCGGCGGCTTCGGCTGGCTGATGTGCATGCTCGGCCAGGTCCACGGCTTCCCCGTGCCGGCCGGCGGCGCCGGCATGCTCACCCGCGCCCTCGCCGACCGGTTCCGCGACCGGGGCGGCGAACTGCGCTGCGGCCACGCCGTGACCCGGGTCGTGGTCCGGTCGGGCCGTGCCGTCGCCGTGCGCACCGACGACGGTACGGACGTACGGGCCCGGCACGCCGTCCTCGCCGACATCCCCGCCCCCGTGCTCTACCGGCGGCTGGTCGGCGAGGAGCACCTTCCGGCCCGGGTCCGCGCCGACCTCGCCCGCTTCCAGTGGGACTACGCCACCGTCAAGATCGACTGGGCCCTCGCCCGTCCCATTCCCTGGACCGGCGGCGGCGCGCGGGACGCCGGGACGGTGCACGTCGCCGAGGGCGTCGACGCCCTCACCCGCTTCGCGGGCGAGCTGGCCATGGACCAGGTGCCCCAGGTGCCGTTCACCGTCCTGGGCCAGATGACGACCGCCGACCCGAGCCGCTCGCCCGCCGGCACCGAGTCCGCCTGGGGATACACCCACGTGCCCCAGCACATCCGCGCCGACGCGGGCCCCGACGGCATCGAGGGCCGGTGGGACGAGCGCGAGAAGGAGGCGATCGCCGACCGCGTCGAGGCCGGCGTCGAGCGGCTCGCCCCCGGCTTCCGCGCCGCCGTCCTCGCCCGGCGCGTGCTGGCACCGCCCGACCTGGAACGGCGCAACCCCGCGCTGATCGGAGGAGCCGTCAACCAGGGCACCACCAACCTCCACCAGCAGCTCGTCTTCCGCCCCCTGCCCGGCACCGGGCGCCCCCGCACGCCCATCCGGGGGCTCTACCTCGCCTCGGCCACCGCCCACCCCGGAGGCGGCGTCCACGGCGCCCCGGGCGCCAACGCGGCCCGCGCGGCGCTCGGGGCCCACCTGCGGTTCCGCCGGCGGCACTGACGCCGGCGACGACGACGGCCCTCCCGCGCGGGTGCGCGCGGCGGGCGGTCGGGGTCGAATGGGGTGCGGAACGGATACGGAAGCGGACACGCGCACCGGCGCGAGCACGGAAGGGCCCGAACGGACCGGACGCCCAGGGCGCGGACGGACCCGGCCCGGCCGGAGGCGCGCGCCCGGCGCGTGCACGCGACCACGGCGGAAGGGACGGAACGGCATGGGCGAGCTGATCGCGGTCACCGGGGCCACCGGGCGGGTCGGGCGGCGGGTGGTCGGCCGCCTCGCCGAGGCGGGCGCCGAGGTCAGGGCGCTGGGGCGCGACGCGGCGAGACTGGCCGCGCTGCCGGTCACCGACACCCGGACCGCGTCCTACGACGACGGCGCCGGGATGCGCGCCGCGCTCGACGGCGCGGCCACGCTCTTCCTCGTGTCCGCGCACGAGGCGCCCGGCCGGGTCAGGACCCATGCCACCGCCGTGGACGCCGCCGTCGCCGCCGGCGTGCGGCGGATCGTCTACCTCTCGTACCTCAACGCCGCCCCGCACGCGACCTTCACCTTCGCCCGCGACCACTGGCACACCGAGCAGCACATCCGCTCCACCGGCCTGCCCTTCACCTTCCTGCGGGACAGCACCTACCAGGCCGACCTGGTCGCGATGGCGTCCTCCGAGGGAGTCCTGCGCGGGCCCGCCGGGGACGGCCGCGTGGGCGCCGTCACCCACGACGACGTGGCCGACTCGGCCGCCGCGGTGCTGCTCGGCGACGGGCACGACGGTGCCACGTACGACATGACCGGGCCCGAGGCGCTGAGCTTCGACGAGGTCGCCGCCGCGCTGAGCCGGGCCACCGGCCGCACGGTTACCTATCACCCGGAGACCCGGGAGGAGGCGTACGCCTCGCGCGCCGTCTACGAGGCGCCCGAGTGGGAGGTCGAGGGCTGGGTGACCTCGTACGAGGCCATCGCCGTCGGTGAGATGGACGACGTCTCCGACGACGTCCGCACCCTGACCGGACACCCGCCGCAGTCCTTCGCGGACTTCCTCGCGGCCCATCCGGAGAGCTACCGTCGGCTGCTCTCCCCGTGAATCGCTCATCTGTTCGGTTTATCGTTTACGCTGGAACCATGACCGCAGTACGACCCGCCCTCCCCGGATTCCAGGGCTCCCTCTTCGACCAGGGCTCCGACATCGGACCCGGCCCCCTGGACGGCGTCCGGCGCACGGAGCTCGGCCACGGCGCCTGGGTCGACCACCTGCCCGGCTGGTTCCACGGTGCCGACGCCCTGTTCGAGGAACTCGTCGAGGGCGTCCCCTGGCAGGCCGAGGAACGCACGATGTACGACAACGTCGTGGCCGTCCCGCGGCTCCTCGCGTACTACCGGGAAGGCGTCCCGCTCCCGCACCCCGCCCTCGTCGAGGCGCGCGAGGCCCTCGACGCGCACTACGCCGCCGAGCTGGGCGAGCCCTTCGTCACGGCCGGGCTCTGCCTCTACCGCGACGGACGCGACAGCGTCGCCTGGCACGGCGACCGCACCGGCCGCTCCGCCACCCGGGACACGATGGTCGCGATCCTCGCCCTCGGCGACCCCCGCGACCTCGCCTTCCGCCCGCGCGGCGGCGGTCCGGTCGCCCTGCGCCTCCCCTCCGGCCACGGCGACCTCCTCGTCATGGGCGGCTCCTGCCAGCGCACCTGGGAGCACGCCGTCCCGAAGACCGGCCGCGCCGTCGGCCCCCGCATCAGCGTCCAGTTCCGCCCGCGCGGGGTGGCCTGAGCTGACGGGCGAGTGAGCCGAAGGGCGCCGCGGGCATCGAAAGGGAGCGCGCGCGGAGTCCGCGAGGAACGAGCGGGCGAGCACGGTCGACCGTCGATGCACGCTGCAGGCGCCCGGAGGGGAACCGAGCCCCAAAAAAGGGGGGTCAGCGCAACTGGCGCCGCACCAGCTCGTGGAACAGACCGCCCGCGTCCGCGAGCAGCTCCGCCGGTGTGCCCTGCTGGACGATCCGGCCGTCCGCCATCGCGATCACCCGGTCGGCGCCCATCACCGTGGAGAGCCGGTGGGCGATCACCACCCGGGTCGCCGCCAGCGCCTTCGTGGACTCGATGACCACCCGCTGGGCCTCGTTGTCCAGCGCGCTGGTCGCCTCGTCGAGGAAGAGGATCCGGGGCTTGCGGATCAGGGCCTGAGCGATCATCAGACGCTGCCTCTGACCGCCGGAGACGGTGCCGCCGCCGTCGGACAGCATCGTGTGCAGACCCATCGGCATCGCCCGTATGTCGTCGGCGAGCCCGGCGAGGGTGACGGCCTCCCACGCCTCCTCCAGCGTGTACGCCTCGGCGCCGCGCAGACAGTCGAGGATCGACCCGGTCAGCGGCCGGGCGTGCTGCAGCACCACCCCGCACTGGCGGCGCACCGCCGCCTGGTCGAGCGCGGCCAGGTCCTGGCCGTCGTACAGCACACTGCCCTCGGTGGGCCGGTCGAAGCCGATGAGGAGCCGCAGCAGCGTCGACTTGCCGCAGCCGCTCGCCCCCACGATCGCCACGAACTCCCCGGGCCGCACCGCCAGGTCCACCCCGTCGAGCACGAGCGGGCCGTCCTCGGTGTAGCGGTACGACACCTGCCGGGCCTCGATCGCGCCGCTGAGCACGCCCGGCCGCGCCGCCCCGCCGCGCACCTCGGGCGTCGCCCGCAGGATCGGTTCGACCTGCTCGAACACCGGCAGCACGGCCGCGACCGACAGCAGGGCGCCGGTCACCTGGGTGACCGAGGACAGCAGCATCGTCAGGGCGGTCGAGAAGGTGAGGAACTCGGCGGCGGACAGGCTGCCGCGGGCCGGGCCCGCGAGCAGCATGAACATCACCAGCGTGCACAGCGGCAGACACACCGCGCCGAGCACCGTGAGCGCGTTCTGGATCCGGCCGGCCCGCTGCTGGAGCACCCGCGTGCGGGCGAACTCCCGCGCCCAGGCCGCGTAGGCGAAGCTCTCGGCGGCGGCGACGCGCAGCTTGGGCAGCCCGCGCAGGGTCTGGAACGCCTGGTTGTCGAGCCGGTTGCCGAGCTCGACCAGTTGCCGCTGGTAGCGGAGCTGCCACAGTCCGAGGCCGAGGAACACCGCCGCCACGACCAGCAGCAGGGCGAGGGCCACGAGCGCCAGCGGCACGCTGTGCACGAGCAGCAGGACGAGGTTGGTCACGCCGACCGTGCCCGCCTGGAGGCAGACCGGGGCCACCCCGGCGACCATGCGCCGGATGGCGCCGATGCCCAGCGCCGCGTTGGCCAGCTCACCCGTCGAGCGTCCGGTGAAGAAGGTCGTCGGCAGCCGCAGCAGCCGGTCCCACACCGCCGGCTGGAGCGTGGCCTCGATCCGGCCCTCCATCCGCAGCAGCGACACGTTCTGCATCAGCATGAACGCGGCCGAGACCACGGCGGTCGCCAGCAGCGCGACGGCGGTCTGCACGATCAGATCGCGCTCGGCCGCCGGGACGTACTCGCCGAGGACACGACCGGTCGCCACCGGCACCGTCGCGCCGAGGACCACCGCGACCAGACCGCCGACCAGCAGGGCGCGCAGCTCCTGACGGGTGCCGCGGAGGCTGAAGCGCAGCAGCCGGAGCAGCCCGAGGCGGCCCTCCGGCAGCGGCCGGTAGAACATCACGGCCCGCCGCTCGAAGCCGCCCTCGTTCGCCTCGCCGATCCGCTCCCGCCGCCCGCCGGCGCGGTCGACCGCCACGTAACCGCCGCGCCGCCACAGCAGCGCGACCGGTGCGCCGTCCGGTTCCCGCCGGCCGACCAGCGGCCCGCAGTTCTCCCGCCACCAGCGGCCACGCAGCGCGACCTCTCGGGTGCGGAACCGGGCGGCGAGCGCGACGCGGTCCACCGGATCCGTCCGCTCGTCCCCGGTTCCGGCCGTCGCGGAGACGGCCGAGGCGACCGCGTCCGGCAGCGCGATCCGGGCCTCGGCGGCCACCAGCCGGCACACGGCGAGGGTGGCGTCGGCGTCGGTGCCGTCGCCGACGCGGTCCCGTCCGCCCGGGCGGCCGAGCGCGGCGAGCAGCGCGCGGTCCGCCTCGCTGCCGGCCGCCCGGCCCGCCGCCAGGCCGGCCGCCGTACGGTCCTCCTGCGCCCGCTCGCGCCGCTCGATCCAGTCGTCGAGGGCGTACAGCAGCCGGTACTGCTGCTCGACCATGCCCTGCCACAGCGCCGCGTCGACCAGCAGCGTGCCCGCCGCCTCCGCCTCGTAGGCGGCGCCGTACGCCAGGCTGCCCGGGGTGATGTGCATCCAGACGATCTCGTCGTCGTCGGCGGCGGCCCGGGTCTCGCCGAACCTGCCGTCGAGCGGCGCCTCGTAGAGCACCCGCAGCCCCCGGCCGACGCCGAGCGCGAAGGCGTCCTCCAGCGGGCTCGCGACCGGCGCCCCGACCGGCGAGCCGCCCGGGGCGGCCGAACCGTACGCCGTGTGCGCCCCGTACCCGTCGTACGTCCCGTACCCGCCTCGGTCCTCGTGCCACGAGCCGTCCCAGGTGCCGTTCCAGGTCCCGCCCCACGTCCCGTCGTGGGGCACCGTCCCGTACTCCGGCCGCCGCAGTTCGCGCAGCTCGATCCGGCGCAGCAGGCACTCTTGGGAGGGCCGGCCGACCAGGGTGTGCCGGGGGCCCTCGGCGGGGCCGAGCAGCAGCGCGCCCGCCTCGACCCGGCCGAGGAAGTGCCAGGCGCCGGCGTGTGCCGCGTCGACGGCGAAGAGGTCGAGGCTGCCGTGGACGACCAGCCACAGCACCGACGGGGTCTCCAGGGACAGGCTGCGCAGGCCCGTGCAGTCGACGGGCGCGCCGAGCCCGCCCAGGGCGGCGAGCACCGGATCGGACGGCGGGGCGGCCGCGGCGACGGACGACCCGGCGGAGGGGCCGACGGCGGGGTCGGGGAACGGGGTGGTCACCTCAGTGCTCCTTGACCAGTTCGGCGTACGGGCCGCCCGCCGCCACCAGGTCGGCGTGCCGCCCGCGTTCGACGACCGTGCCCCGGTCCAGGACGAGGATCTCGTCGCTGTCCCGCACGGTGCTGAGCCGGTGGGCGATGACCACGCAGGCGCAGCCGCGCCGCCGCAGGTTGTCGATGACCTCCCGCTCGGTCACCGCGTCCAGGGCGCTGGTGACCTCGTCGAGCACCAGCACGCTCGGGTCGCGGACCAGGGCCCGGGCGAGCTCCAGGCGCTGGCGCTGGCCGCCGGAGAAGTTCCGGCCGTCCTGCTCGACCCGGCTGTGGATGCCGCCGGGCCGCCGGGACACCACGTCCAGGACGGCGGCGTCCGCGAGCGCGGCGACCACGGCCTCGTCCGGCACCGACGGGTCCCACAGCGCCACGTTGTCCCGGACGGTGCCCTCGAAGAGGAACACGTCCTGGTCGACGAAGGCGACGGACGCGGCGAGCGCGCCGCGCGGGATGTCCGCGAGACGCATCCCGTCGATCCGGACGGCACCCTCCCAGGGGGCGTACAGGCCGGCGATGAGACGGGAGACGGTGGACTTGCCGCTGCCCGAGCCGCCGACCAGCGCGACCTGCCGGCCCGGCCCGACCGCGAGGGAGAAGTCCGTGAGCAGCGGCGGGTCCAGAGGGCTGTAGCCGAAGGTGACGCCGTCGAGTTCCACATGGCCGGTGAGCCGGCGGGCGCCGCCGGCCGGCTCGCGCCGGGTGTGGACCGGGTCGACGGGGAAGTTCTCGACGTCCTTGAGACGGGCGACGTCGGCGGCGAAGTCCTGGATCCGGCCCGCGACCGCGCCCAGGCGGGCGATCGGGGTGGTGAAGCCGGTCACGAGGGTCTGGAAGGCGACCAGCAGACCGACCGTCAGGTGTCCCTCCACCGCCCGCAGTCCGCCGATCATGAGGATGAGGGCGCTGTTGAGGGCGGCCAGGGTGGGTGCCACGATCGCGAGCCACGCGCTGGGCACGCCGAGCCGCTGCTGCACGTCGAGGGTGACGGCGTGCTGGCCCGACCAGCGGCGGAAGAAGCCGTCCTCGCCGCCCGTCGCCTTGATCGTCTCGATCAACTGGAGGCCGCCGTACGAGGTGTTCGTCAGCCGGGCGCTCTCGGCGCGCAGCTTGTGGGTGCCGGTGGCCCTGACCCGCATCGTGATCCGCAGAGCGACCACGTTGAGCAGGGCGACGCCGATGCCGACGACGGTGAGCTGCGGGTCGTAGGTCCACAGCAGCACCGCGTACAGCAGCACCACGACCGCGTCCACGCCGGCCGCCGACAGGTCGCGGGCCAGGGTCTCGGCGACGGTGTCGTTGGACCGCAGCCGCTGCACCAGGTCGGCCGGGCTGCGCTGGGCGTAGAAGGCGACCGGCAGCCGGAGCAGGTGCCGCAGGAAGCGGGCGCCGCCCAGGGTGGAGGAGACGATGCGTCCGCGCAGCAGGTTGGTCTGCTGGAGCGCGGTGAGCGTGGCCGTGAGCACCAGGGCGGCCGCCATGGCCACGAACAGCACCCCGAGCAGCGAGTCCTGGCCGCCGATGAGGAAGGTGTCGATGTACGTACGGCTCAGGGCCGGCACCCACGCGCCGACCGCGACCAGGAGGATACTGGAGAGCACCGCCGCGGCCATCGTGCCCGACGTCCCGCGCAGCCGGGCGGGCATGGCGCCCAGGACGCCCGGCCGGCGACCGCCGCGACGGAAACCGGCACCGGGCTCGAAGACCAGCACGATGCCGGTGAAGGCGGTGTCGAACTCCTCCATGGGCACGAACCGGCGGCCCTTGGCCGGATCGTTGACGTACACCCCGGCCCGGCCGAAGCGCCGGCCCATGCCGTCGTAGACGACGTAGTGGTTGAACTCCCAGAACAGCACGGCCGGGGCCGCGACCTCGGCGAGCGCCGCCAGGTCCATCTGCATGCCCTTGGCCTGGAGCCCGTAACCGCGCGCCGCCTTCAGGAGGTTGCTCGCGCGCGAGCCGTCGCGGGAGACACCGCAGGCGATCCGCAGCTCCTCCAGCGGCACGTGGCGGCCGTAGTGGGCGAGGACCATCGCGAGCGCGGCGGCGCCGCACTCCACCGCCTCCATCTGGAGCACCGTGGGGGTGCGCACGGTCCGGGGCCTGCCGCCCCGCAGGACGGGACGGCGCCGGGGCGCGGGGCGGCGCCGGGGCGAGGAGGTCTTCTTGCGCGGGTTCAGCCGGTTCACGGGAGCAGCCAGTCGACGGGGCGTTGCGAGGAGAGGTGGACGGCACCGGTGACCGGCGTGCCGGAGTCGTCGGCGTCCGGGCGGCCGCCGGAGCGGTCCAGGGTGACGAGCACCGCCACCGGATTGCCCTGCCGGGTGAACTGCGCGGCGAGCCCGTCGTCGCCGAGGAAGCCACCGATCTGCGCCCGCGTCTGCGGCGCGCGGCCCACCGAGCCGATCCGGCCGCGCAGCACCGCGCCGCGGTCACCGGCCGCCGAAGGGAGGGAGACGTCGACCGGGGCGCCCGCGCGCAGGGCGGCGGCGTCGCCGGCCGGCACGTACAGGACGGCCACGAGGGGGTCGTCCGGATCGGTGACGCGTTCCACGGTCGCCACGTCGGCGCCGGTGGCGAGGACCGCGCCCGCCCGGACGTGCAGCGCGGCCAGTCGGCCGCCGGCCACGGCCCGCACCGGCCGGTCGCCCCGCTCGGTGCGGACGACGGCGAGTGGCTGATCGGCGGAGACCCGCGCGCCCTCGGAGACGAGGATCTCGGTCACCTGACCGGCGACCGGGCTCTGCAGCAGATACCTGCCCTCGGCACGGGTGAGGATGCCGGGAGCGCTCAGTTTGGACGTCACCGTGCCGGTGAACGCCCATACGCCCGCCGCGGCCATGAAGAGGACCGTGACGACCAGCACGAGGCGGCCCTGGGGGCGGGCGAAACGCACCGGCAGATCGAGTTCTTCGGGCGACTGCAGCTTGGAAAGAGCCTTTTGGCGAAATTGCATGGACTATTCCTTCGACTGCATTTCTCTCGCCGCGCCACGAAGACCGGCGGGGGGCCGTGGACCCCGGGGAGAACACCCCCCGGGGTCCACGGGCACGGTCTGCTCAGAGACCGGCGAGACCGGTCACGGCGGCGGTGTTCACCGAGACGCCGGTGATGCCCTGGGCCAGGCCGGGGACGCCGGTGGCGATGCCCTCGACGGCCTGCACGGTCTGGAGGGAACCGACGGTGCCGAGCAGGGTGGCGACGTCACCGGTCGCGGCGCCGGCGAGACCGCCGTTCACGCTGATGACACCGCCGGAGACGGCGTCGAGGGCGTTGTCGTCGAGCTCGAGGGTCTCGATGTCGTTACGCATGGAGCGCACCTTTCGTCTGGGTGGGGGGAATCCGAATGCCGCGGCGCGGCAGATCAAAGCACGCGAACGGGTGGCCGAGCCAATTCCGTTGACGTCCTTTCAGGACCGTTCGTGCACGTCGCGCGACGGGCGTGCAGCATGTTTCACGCGATGACGACAACTTCTTCGCAGGAGCGAGTAACGGATTCGGGCGGTCCGGTCCACGCCGGGGACGAAGGGGGCGAATCCCGGTGGAAGTGCCCGCCGGCGCGTGACGGATCGCGGAGCCGGGGAGGAGGCCCGCTTCGCGGCACGTACACAATGTGCGGGTTCTCGGCAGAGGCCGGGAGCGGCGCGGGGAACGCGACGGGCCCCGGGAACCGTCCGATTCCCGGGGCCCGTCGGGGGCGCGGGCCGGCCGGCCCGCGGAGGTCCGCGCGTCACAGCCACCCGGACCGCTGGGCCTGCAGCGCCATCTGGAAGCGGTTCGCCGCGCCGAGCCGGGCCATCAGGACCTGGAGCCGCCGGAACAGGGTGCGGCGGCTGATCCCCAGCTCACGGGCGATGACCTCGTCGCTCGCGCCGCCCGCGAGCAGCCGCAGCAGCCGCCGGTCGGCGGGCGGCAGACCGGCCGGCCGGGCGCTGCGCCCGTGGAAGGGCAGGGCGCTCCGCCAGGACTGCTCGAACAGCGCGACCAGCGCCGACAGCAGTCCGCACGGCTGGACGACCAGCACCGTGTTCACCACGTCGGCCTCCTGGATCGACAGCGACACCAGCGCGTACGCCTCGTCGATGATCAGCAGCTTGACCGGCACCGACGGCAACACCCGCGCCTGCTCACCGGCCTCGATGCACGGCTCGATGACCGTGCTCAGCTTCGCCGGGTGCTCCAGCGACGCCTGCGAATAGACCACGCGCTGCCGCACCCCCCGGGCGAGCGTGGCGAGCGCGTCCTCGGTGGCCCCGGCGATCGGCACGTACGGCGGCGAGTCGAACTGCCGGATCTGCTCCCGGGCACTGGCCCATGCCTGCCGCATCCGCGGGCCGATCGCGTCCCCGGTGACGACCTCGACGAGATGGTCGTTGTACGCGGCGAGCCGGTGCCGCCGGAACGACTCGAAGGCGCCGCCCACCGCGATCCTGGACTCCTCCAGCTCCGCCGCCCGGTGCCGGGCCAGGATCTCCAGACCCGCCGCCGGCGGCACCGGCGCCACCACGTCCCCGTCCGCCGCCGCCGCGCTCGCCAGCCCCGCGTCGACGAGCTCCCCGTACGCCGCCGCGAGCTCCGCACCGCCCAGACCGGCGGCCCGCCCCACCTCGCCCAGCGGCGCGGGCGCCGCGTCGAGCAACGCCAGATAGACCGTGCGGGCCGCCTCACCGACCCCCAGCAGCCGCAGCGCCTCCCCGAGCCTCGCGTTCGTCATACGGCGCATTATCGGTGCCCTCCGCCCTCCCGGCTGGCCGATCGGTGCCACTGGCACTTCTGGGCCCCACGACGACCCTGCCCGGGACTACCGTCCAGGGGCCGAACGCACCGCACACCCACCGGACGAAGGGGCACCCGTGGCCAAGCGCCGAAAGAACGGCCTGTACACCGAGATCTCCGCCGAACTGTCCGCGCTCATGCGCACCGGATGGGCGGACACCGAGCGCGACGACCTCACCCCCGACGAGCAGGCCCCGCACGCCGCCCGCCGCCGCGCCGCACTCTCCGCCCGCTTCCCCGGCGAGCGCCTGGTGATCCCCTCGGGCAACCTCAAGGTCCGCTCCAACGACGACACCTACCCGTTCCGGCCGTACTCCGGCTATGCGCACATGACCGGCGACCGGGCCCGCGACGGCGCCCTCGTCCTCGAACCGCGCGCCGACGGCGGCCACGACGCCTTCTGCTACCAACTGCCCCGCGACAGCCGGGACAGCGACGAGTTCTGGATCGGCTACCACGCCGAGCTGTGGACCGGCCGGCGCCGCTCCCTCGCCGAGTCCGAGCGCGTCCTCGGCCTGCCCTGCCGCGACATCCGCACCGCCGCACAGGACCTCGCCGCCTCCACCTGGCCCACCCGGATCGTCCGCGGCGTCGACCCCGCCCTCCAGGCCGCCGTCACCACCGACGAGGAGCGCGACGCCGAACTGGAGGAGGCGCTCGCCGACCTCCGGCTCGTCAAGGACGCCTGGGAGATCGGCGAGATGCGCAAGGCCGTCGACTCCACCGTGCGCGGCTTCACCGACGCCGTCGCGGAGCTCTCCCGCGCCGTCGCCACCTCCGAGCGCTGGATCGAGGGCACCTTCTTCCGCCGCGCCCGCCTGGAGGGCAACTCCGTCGGCTACGGCTCGATCTGCGCCGCAGGCGAGCACGCCACGATCATGCACTGGACCGACAACGACGGTCCCGTGCGCCCCGGCGAGCTGCTGCTCCTCGATGCCGGCGTGGAGACCCACACGCTCTACACCGCCGACGTCACCCGCACCCTCCCCATCAGCGGCACCTTCACGCCCGTGCAGCGCCGGGTCTACGACGCGGTGTATGAGGCCCAGGAGGCCGGCATGGCCGCCGTCAAGCCCGGTGCCGCCTACCGCGACTTCCACGAGGCGGCCCAGCGCCACCTGGCGGCCCGGCTGGTCGAGTGGGGCTTCGTCGAGGGCCCCGCCGAGCGCGCCTACGCACTCGGCCTCCAGCGCCGCTTCACCATGGCCGGCACCGGACACATGCTCGGCCTCGACGTCCACGACTGCGCCGAGGCCCGCAACGAGGACTACGTCGACGGCGTCCTCGAACCGGGCATGGTGCTCACCGTCGAGCCCGGCCTGTACTTCCAGCCCGACGACCTCACGGTGCCCGAGGAGTGGCGCGGCATCGGCGTCCGCATCGAGGACGACCTGCTCGTCACCGAGGACGGCCACGAGAACCTGTCGGCGGCCCTGCCGCGCTCCGCCGACGAGGTCGAGGCATGGATGGCCCGCTTCGCCGGCTGACCGACCGCCCGCCCTCGCCGCGAGATCCGGGAGCGGCGCCGCGCCACGGGGGTGCGGCGCCGCTCCCGGCCCGCGCCGCCCCCGCCCGCCGTCCCGCCTCCCGGCCTGCGCCGCCCCCGGGCCGGGTCTACTGTCGAGACATAGGCCATAGGTGCGCCGACGCTCCCGCGGCTTGGCGGTTCTCGCAGCCCCGCGGTGGAGGGACCAAGGGCGCGCGGAAGGAGCCCGCCATGACCCGAACAGTGCGAGCGGCGATCGCCCTCGCGGGAACCGCGGCCCTGTCCCTGGGCGCGCTCGCCACGAGCGGCGCGCAGGCGACCGGCGCGGCGGCCGCCCAGGAGGACGTGCGGATCGGACTGCTCCTGCCGGAGAGCAAGACCACCCGCTACGAGAAGTTCGACCGGCCCTACATCGAGGCCAAGATCAAGGAACTCGCGCCGGGCGCCCGGATCGACTACTACAACGCGGCCGAGAGCGCCACGACCCAGCAGCAGCAGGTCAACACCGCCCTGACCAAGGGCAACAAGGTGCTCATCCTGGACGCCGTGGACGCCAAGTCCATCCAGTCCTCCGTGGAGAAGGCCAACAAGGCCGGCGTCAAGGTCGTCGCCTACGACCGCCTCGCCCAGGGCCCGGTCGACGCCTACGTCTCGTACGACAACCGCAAGGTCGGCGAGCTCCAGGGGCAGGCGCTGCTCGACGCGCTCGGCGACAGGGCCGACGACGGCGAGATCGTGATGCACAACGGATCGCCGACCGACCCCAACGCCGCCGAGTTCAAGGCCGGAGCGCACTCCGTCCTCGACGGCAAGGTGAAGATCGGCAAGGAGTACGACACGCCGAACTGGGACCCGAACAACGCCAACCAGCAGATGTCCGGTGCCATCAGCGCGCTCGGCAAGGACCGGATCGTCGGCGTCTACTCCGCCAACGACGGACTGGCCGCCGGCATCGCGACCGCCCTGAAGGCGGCCGGCATGAACGTGCCGCTGACCGGACAGGACGCCCAACTGGACGCCATCCAGCGGATCCTCCTGGGCACCCAGACCATCACCGTGGAGAAGCCGTACAAGCCCGAGGCCGACATCGCCGCCCGGATGGCCGTCGAACTCGCCGAGGGCAAGCCGCTCTCCAAGGACCTCACCCCCACCACCGTCACCAGCGGCAGCGGCCAGAAGGTCCCGGCCACGCTGCTGACCCCGGTCGTGGTGAACAAGGACAACATCAAGGACACGGTCGTCAAGGACGGGCTGTACACGGTCCAGGAGATCTGCACGCCCGCCTACGCCGACGCCTGCAAGAAGGCCGGACTCCAGTAGCCGGCCGTGCCGTCGAGGAGGCGGTCGCGGTGCCGGAAGCACCAGTGCTGACACTGCGGGGGATCTCCAAACGGTTCGGCGCGGTCCAGGCCCTGTCGGACTTCGACCTCCAGGTCCGTCCCGGCGAGGTGGTCGCCCTCGTCGGCGACAACGGCGCCGGGAAGTCGACCGCCGTCAAGGCGATCGCCGGAGTGAACCCGCCCGACGGCGGCGTCATCGAGTGGCAGGGCCGGCCGGTCTCGATCAACCGGCCCCACGACGCCCAGAACCTCGGCATCGCGACCGTCTACCAGGACCTCGCGCTGTGCGACAACCTGGACGTGGTCGGCAACCTCTTCCTCGGCCGGGAGCTGCGCCGCTTCGGGGTGCTCGACGAGGTCCGCATGGAACAGCGCTCCCGCGAGCTGCTCGACACCCTGTCCATCCGGATTCCCTCCGTCCGCATCCCGGTCGCGTCCCTCTCCGGCGGCCAGCGCCAGACCGTGGCCATCGCCCGCTCCCTCATCGGCGACCCGAAGGTCGTCATCCTGGACGAGCCGACCGCCGCGCTGGGCGTCGAACAGACGGCCGAGGTCCTCGACCTCGTCGAACGGCTCCGCGAACACGGCCTCGGGACCATTCTGATCAGCCACAACATGGTGGACGTGATGGCCGTCGCCGACCGGATCGCGGTGCTGCGCCTGGGCCGTAACAACGGCTTCTTCGACAAGCGCTCCACCACCACCGAGGAGATCATCTCCGCCATCACCGGCGCCACCGAGAGCGCCGTCACCCGCCGCCAGGCCCGGATCCGCGAGGAGCGGCAACAGCGCGGTGGCCGGGACCAGCGTGAGGACCGGGAACGGCGTGAGGAGCGGAAACAGCGCGGGGAGGAGACGTGATGAGACGCTCCCAGGAGCCCGAGGGCCCCCTTCCCGGCGGCGGCGCCACCCCGCAGGAGCCCGCGCCCGAGGCCGTGCCCGCCGTCGACAGCCGGCTGATCGTCCGCGAGGAGGGCTTCCGCGGGTACGTGGGCGAGTTCCGCCGCAAGCTGCGCAGCGGCGAGCTGGGATCCCTGCCCGTCGTGGTCGCGGTGATCATCATCTGGACCGTCTTCGGCAGCCTCGACAGCGCCTTCCTCTCCGCCCAGAACCTCTCGGACCTCAGCCAGCAGATCGTCGGCACCGGAATGATCGCCGTCGGCATCGTCTTCGTGCTGCTGCTCGGCGAGATCGACCTCTCCGTCGGCTCCGTCAGCGGCCTGTGCGCGGCGATCTTCGCCGTCCTCAACGTCCTGAACGGCATGAACGAATGGCTGGCGCTCCTCGTCGCCGTCGCCGGGGGAGCGGCCGTCGGACTCGTCCACGGCTTCTTCTTCGCCAAGGTCGGCGTGCCCGCCTTCGTCGTCACCCTCGCCGGCAACCTCGCCTGGAACGGGCTGATGCTCCAGGTGCTCGGCACCAGCGGCACGGTCAACATCCCCAGCGAGAGCGTGGTCGCCGAGCTCTACTCGACGATCTTCTCCAGCCCGGCCGCTGCCTACATCGCCGCCGCCGTCGGCGTCGGACTCTTCCTGTTCGCCTCGCTCCAGGACGCCCGGCGCCGGCGGGCCGCCCGGGTGCCGTACCGGCCGGTCGCCGAGATCGTGCTGCGTACGGTCGTCATCGCGGCCCTCGCCTTCGCCGCCGCGTACATCCTCAACCGCTACCAGGGACTGCCGCTGGCGCTGCTGATCTTCCTGATCCTGCTGGTGGTGCTCGACTTCGTGCTGCGCCGCACCCGCTACGGGCGGCAGATCTTCGCGGTCGGCGGCAACATCGAGGGCGCCCGCCGGGCGGGCATCAGCGTGCCCTTCGTCCGGATGAGCGTCTTCACCGTCGCCGGCACCATGGCGGCGATCGGCGGCATCTTCCTCGCCGGACAGATCCAGTCCGCGAGCCAGACCTCCGGCGGCGGCAACCTCCTGATGAACGTGATCGCCGCCGCCGTCATCGGCGGCACGAGCCTGTTCGGCGGGCGCGGCTCCGTGTGGTCCGCCCTGCTCGGCGCCCTGGTGATCGGCTCGATCCAGTCGGGCATGAACATCATGGGTGTCAGCAACGCCATCCAGTTCATGATCACCGGCTCGGTGCTGCTCGCCGCCGTGGTCGTCGACTCCCTGTCCCGGCGCAGCCAGAAGGCCGCGGGACGCGCCTGAGACTCCCGGGGGAGCACGCGGGCGCGCCCGCGGCGCGGTGGGGCGACGGCTACGGCCGGTGGAACACCACCTCCGGATGCTCGGGGCTCGGCCCCGTCAGCAGCGGCTGCGGCAGGCCGCGCAGATGCTGGTCGAAGAACGCGGCGAGGTAGGCGCGCGTCACGCCCAGCGCCCGGTCGACCGGGATGGGGCCGGCGGGCACCCCGAAGTGATGCTGGATCACCGGGCCGTCGGAGAAGCTGAAGTGGTCCGATCCGGATACCGTCAGCCAGCGCTTCCAGCCGCCGAGCGCCCGCCAGGTCTCGTCCCAGCTCGTGTCCTCCCCGCCCGGGCGGTGGAACTCGTCCGTGCCGAGGAAGAGGAAGGGCCGTCCGCCCAGGCCGTCGGCCGGCAGCGCGTCCCAGAAGGTGCCGTCCATGTTCACCCCGGCGTCGATCCGCCGGTCCGCGGCCATGGCCGCGGCGGCGCTCGCGCCGCCGATGGAGTGCCCCGCCATGCCGATCCGGGACCGGTCGATCGCCCGCGCCGCGTAGCGCCAGGCGGGCTTGGGGCCGGTCAGCCGGTCGAGGAGGAAGCGGACGTCCGCCGCCCGCGCGGCCGTGACGTCCTTGCCCTCCGCGCGGCCCTCCTCCAGAGCGGTGCAGGCCGCGCAGGTCAGGATCCGGCCGCCGGGGTAGGCCGTGCCCGAGGTCTCGTGGGCGTGGTCGACGGACGCGACCACGTAACCGCGCGAGGCGAGATCCTCGGCGACGTGGGTGAGCGTGAACCGCGGTACCCCGAACCCCGGCGACAGCACCACCAGCGGATGCCGCCCCGGCGCGGGCCGCGCGTCCGTCCTGCTGTACGTGCCCATGCCGGCCAGGGCCCGTGCGGACGCCGGGTCCGTCACGCCGACGCCTTGGAGCAGCAGCCGGGCCTCCTCCTCCGTGGAGTACGGCGCGGGCCCGCCCTGCGCGCGGCGGGCCGCCGGATAGTGCAGGGTCACCATCAGCTCCCGGCCGTCCGCCGTGGGCACCCACGGGTCCGGCCGGGACCGGTCGACGAGGTGGAGGGTGGAGCTGCCGACGGCGAGCCTGCCGGTGGGGGCCGGAAGTTCGAGCGGGTGGGCGGCGGGGGAGGAGGCGGCGGACGCGAGTGCGTCGGCGGATACCAGGGCTGGGGCCGGCGGCGGGGTCGCGGCGGACGCGGGGAGGGCGGTCGCGGGTAAGGCGACCGCGCAGGCGAGAAGGGCGGCGGCGGCCGCCCGGGTCAGCTTGATCATGCCGAGGACGTTACGGCGGCCCGCGCGCGCCGTGCGTCGGCCCACGGTCGGACCTCCGCGCGCCGCCGTACGCCCCTGGTCGGACGCCCGTCTCCCTCTGCGGATGCGCTCGGCGGGCCGGTCCGCGATCCTGGACGGGACAGGGGGGCCATCCGAGGAGGGCCGCGATGTCCGTGATGGACAAGCTCAAGCAGATGCTCAAGGGTCACGAGGACAAGGCGGGACAGGCCGTCGACAAGGGCGGCGACTACGTCGACCGCAGGACCCAGGGCAAGTACAGCCGCCATGTCGACACCGCGCAGGACAGGCTCAAGCAGCAGCTCGGCGAGACGCCGCAGCGCCCGGAGGAGCCGCCTCAGCGGTGACCCGATGACACGAGAGGGGCGCGCGGCCGATGCCCGGCCGCGCGCCCCTCTCGTCGGGACGCGACTCCCGTCAGGACTCCCGTCGGGACTCCCGTGACTCCTGTCAGGACTCTTGTCCTGTCAGGTCTTCTCGGAGACCTCGCCCACGAGGTCGCCGACCTTGTCGTCCGAGAGCGTCCGGGCGATGTCCGCCTGGGCGATGATGCCGACCAGGATGTGCCCGTCGATGACGGGGACGCGGCGGATCTTGTGCTCGCTCATCACGCGCAGCACCTCGCTCACGTCGTCGTCGGCGCCGACGGTCACGATCTCGCCCTGGGCGAGCTCGCCGGCCGTGCACTGCGACGGGTCCTTGCCCCGGGCGACGACCTTCACGACGATGTCGCGGTCGGTGAGCATGCCCTTCAGCCGCTCGTCGGGCCCGCAGATGGGCAGCGCGCCCACGTCGAGCTCGACCATCTTCCGGGCCGCGTCGACGACCGTCTCGCTCGCTCGGACGCAGGTCGCGTCCGCGGTCATGATCTCGCGTGCGGTGGTCATTGGCTCCTGCCTGTCCTGGTGTCGTGGTGGGAGGGGGAGGGCCCGATGGTCCCGGCGATCCCCACGATCCGGCCGGGCGCCCGGGCCGAGGGCGTCATGCCGCGCGGTCCTCCAGGGCCCGGACGATCGCCGCCGAGAAGGCGTCCAGGTCGCCCGGCCTGCGGGAGGTGATCAGCGGGTGGCCGCCCGAGGTGTCCACGACGACCTCCTCGTCCCGCCACTTCGCCCCCGCGTTCTCCAGGTCCGAGCGCAGCGAGGGGTACGAGGTCAGTTCGCGGTCGCGGACGACGCCGCTGTCCACCAGGAGCCACGGCCCGTGACAGACCGCCGCGACCGGCTTGCCGGCCTCGGCGAAGGCCGAGACGAGCCGCTGGGCCTGGTCGTCCGTGCGCAGCCGGTCGGCGTTCAGGGTGCCGCCCGGCACCACGACGGCGTCGTACTCCTGGGCGGAGACCTCCCCGAGGGTGGCGTCCGGTTCGACGACCGTGCCCGGCCGCCGGTCCGAGACCACGGTGAGGACCGGCTCCTTGCGCTGCGCGGCGACCGTGACCCGGGCGCCGGCCTCGCGCAGCGCCGCCACGGGCTTGTTCAGTTCGTCCTGCTCCGTGCCGTAGTTCGTGGTGAGGACGAGGACCTTGGTTCCGTCGAGCGTCACGGTCGACAACTCCTCCTGTGTCATTTGTCCAGGTGCTTCTTCAGTTCCGCCTTGTTCATCGAGGACCGGCCGTGCAGATTGCGGCGCTGGGCCTCCGCGTAGAGCTGGTCGTACGTCGGCCCCTCGGAGCCGCTGTGCGACCGCTTGCCGCCGCGCCGCGAGGACGACATGTCCTGCGTGGAGCTCTTGCTCGCCGTCTTGGACTCGCCCGAGCGGGCGCGTTCCTTGTTCACCGTGCGGGCGGCGATCTCCTTCGCGCGCTTCTCGCTCTCGCCGCGGTCGAGGGCGCTGTCCTTGATGTGTTCGTACTGGCGTTCCCGCTTGGGGCTCGATCCACGGGGCATCGTTCCGCTCCTCTCCGACGGGCCCTGGAAGGGCCTCCGAAGCGCCCTCCGAGGGGGCACAGGGTCTTTCTCCGCCGCTGCCCCCTCCGCCGCCCTTCATGCGCGGACCGTGATCAAGCGATAGGTTTCACACCTGATGGCGACATTTCGTGTCAAAACGTCCAGCACCGGGAATCCTGTTCTCAGATGCCCGACGACGGACCGCGTCGCACGCCCCATGAGCGGCGCAGGCCCATCGCCCCGTCGAAGGAGCCTCATGTCCACGCCCACCGCCCGAACCAGCACCGACCGGCCCGTCTCGGAGGCCGCCGCGATACGTCACGCGGCGCTCCACGGCCTGCCCGAGATAGACCGGCCGTCCCAGGTCTCCACGGACGAGGCCCAGACGCTGTCCGCCTCCCTGCTCACCCGTCTGCGGGAGCTGGAGGAGGGCACTCCGGAGCACGCCTACGTCCGGAACACGCTGATCGAGCTCAATCTGAGCCTGGTGCGCTTCGCCGCCCGCCGCTTCCGCAACCGGCCCGAGCAGCGCGAGGACATCGTCCAGGTCGGCACCATCGGCCTGATCAAAGCGATCGACCGCTTCGACCCCACGCGGGGCATCGAGTTCTCGGCGTTCGCGCTGCCGACGGTCGTCGGTGAGATGAAACGGTTCTTCCGTGACACGAGCTGGGCCGTCCGGGTGCCCCGGCGGCTCCAGGAACTCCGCGTCGACATGGCGAAGGCCGCCGACGTCCTTGAGCAGCGGCTCGGCCACCGTCCGACCCGCGCCGAGGTCGCCGCCCACCTGGACCTGCCCGAGGACCGGATCGCCGAGGGCGAGCTCGCCGCCCACGGCTACACGGCCCGGTCCCTCGACGTCACGGTCGCCGACGACGACGCCCCCCGCGACAGCTCGCGCCGGCTCGCCACCGCCGAGCCCGCCTACGAGCTGATCGAGGACTTCGCCTCGCTCAAGCCGCTGATCGCCCGTCTGGGCGAACGGGACCGGCGCATCCTCTCGCTGCGCTTCGGCGAGGACCTCACTCAGGCGGAGATCGGCGAGCGGCTCGGCCTCTCCCAGATGCACATCTCCCGTCTGCTCACCCGGATCCTCGACGAGCTGAGGGCGGGCCTCCTGGAAGACGGCCCGGAGACGGCGGAGAACTGACCCCGCCCCTCCCCGCGCTTCACCACCCCCACACCGCCCCGCCCCGCCCCCGCGCCCCTCCGGCCTCCCGGACCCGGCACCCCCGGATCCGGGAGGCCGTTTCCGCCCACGTTTCCCTCTCGGTCGCCCGGGCAGCCGCACCACCGGAACCCACCGGACGGAGCGACGACCCGCACCCCTGGAGGTGTCATGACCGAATTCGGCTACTTCCTGTCCTGCGAGGAGTTCGGACCCGACGAGCTCGTCGAGCAGGCCCGCATGGCGGAGGACGCCGGCTTCCGCTCGCTGTGGATCTCGGACCACTTCCATCCGTGGAACGACGAACAGGGCCAGAGCCCCTTCGTCTGGTCCGTCATCGGAGCCCTCTCCCGCAGTTGCGGGCTGCCGGTCCAGACCGCCGTGACCTGCCCGACCGTGCGCATCCACCCCGCCGTGATCGCACAGGCGGCCGCCACCTCCCAGGTGCTCCTGGACGGGCGTTTCCGGCTCGGACTCGGCAGCGGAGAGGCACTCAACGAGCACATCCTCGGCGACCCGTGGCCGCCCGCCGACGCCCGCCTGGACATGCTGGAGGAAGCCGTCGAGGTCATCCGGAAGCTGTTCACCGGTGAGCAGATCACCCACCGGGGCCCGCACTACACCGTCGAGAACGCCCGCCTCTACACCCTGCCCGACACCCCGCCACCCCTCGACATCTCCGCCTTCGGCCCCCGCGCCGCCGACCTGGCCGCGCGGATCGGCGACGGCTTCGTCACCACCGCGCCCGACGCCGACATGGTCGCCCGCTTCCGGGCCCGCGGCCCCGACCGGCCCGCCTTCGCCGGGACCAAGGTCTGCTGGGCGGAGTCCCGCGAGGACGCGGTCCGCACGGCCCACCGCGTCTGGCCGACCGAGCACCTGCCCGGCGAGCTCAACCAGATCCTCCCCACCCCCCGCCACTTCGAGCAGGCATGCGAGCTGGTGACCGAGGAGACGGTCGCGCGGAGCGTGGCCTGCGGCCCCGACCCGGAGGAACACGTCCGGCACCTGCGCGCGTACGTGGACGCGGGCTTCGACCGGGTCCACATCGGCCAGATCGGCCCCGACCAGCGCGGCTTCTTCGACTTCTACCGCAAGGAGGTCCTGCCGCTCCTCGACGCGACGACGGGAACCACGGGGAGCCACGGCACGGACGACGGCAACGGAAAGAACGGAGGCGACCGGTCATGAGCAAGGCGACCGTCGGTGACCACCTGCTCGACCGGCTCCGCGCGTGGGGCGTCCGCCATGTCTTCGGCTACCCCGGCGACGGCATCAACGGCCTGGTCACCGCCTGGGCACGGGCGGGCGACAACCCCCGCTTCATCCAGGCCCGGCACGAGGAGATGGCCGCCTTCGAAGCCGTCGGCTACGCCAAGTTCTCCGGCCGCGTCGGCGTCTGCGCCGCCACCTCGGGCCCCGGCGCGATCCACCTCCTCAACGGCCTCTACGACGCCAAGCTCGACCACGTGCCTGTCGTGGCGATCGTCGGCCAGACCGACCGCAGCGCCATGGGCGGCTCCTACCAGCAGGAAGTCGACCTGCACAGCCTGTTCAAGGACGTCGCCGGTGCCTACCTGGAGACCGTCAACGTCCCCGAACAGCTCCCCAACGTGCTCGACCGGGCCATCCGCACCGCGTACGCCCGCCGCGCTCCCACCGCGCTGATCATCCCGGCGGACGTCCAGGAACTGCCGTACTCCCCGCCGGAACACGCCCACAAGATGGTCCCCTCCAGCCTCGACGTCAGCGGCTGGGCGGCCGTGCCGGACGACGACGCGCTCGCCCGCGCCGCCGAGATCCTGGAGAGCGGCGAACGGGTCGCCCTCCTCATCGGCCAGGGCGCGGCCGGTGCCACCCGCGAGGTCGAGCGGATCGCCGACGTCCTCGGCGCCGGCGTGGCCAAGGCCCTGCTCGGCAAGGACGCCCTGAGCGACGAACTGCCGTACGTGACCGGCTCCATCGGACTGCTCGGCACCCGCCCCTCGTACGAGCTGATGCGGGACTGCGACACCCTCCTGACCATCGGCTCGAACTTCCCCTACTCCGAGTTCCTGCCCGCCTACGGGCAGGCCCGCGCCGTCCAGATCGACATCGACCCGCACATGCTGGGCCTGCGCTACCCCTACGAGGTCAACCTCGTCGGCGACGCCGCCACGACCCTGCGCCGGCTGCTGCCCAAGCTCAACCGCAAGGAGGACCGCGGCTGGCAGGAGACCGTGGCCGCCAACGTACGCCGCTGGAAGACGGTGATGGAACGCCGGGCCCGGCTCTCCGCCGATCCGGTCAACCCCGAGTACGTGGCCCACGCCCTCGACCCGCTGCTGCCCGACGACGCCATGCTCACCTCGGACTCCGGCTCCGTCGCCAACTGGTACGCCCGTCACCTGAACCTGCGCGGCACCATGCGCGGCTCGCTCTCCGGCACCCTCGCCACGATGGGCTGCGGCGTCCCCTACGCGATCGGCGCCAAGTTCGCGCACCCCGACCGGCCCGCGATCGCCCTGGTCGGCGACGGGGCGATGCAGATGAACGGCATGGCGGAGCTGGTGACCGTCGCCAAATACGCCCTGGAATGGGCCGATCCCCGGCTCGTGGTCGCGGTGTGGAACAACGGGGACCTCAACCAGGTGAGCTGGGAGCTGCGCGCGATGGGCGGCACGCCGCCCTTCGAGCCCTCGCAGGCGCTGCCCGACGTTCCCTACGCCGCCTTCGCCAGGTCCCTCGGCATGAACGGCATCCGCGTCACCGACCCCGACGACGTCGAGGACGCCTGGCGCCAGGCGCTGGCGGCCGACGGACCCACCGTCCTCGATTTCCGCACCGATCCGGACGTGCCGCCGATCCCGCCCCACTCCACCTGGGAGCAGATCGAGGCCACCCTGGCTTCCCTGGCCCACGGCGACGGTCACCGCGGCCATGTCGTCGTCCAGGGGCTCAAGGCCAAGGTCCAGGAGCTGCTGCCGCGCCGCCCCGGCGGCCGGTGACGCCCGCCCCTGCCTTCGGGACCCGCGGCGGCCGGGCCGGCGCGCTCAGGCCGCCGGGGTCTCGCCGGGCAGGGCCGCCGGGGTCTCCTTGTGGAGGGCCGTCGGCGGGCGGTCGGGGGCCGGAGGGTCGCCGACGTACCGCTTGTGGGCGGCCGGCTGGTGGTCGACGCGGACCCGGTGGTGCTCCAGGGCCAGCTCATGGCCCTCGCCGTCGGTGAAGCGGCCCGTCACCTCGTAGATCCCGCAGTGCGCCCGGCCCACCGGCAGCCGCTCCGCAGGCAGCCGCACCTCGTACGGGCCGCCGGCCCGGAAGCCGCCCAGCACCGTCCGGGTGCTGCCGAGGACGGCCCCTTCCCGGACCCGCGAGTCCTCGAAGGCCACGCCGTCGATCTCCCGGCCGAGCCGGAACGTGAGACCGACGCTCACCACCGCCCCCTCCGGGAGAGCCAGCGGCTCGGGGCCCTCCCTGTCGTTCCCGGTCTCCTCAAGGGGCACTTCGAGGCGCCCCAGCTCCTCCGTGTACAAGGAGACGTCCAGCAGTTCGAAGTCCTTCACGACGGTCACCGCCTCTCGGCACGGGGTCGACGCACCGCGCGCGCCGGCAGGGCCGTGGCCTCCACCGCCGCTTCCACGGCCGCTCCGGCGGCGGCCGGGTGGCGGGAGAGTGCGGTGTACGGCCCGGGGAGGCGGTGGGGGCGGGGAGCCGCCGGCCCGTCGGTCCGCCGTGCGTCATAGCCCGTACGGGCAAGGTACCGGCCCGGCAGGCCGAGGGCCATCCGGGCGGCCGGCACCGCCACCGCCGTGGACGGCCCGCCCCGGTGAGCCTCGCCCCTCCGGCGCCGGGCGGCATGCGCCACGGGCGACCGGGACGGCACCCACGAGAGCGGCGGGGTGTCGACGGCGACGGCCGGTGGCCGCACCACGGTGACCGCGTGCCGCGCCTGCGATCGCGGGGCCACCCGCGGGCCCGGCGCCCCGAGGGTACGGGCGGCGGCATCGGACGTCCGGCTCCTGCAGCTCATGACCCGTTCCTCCTCGACCTCACCCCCTCCCCGACACCTGCGCCCTCTCCAGCACCTCCGGTACCTGCTCTCCCGCCGGGCGACTGCCCCGGTGCGCGCGGAACACGCCTGCCCCGCGCGGTGCGCGGGTAGCCGCCCCGCGGAAGGGCGCGTGCAGGACGTGCAGGAGCACGTGTCCACGCAGAAAGTGTCCACGCAGAAAGTGTCCGTGCAGGAGGTGACCGTCATGGAGGAAGTCCGGTTGTCCGCGCGCGAGCGACGCATCCTCGCGGAGATCGAGGAGTCGCTCCGCGAGGACGAGATCCTCGGCCGCGAGCCGCGGTCGGCGCCCCGGGGGACGCGGGGCGCCCGCCGGCGGCTGCTGCCCCTGGGCGTGGCCCTGGCCCTCGCTGCCGCCGCCGCGCTGATGGTTCTGGCCACCACCACCGGCCGGGCGGCACTCGTCTGGGCGTTCGCCGTGGTGTGGGTCCTGGCCCTGGCCGGCCTGACGGTCCTCGTCGTGCGCTGGTGCCGCCGGTGGGCGGCGTCCCACCCCGACGGGTGAGGCGCGGGGACGGGCGGGAACGGGAAGGCGCCCGCCGTTCCTCGGGGCGAGGAACGGCGGGCGCGGTGGGAACACGGGGTGCGGCGGATGCGTGGTGCCGCGGGTCACCACCGGTACCAGCGGCCGCCGGAGCTCCGCATCAGGAAGCCGAGGAGCCAGACGACGAGCAGGGCGATAGCGATCCACCACAGCACGTCCAGGGCGAAGCCGCCGCCGAAGAGCAGCAGGATCACCAGCAGGACGATGAGAAGCGGGACCATGACGAGCCTCCTAGGGCAACAGGTCGGTCGGTGACGTGATCATCCGGGGCCGGGGGCCCCGGGAGGCGACTCGGGCGGGCTGTCCGCGGGTTTCAGCCGACCGCGCCAGCCGCCCGTCGCACGGTCGCGGTCCTCCATGTACTCCTTGAACCGGTGCAGGTCGCCCTCCACGCGGCTGTCCACGACGCCGAGGGCCGTTCCGGCCTTGTCGACCATGCTCTGCGGCTCGACGTCCATGGCCAGGCTCACCCGGGTGTGCGTGTCGTCGACGCGCTGGAAGGTCACGACGCCCTTCTGCTTGATGTCACCCTCGACCGTGCGCCAGGAGATGCGCTCGTCGGGGAGCTGGTCGACGATCTCGGTGTCGAACTCCCGGGTGACGCCGGCGACCTTGGTGCGCCAGTGGCAGTGCCGGTCGTCGAGCTGCCGGACCTCCTCGACACCGTCCATGAAGCGCGGGAACTCCTCGAACTGCGTCCACTGGTCGTAGACCTCGCGCAGCGGGGCCGTCACCTCGATCGTGTCGTGCACCATCGCGGTCATCTCCCTCGGTAGGGGCGCGGCAATGCCGGCGGTCACCGGTGCGCTGACCGGTGGGGACCGGTGCGACACCGGTCGGCTGCGCGAGTACCCGAGAGTGACGGCCGTAATCGTCCGGCGGGCGGGGGCGTGGTCCGACGCGAGCCGGGTAACCGCGCGGAATGAAACCGATCGAGGATCACGGCACGGGAAGCGATCAGGGACCCGGGACGGAGGCGATGGGGATGAGAGTGGTCAGGGCGCCGGGCGTGTACGGTCCGCAGGGCGACACGGCCCTGCTGATGGAGAGCCTCGCCCGCGAGGAGCTGCCACCGGGCGCCCGCACCCTCGACCTGTGCACCGGCACCGGCGTCCTCGCCGTCGCCGCGGCCCGCAGGGGCGCCGAGGCGACGGCGGTCGACATCTCGGGCACCTCCGTCGCGACGGCCCGGCTCAACGCGAAGCTCCACCGCTGCCGGGTCAGGGTCGTGCGCGGAGACCTCACGGAGCCCGTGGCGGGCGAACGCTTCGACCTGGTGACCGTGAACCCTCCGTACGTGCCCGCCGCCTCGCCCCGGCTCCCGGCCCGGGGCCGTCGCCGCGCCTGGGACGCGGGGCCCGACGGCCGCCTCCTCCTCGACCGGATCTGCCGCGAGGCCCCGTCGCTCCTGGCGCCCCAGGGCGTGCTCCTGCTCGTCCAGTCCTCGCTCAGCGATGTCACCGCCAGCCTGGCGGCGCTGGAACGGGCGGGCCTGCGGGCCTGTGTGGCGGCGTCCAGCACCCAGCCGTTCGGCCCCGTCATGACGGAGCGGGCGGCCTGGTTCGAGGAGCGGGGGCTGGTCGAGCCCGGGACCCGCAGCGAACGCCTCGTGGTGATCCGGGCGGTCAGCGAGACGGTCCGCATGGCGGCGTCGAGGGAGGGAACCCGCCCCGTGACCTCGGCGACCTCGGCCGCGCTCGGCAGCGGCGTCGACGAGGAGGAGGCGGACGCGGCCTGACCCGCACCGGGCGCGGCGGCGAAGGACCGCACGGAAGCGAAGGAGACCGACCCGATGACAGCTCACGGTGGACGACCGGCCCGGGGCGCCGCCCTGTTCGACCTCGACGGCACCCTGGTGGACACCAACTACCTGCACACCCTGGCCTGGTGGCAGGCGCTGCGCCAGCACGGCCACACCGTGCCGATGGCCCGCATCCACCACGCGATCGGTATGGGCTCCGACCGGCTCCTCGACGCCGTGCTCGGCTCCGACCGCCGCAAGGCCGAGGACGAGTCGATCTCGGACGCGCACAGCACCCTCTACGCGGTCTGGTACGACGTGCTGCCGCCCTTCGAGGCCGCCGCCGACCTGCTGCGCGCGGTGGCCGCCCGCGGCTGGCAGGTCGTCCTCGCCAGCTCGGCGGCCGAGGAGGAGGCCGCGGCCATCCGCAGACGCCTGGACGCGGAGGACGTCATCGCGGCGGCCACCTCCGGCGGCGACGTGGAGACCACCAAACCGGCCCCGGACCTGGTCGAGAGCGCCCTCCGGGCCGTCGGAGCCGACCCCGCCGACGCGGTCTTCGTCGGCGACACCGTCTGGGACGTCGAGGCCGCCGGCCGGGCCGGCGTGCCCTGCGTCGGCCTGACGACGGGCGGCACCTCGGCCCGCGAACTGGAGGACGCGGGCGCGGTCGTCGTCTACGAGGACCCGCGCACCCTCCTCCGCCACCTCGACTCCAGCCCCCTCTCCCGGCCGCCCTCGTAGCGGCCGGCCCCGGCCTCGGAGAGCCGGCTCTCCCCGGCCTTGCCCAGCCCCACGAGCCCTGCGACGCCCCACGAGCCCTGCGGCGCCTACTCGGCCAGGGCCTCTGAGGCCGTCCGCAGGTCCGCGACCAGGCCCGCGTACATGTTCTCGCGGTCCTGGTCGCGTGCGCGCAGGACGGCCGACGGGTGGACGGTCGCCAGCACCCGTACACCCTCGCGCACGTCCTCGGCGAAGCCGCCCTTCGTGCCGCTGTCCGGCAGCGGCCTCGGGACACCCCGGTCGGTGCCGACCCGGAAAGACGGACCCAGCAGCGCGCGGCCGGCCGTGGCGCCCAGGGTGACGATCAACTCGGGGGAGACCAGGCGGAGTTCCGCCTCCAGCCAGGGGCGGCATGCGAGGGTCTCGCGCAGGCTGGGCGCCTTGTGGATCCGTCGCTTGCGGGTCTCCTCCTGGGTGAACTTGAAGTGCTTGACCGCGTTGGTGACGTAGATCCCCGCCTCGTCGATCCCCGCGTCGCGCAGCGCCCGGGTCAGCAGCCGGCCCGCGGGGCCCACGAACGCGACCCCCTCACGGTCCTCCTGGTCGCCGGGCTGCTCGCCGACGAGCATCAGCCGTGCGTGCGGGTCGCCGCGTCCGAAGACGGTGCCGGTCGCGTCGCGGTGGAGCGGGCAGCCCCGGCAGTCGGCGGCGGCCCGGCGGTACGCCGGAAGCCCGCCGCGGCTCGGCAGGAAGGGAGTGGCGTCGTACGGCTCGGGAACGGCGGAGACGTCCGCGTCGCCGGTCCGGGTGCCGTCGGTACGGGTGTGGTCGGTCCGGGTGGCGTTCATGGGAGGACCTCCTGGGACGGGCCTGGGGGCGCGCCGCCGCGCCGGGCGTGGCGTTCGTCGGGGAAGAAGGCGACGGCCTCGGGGCCCTCCAGCACACGCACCGGCCGACCGAGGAGGTGGGTCATCAGCCGGCCGTCGCCCTTCAGCAGCAGGGCGAGGGTGTCGTCCACGGCATGAACCGCCTCCTCCGCCGTTCCGTGCCGCCCTCGGCCGCTCAGGTGCGAGGCTCTTCGCCCGGGTCGGTGGGCAGCGGGCCGGGGTAGGGTCCCGGCCGCTCGGGCTCGGTGCGCGGCGCCTCACCCATGCCGCCGCCCGTACCCGTGCCGGCGCTGTCCGCGGGCCGCAATCGGCCGCGCCAGGCGCCCGTCGCCTCGTCGCGCTCCTCGATGAAGTGCTTGAACCGCTGCAGATCGCCCTGCACCCGGCTCTCCAGGAAGCCGAGGGCGTCACCGGCCTTCTCGACCATGCCCTGCGGCTCCACGTCCATCGCCAGGCTCACGCGGGTGTGCGTCTCGTCGAGGCGCTGGAAGGAGACGACGCCCTTCTGCTTGACGTCGCCGCCGACCGTGCGCCAGGAGATGCGCTCGTCGGGGAGCTGGTCGACGATCTCGGTGTCGAACTCCCGGGTCACGCCGGCGACCTTGGTGCGCCAGTGGCAGTGCCGGTCGTCGAGCTGCCGGACCTGCTCCACGCCTTCCATGAAGCGGGGAAACTCCTCGAACTGCGTCCACTGGTCGTAGACCGCGCGCAGCGGGGCCTCCACCCTGATCGTTTCCTGCACCATGCTCATGGAGTCCTCCTCGGACGAGTCCGGGTGTTCCGGAGGGTGGGTGGCTCGACGGGTGCGGCTACCCAGGATCGCCCCGCTCACGCGTGCCGCCCCGGCCCCGCATACCGGCGGCGGAACGGGGCACCCGTCCTTCACGCCGATGCGACCGGAGGTGTGCCGTGAGCCTTTCCGACGAACGCGTTTCCGACGAACGCGCCACGAACGGGGGTGCCGCACGCCCGAGGCCCGCGGCGGCGCGGGTGACCCCCGTCCCGGACGGACCGCTGCTGGTCGAGGGACCCGTGGAGATCGTCCTCGACGACGGGACGGTCCGTCGCTGCGACCGGCCCGTGATCGCGCTGTGCATGTGCCGGCGCAGTCTCCGCGCGCCGTTCTGCGACACCAGCCACCGCCCCCGCCTGCGCCGGGGAGCACGGGACACGACGAGACGCGACACGGCCGCGGACGACGGAGACGGACACGACGGCCACGAAGGACACGACACGCACGAAGGACACGGCACACACGACGGCGAAGACGTACCGGACGAAGCCGTACGGGGTGAATCCGTACGGGACGAGACCGTACGGGACGGAGCGGAGGAACCGCGGTGAGCGCCGCGGTGACCGTCACCGGCGGCAAGGAGGCCCTGCGATGACCACCACAGCCCCGCGCACCACGGCCGAGGAGCGGACGGCCGAGCGCACCCGGGCGGCGAACCCGTCGCCCGACGGGTCGCCCGACCGGCGGCCGGAACAGCGCCCGGAGCGGCGGCCCGCGCTCCCACCGCCCCGCGGCGACCTCTCCGAGGCGGTCGCCGACTTCCTGCTCGGCCGGAGCCGGACCCTGCCCGACTCCCGCGCGACGGCGGACGCCGACCCGTACGGCGACGACCTCCACCTCGCCCTGCACCTCGCCTACGAACTCCACTACCGGGGCTTCGACGGCGTGCCGGAGGACACCGAGTGGGACCCGGACCTGCTGCGGCTGCGCGCCCTCCTGGAGCGGCGCTTCGAGGAGGCGCTGCGCGACGCCCGCGGCCGGTCCGGCGGGGTCCGTGAGGTCTTCGACGCGCTCCTGACCGAACCGGTCGACGGGCGCGGCGCGTCCCACTTCCTGCTCCGGCACGGCACCCTGGAGCACCTGCGGGAGTACGCCGTCCTGCGCTCGGTCTACCAGCTCAGGGAGGCCGACCCGCACCTGTGGGTGGTGCCGCGGCTCCAGGGCCGTGCCAAGGCCGCCATGATGACCATCCAGTTCGACGAGTACGGCTGCGGGCGGGCCGAGCAGATGCACGCGCGGCTCTTCGCGGACCTGATGGACGACCTCGGGCTCGACTCCGGATACGGCCACTATCTGCCCCTCGTCGGCGCGCCCGCCCTCGCCGCGGTGAACCTGATGTCGCTGTTCGGGCTGCACCGCGCCCGGCGCGGCGCCCTCGTGGGCCACTTCGCGGCCCTGGAGGTCACCTCCTCTCCCGCCGCGTCCCGTATCGCCGCCGCCATGCGCCGGGTCGGCGCCGGAGAGGCCGCGGTGCGGTTCTACGACGAACACGTGGAGGCCGACGCCGTGCACGAGCAGCTTGTGCGGCGCGATGTCGTCGGCGGGCTCCTCGCCGACGAACCGGACCTCGCCGAGGACGTGGTCTTCGGCGTCGAGGCCACCGTCCTCCTGGAGGACGCCCTCTCCGACTCCGTCACCCGTGCCTGGGAGGCCGGCACCACCGCCCTGCGGGCACCCCTCGGCGACGGCCTCGACCCCGGCCCCGCCCCCGGCCCCGACGGAAACCCTGACAGCAATCCGACATGAACCCGGACACCGGCCTCGACACAGGCCCCGGCGACGACCTCGGCGACGACCTCGGTGGCGCGGATGCTTCCCGCCGTTCGGGGTAGAGGCAGGGCTCCGGCCCCCGACGAGACGCCGGTCGTCCCCGGGAGGAGGACCCCATGAACCTCACGGAAGGGCGTCGCGACGGCGCCCGCGCCCCGCACTCACACCCGCACCAGTTGCGGTCGGGTCACGGTGAGATCCGGCTGGAGCGCGACGACCGCGCCCATGACCTGCCGCCGGACCATACGCAGGCCATCCTGGAGGCGACGAAGGAGGTCGCCGCCGTCCTGAAGAAGTCGGGCTGCCCCTTCGCCCTGGTGGGAAGCGTGGCGGCGTACGCGCACGGCATCCCCGTGCGGCTCCAGCACGACACCGACTTCGCCGTGCGCCGGGAGGACGCCGAGACGGTCACCCAGCTTCTGCGCGAGCGCGGCATCCGGATCGTGGAGCCCCCCGAGGACTGGCTGGTGAAGGCCCGCAGCGGGGGAGAGGAGATCGACCTGATCTTCTCGCTGGCCGGACACCCGGTCACCACCGAATTCCTCGGACGAGCCTGGACGCTGCCCGTCGACTCCGTCCACATGCCGGTGATCGACCCCACCGACCTGATGATCGTCCGGCTCGCAGCGCTCTCGGAGCACCACTGCGACTTCGGCGCCCTGCTGCCGGTCGCACGGGGGCTGCGCGAACGGGTCGACTGGGCCCGGGTGCGCGCGGAGAGCCGGGGGCAGCCGATGGCGGCGGCCTTCCTCTACCTCCTCGAACTGCTCGACGTGATTCCGCCAGCCGGTGAGGAGGCGGCCGCGGGCGCGGCGGGGCCGGAGACGGTGCGGACCGGCGCGACGGACCCCACGGCGGCGGGAGGAGGAAGCGGCGATGACTGAGCAGCACCATGCCGGTGCGCACGAGGGCGAGTACCGCATCGCGCGGCTGCGCGAGCGGCTCGCGGGCGACGACCTGGCCGAGCTCGGGGTGCAGATCGAGCAGCGGGGTGCCGCCGTCGTCCTGACGGGCACCGTGCCGACCACCACACGGCGGGACGAGATCCTGCGGCTCGCCCGGGGCGAGCTGGCGGGCTTCACCGTGCTCGCGGACCTCGCCGTGGCCTGCGCGGACGCGCCCGAGCGATGGGAAGAGCTGCCGTGAGCGCCGCCACGTCGACAGCGCACGACGTCGTCAGGGTGGCGGCGGTCGGCGACATCCATCTGAGCGAGGACTGCGAGGGGCTGCTGCGGCCCGCCTTCTCCCGCCTCAAGGACTGCGCCGACCTGCTGCTGCTGGCCGGTGACCTGACCCGGCACGGCACGGCCGAGGAGGCCGCCGTGGTGGCGGGCGAGGTCAAGGACAGCGGCGTACCGGTGGTGGCCGTCCTCGGCAACCACGACTACCACTCCGGCCAGGAGTCGGAGGTGACCCGGGTCCTCCAGGACGCCGGGGTCTCCGTCCTGGAGGGGGAGGCCGTGGTGCTGCCCGTGGCCGGGCGCAAGGTCGGCATCGCGGGCGCGAAGGGCTTCTGCGGGGGCTTCGTCGGCCGCAGCGCGGGCGAGTTCGGGGAACCCGAGATGAAGGCGTTCGTCCGCACCACCCGGCTCAGCGCGGAACGGCTGACCGCCGCCCTCGGCGACCTGGCCGTCGGCGACTGCGCCGTACGCATCGCGCTGACCCACTTCTCCCCGGTCCCCGACACGCTGGCGGGCGAGCCGCTCGAGATCTACCCCTTCCTCGGCAGCTATCTCCTCGCCGAGGCGATCGACTCCGCGGGCGCCGATCTCGCCGTGCACGGCCACGCCCACCTGGGCACCGAGCACGGCATGACGGCCGGCGGCGTACGGGTCCGCAACGTCGCCCAGCCGGTGATCCGGCAGGCATTCGCCCTCTACCAACTGCCGGTCGACGGCCACCACGCGCCCGACGGCGCTCCCGGCCCCACGGCCGGGCCGCCCGCCTGATCCGACATGCGTGCGTCCCCGCACACCTCAGGGACTCACACCTCAGGGACGTCGCCCCGACGGGGCGACGTCCCTCGGTCGTGGCCGGTCAGCGCGTGGCCAGCACGATGCCGTACACCGCGAAGAACAGGGCGACGACGAGGACCAGGATCCACAGCAGAACCATGGGACCGGCCGCCCAGCCGCGGGTCGGGCGCCGGTACGGTCCTGTGCCGGTGCTTGTGCCCGCCTCCGCGGGAGGCGTCTCGCCCGGGGGCACGCCACCGCCCGGTTCGAGGCCCGCGGAGGTGCGGGGGTCCGGGTCGGGATTGCTCGGAGTGGTCATGACGGTCACCTCCTCGGCGGCCGGTCGGCCGCGTGCCCGGCGCCTACCCCCGGGCGCGCCGCGCATCCGGGCATCCGGGCACCGGTCGTGCCCGGCCACGGCCACGGAGAAGGGCCTCCGGCGAGCGCCGGAGGCCCTGGGGGTGCGGGTGCGGCCGCCCGGCCGGCCGGGCCACCGCACCGGATCTCAGGTGTGGCCTTCCTGCTGGTCGGGAGGCGTGCCGCCGCCCTCGCCACCGCCACGTTCGCCCTTGTCGGTGCCGTGCGGCCGGCCTCCCTTGCCGCGTGGCTGCTCCGCCTTGAGCGCCGCGCTGTTCTGCGGGGTCGAGGCACCCCGTCCGCTACGCCTCTGCTCCGGTTGCTGGGGGTTGCTCATCGTCGGCCTCCTGCCGTTTCGGAGGGAAGGGCTGGAAGGGTTCACTGGGCGTCTCACCCGTCCCGGAGGTTTCATTCGTCCCGCACGCGGCCGGCACCCGCCCGGCCTCCGCGCGCGCCTTGCCCGACCCCTCGCCCACCGACGAACCCATGTCTGCCGCCCGCCCGCCGGGGTAGTCGCGATGAGGACACGGCGCCGGCGGCGGGCGCCGACCGCAGGAGAGAGAACAGCCGATGAGCACGCCCCAGCGCGGCAGCGACACGTCCGGACCCCGCCTCGACGACGCACGCAAGAAGGAGGTCGAGGACGAGGTCCGTTCCGGACAGGGCCCACCGGCCCAAGAGGACGACACGGAGACCGGACGACGCGGCCGCCGCGACGGCGGCGAAGGCTCGCGAAGTGGACGGAAGGAGTCGTGACCATGCCCCAGGACCCCGCGGCGGGAGCGGACGCCCGAGGAGACGACGTCTACCAGCCGACCGGCTCGGACGCCCCGAACCGGCCGAGCGGACCCTACGACCCCGAGAACGCGCTCGACGCCGACATCACCGAAGCCGTCGAGGAGCCGGGCTACTCCCCGCCCGACCGACCGCACGCCGTCACCCGCCACGGCACGACCCCGCGCGAACAGCGCGAGGGCGCCCCGCTGGCCGACCGGCTCGCCGAGGAGCGTCCGGACGTGGCCCCCGCGCGCGGCGACGAGGTCGGAGACCTCCCGGACGGGGACGGCGAACCGCTCGACGAGGAGGCCGGCGCCACCCGCGCCGGGCGCCTCACCCGCCCCGACTCGCCGGTCCCCGGCGGTGTCGCGGCCGAGGACGTGGGGATCGACGACGGGACGGCGCCGGCCGAGGAGGCGGCCGTCCACCGCGACACCGCCGTCGACGGCGCGTGACGACGACCGGGCACCGGGCCGGGTCCCCGGGACCCGGCCCGGCCGATGTCCGGCTGCCCGGCCGGAAGGATCGGCGCCCTGCCGTGCCGGCCCCGCGGCGACCCGGAGGAGACAGCCGCCCGGTGACGGCGGCCTCGTAGCAGGCCACCAGCCACGCCGTACGCACGCCCTCGGGACCCGGTCCACACCGGGCCCCGAGGGCGTGCGGGTGCGATCACGGGGGGCCTCTGCCTAGCCTTGTCCGGTACGACGACTCCGTACGAGACGTAGGAGAACGTACGAGAACGTACGAGCGGCGTACGGGCCCGGGCGAGGCAGCTCCGCCACCGCCACGGCCACCACCGCCCGGTCGCGGTCGCCGGGCGGGAAGCGAGACGGCCGTCGGCGCGCCGGCCCGGACGACCCCCACCGCCGCCGCCCGACACGTCCACGAAAGGACGCACGCAGCACGCTTCTCCGCATACTGGGTGAGCCGCCCCGGCCTGCCCTGCTCATACCCACAGCACGCCGTGCGGCAGGGGCGGCCCATCGAGCGGCGGAAGGAGATCGTCATGCTCATCAGCCACGCCTTCGAAGACGGCGTCCTGCATCTGTCGCTGCTCCGGGACCTCGACGTGACCAGCCGGGCCGCCGCCTTCCTGGAGACCGAGGCGCTCCTCTACGCCCACCGCCCCCGGCACGTCCGCATCCAACTCCCCACGTCCGACCCGTCGCCCGCCTCGCTGAGCACGCTCTCCCGGGCCCGCCGGATCTGCGAGACCCTGGGCATCCCGCTCACCGTGGTCGGTCCGCTGACCACGGCCCACCGGCCGCCCCGCCCCACGGCGGCGTAGCGCGCGGACTCGGTCCGGGAATCCCCGCCGCCTCGTCCGACCTCTTTGGCCCGCCCCGGTCTCACCAGCCGAAACGGCGGTCCACCAGGGCGGCGAACTCCTCGAACGACAGGACCCGGTCGCCGTTCTGGTCCGCCTGGTCGAACAGGGCCGACGCGGCGTCGTCACCGCTCACGCCCCACACCGGGATCACTCCCTGCGCGGCGAGCGTCGGGCCCTTGGCGCGCAGCGCCCCGATGACCTCCGCGCGCGTCAGCGTGCCGTCGTGGTCGAGGTCGAGCGCGTCGAAGAGGATGCGGGCCTTGTCGCTCATCGGGTGTCCTGTTCGCTGGATCCCGGTCCGACCGACCGGGGGTGTGGCTGACCGTGGATGTGGGCTGACGTGGGTGCGCCTGATGTGGTGCTGTGGGGAAGGACGCGCGAGCCGCCCGCGAAGTTGCCTCCGCCGCCCGTGCCCACGGCAGGAGGAGCGGCCCTCACGGGCCGCCCCTCCCTCGTGCCGGTTCGCCGGGTCGCCGGGTCAGCCCGCGTCCCGCACCCGCCCCGTCACCTCGGGACCGGGCACCCGCTCCCACTCCGCGTCGTAGACGAACCGCGCGGCCCGCACCGACTCCGTCGGCTCGGCGGCCCCGTCCTTCACGGTGGGGACGGTCACCAGGGCGCTCGTCTCCCCGGCGGGGACGGCGAAGGAGAGATACGCGCCGGGCTCCACCGGCCGGGACAGCGGCCGGGGCGGATCGGGCACGAACCAGAAGTTCTCCTCCAGCCAGGCCCGGTCGACGTCCGCCGTCGACAGCTCCTCGCCCGCCGTCACCGGCAGGAACTCCAGGCCGCCCATGACGTCCGCGTCGGCGGCCGTGGACAGCGTCACCCGCCAGGTCAGGGCCTCGCCCTCGGCCACGTCGTCCGCGACGGGCGTGAGGCTCACCGCGGGCAGCGGGTCGTCGTTCCGCGCGGTGACCCCGCCGCGGTGGGCGCCGACCACGGTGCCGCGCACCGCCTTCACGAAGGCGTCGTGCGTGAGGTCGTAGCCGTAGCGGGTGTTGCCCCGCACCTCGACCGGGACCTCGATGTCATGACGACCGGGACGGACCGTCACCAGGCGGGACGCGATCTCGTCGCCGTCCGGCCGGGGGACGAACAGCCTGACCTGGCCGGAGCCCTTGCCGGACACCCGCACCGGGACGCGGTAGGTCCGGACCCCCGCGTCGCCCTCGTCGACCGTCATCCGGCCGATGTCGACCCGGGCCAGCGGCGCGGGGCGCACCGCCGGTGTGCCGGGCCGCCAGCCCCAGGCGTCCATGAGCCAGGCGCGGCCGGAGCCACTGCGCGGCGTCAGTTCGAGCGTGCCGATCCGCCGCGTGTCCAGGCCGGCGCGGACCGCGGGGGACAGCGGCACGCGCACCTCACGGCCCCAGTACGACGTGGTCCGCTCGCTGCCCGGCAGGCCGTCGAGGGTGACCCGCCCCAGGTGCGCCCGGCGACCCGAGGCGTCCCTCACGGCGACGTCCAGTGCCGTGCCCGCGCTGTTCGGCGGGACGATCAGCCGCAGGGCCAGGGCCTCGGCCCCCGCGAGGGAGACCGGCCGGGCGGCCCGCACCGCGACCGGGGAGCCCGGCCGCTCCCAGCGCACCGCGACCGCGTCACGGCCCGGCTCCGGGGACGCCTCCCAGGACGCGAAGTGCGGGGAGGCGCCGCCCTCGTCGGGCGACAGGCAGGCGCGGGCGGCGTCCGGGTCGACCTGCGCGCACAGCCGCGCACCGGGGCCCGTCACCGTGACCGACGGGCCGGGCAGGAACGCCGGCGTCCGGTGGGCGCCGACGGCGTGGGTGAGGACCCGGGCCGGGCCGGCCGACGGCGCGCGGCGGCCGGTGCCGTCGAGCAGCGGACGCACCCGGTCGTCACCCGCCACGAACAGCCGGGCGGCCGCGGCGATGTACGTGGAGCCGGCGGCCTGCTGCCGCGTCGCGGTCAGCCGGGTCGGCGTCCCGGGGGTGCAGACCGGATCGGCGCCGTCCTCGGACGAGAAGTCGTCCATGGCGAACGCCTTCGCCTGCCCCGGAGTCCACTCGCTGTTGAAGAAGTTGTGGTTGGCGCCGACCATGTAGACCGCGCTGTGCAGCGCGGCGCCCCGGCTGACGCCCCGGGTGCCGTCGACGTAGATCTGTCCCTGCAGATCGGACACGTCGCCGTCGCAGCCCGGCAGCAGGGTCGCCGAGGGCACGTCCGGCGCCGGGTTCTGGCCGAAGATCGTGGGGCCGATCAGGACGTTGCCGCGGATCGTCCACCGTACGGGGCCCCGGTGGCCGTCCTGGTCGGCGGGCGGCGGGTACAGACTGTCGAGCGCGGCCCGGTTGACGCCCTCGCCGCCCCGGGAGTGACCGACGAGCAGCACCCGCGAGAGGTCGGCGGGCGGCATCGTGCGCACGACCGCCGGGGCGTCCTTCCGCTGCGCCGCCCACTCCGCCCAGCGCGCCAGATGCAGCCGGACCAGGGAGGACCGGGCCTGCGCGCCGCCGTCCTCGGCCCGGAAGTCCTGCCCGTTGACGCCGTTGGCGGATATCGAGAGCGTCACATAGCCCTGGGAGGCGAGGAGCCGCTGGGTGTGCAGATAGCCCTCGTGGCTGGGGATCGGCCGCATGCCCACCGGGCAGGGCCACGCGCCGTTGATGTCCTCTGTGCCCGGCGTGTAGCAGGTGGAGTGACGGCCGTGCAGGAAGAGGGCCACGGGCCGCTTTCCCGGCGCGTCGGCCGGGCCCACCACGGCGGCCCGCATCTCGACGGGCTCGGGGAAGCCGGGCAACCGGACCGACTTCAGCGTGTAGGCGCCGCCGACGGTGCGGTACGGGCCGGGTACGCCGGGGTCCACGGCGTTCACGGGCGGCGGGGCCTGCCCGGCACCGGGCGGCGCGAGCGGAGTGGACGGCGAGGACGGAGCGAGGGGCCGGTTCCGCGCCGAAGAGGCGGGACCCGTCCCGTCCAGCGCACGGCCGCCGGCCGTCACCCGCAGCCGCTCGCCCTCCGCCGGCCGGAGGTCGCCCATCGGCAGCCGGAAGGACCGGCCGTCCGCCCGGGGCACCGGATGGCCCAACAGCCGGTCGCCCGCCCGGAACTCGACCCGCGCGTCCCCCATCGGTACGGGCTCGGCCGGCGTCCACTCGAGCTGCCTGCCCGCACCGCTCCCGGTGATCCGCCAGCCCTCCGGCAGTCTCAGGTCCCCGTACCGGCCCGCCGGGGACGTCGCCGTCGGATCCCCCGGGGACGGCTGCGCGTGCGCCGGTCCCGGCCACGCCGTCGCCAGCGCGAGTAACGCCACGGCGGTGGTCATGCCGCGTGTGACACGTATCAAAGCGGTCTTCCTCACGATCGGACTCGTCGAGGCACCGGGACGCGTCGGGAGTCCCGAGGGGGGACCTCCCGGGTCCCCGGTGCCTCTCTCGCCCCGTGAGGACGGTGAGGAGACCGCCCGGGTTGCCTGATGTCAGGTCAAGAACGGGGCGGTGGGCCGACCATGAGGGTTCGTGCGGCATCGCGAGGGCCGGGCCCGCGGTGGAGCGGGGCCGGCCGGTCGCCGCGGCGCGGTCAGACGTCCCAGTCCCAGGTGTCGAAGTACGCGGTCGTCCCGCTGCGGCGGGCCTCCATCACGGCGCCGAGCCGGTCGAAGTCCCGCGCCGGCATGAGGCCCCGCCACTCCTCCGGCGACAGGGCCCGCACCTCGTCGTGCTCCTCCGGGGAGAGGGTGATGGCGGCGATCTGGCGGTCGGTGAGCCGGCCGCCGTCGAACACGTACCCCACCGTCGCGAACGGCCACGCGGCCCCCGGCAGGCCGAACACCGCCGCCAGCAGCCGCGGCGGCCCGGGCAGCACGATCCCGGTCTCCTCCTCGGTCTCGCGCACGGCCGTCTCCCACGGCCGCTCGCCGTCCTCGGCCGTGCCGCCCGGCCACTGCCAGGGGTGCTCCGGGCTGTAGACGGACCGCAATTGCAGCGGACGGTCGTGCCGGTCGGTGAAGAAGACGCAGCCGAAGAGGGTCGCCTTCGGCAAGGTCGCCGCGTACTCCTCCGGAGGCAGCCACGTCCGGCTCGCCCCGGCGCGGGCTCCGGCATCGGTCGTCCCGCGCGGGGTGCGGGAAGGGGGCGGGGGAGGGGGCACGGTACTCACTGCTCCTCGGTCGACGGCGCATCCGGTGTGTCACCGAGCCCAACGACGGGACTCCGCGTGTCGCACACACGTGTTTCGGACGAGCCGTGAACGCCGGGAGAGGAGGGGACGCGTGGGCGTGCCGGGTGTACCGGCCCTTGCGGGGCGGCGCTCCCGACCCGGTGCGGACCTGGCCGAAACCCGACCCGGGCGGGCGCGGACGTGCGCGGCGGCGAGGCCGGTCACCGCCCGGGGCCTCGCCGCCACGACCGGCGCCGGTTCCGCTCGTTCCCCCGTCTCCCCCGTGAGCGAGCGGAACCGGCGCCGGGCCTTCATGGTGTGCGGCCCCGGAAGGGGCCGCGGAGGGTGGATCAGTACCAGCCGGTGCAGCGGATGTTGCCCGTGGAGTCGTTCCACGCGCACGCCCGCATCACGTAGCCGGCGTCGTTGTAGGCCGGGGTGTGCGTGTCCGAGCCGTACTGGACGGTGGTCATGCCCATCGGGCCCGTCCAGGAGGCACCGCCGTTGCTGGAGCGGTCGACCCACACCTTGTCACCCGGGTCCGCGGCGGTGATGCGGCCCCAGGCACAGCGGCTGGAGGTGCTGTAGCGCAGCTCGATGCGGATGCCGTCGACGCTCGCCGTCCTCGGCGTCGTCGCGTTGCTGGTGCTGCACGCCATCGCCGAGGCGGCCGAACCCGTGCTCGCCTGTGCGGCCGTGGCCGTGCCGCCGAAGCCGAGCAGCAGTGCCGCCGTGGACACCAGGACGCCGGTGCGCCTGCTGATCTTCATGTCTCCCCCTTGATCGGTTCTCTGTCGTGCGGTCGTCGTGCGGTCGTCGTGCGGTGGTGCCCCCGTACGATCCCGCGGACGCCGTCCCCGGGTCGTCCACCGCAGAGTTGACCCGCGGGGTAAACCCCTGCGGTAGTCACCGCCCGCCGGTGCTGCCCCCGCCGGGGGACGACCGCCCGCCGGCCCCGGCCGTACGATCGTCCGATGCGCACGAGGACCCGGTGGGCGGGGCGGTTCCGTGAGACGGATCCCCGGCTCGTCGACGCCGCCGTGGCCCTGGGCCTGGTGGCGGCGACGGCGGTGGTCGGCCATCAGTACCACCCGGACAGATGGCCGCCGTTCGACGCCCACGCCTACCTGCTGACCGCGCTCGCCGGCCTTCCGCTGGCCCTGCGCCGGGTCGCCCCCGTCCTCGTCCTGGTCGCGACCTGCCTGGCGTTCGCCGGATACCTGGCCGCCGGCTACCAACCCTCCCTGAACTTCTGGTTCCCCGCCCTCGCCCTCTACGGCGTCGCCGCCCAGCGGCCGCCCCGCACGACCGCCGCGGCCGCCGCGCTCACCGCCGCCGTCGTCCTCTACAGCGGCCTCACCGTCCCCGAACTCGGCCCGCTCGTACCCTTCGTCCAGGCCGCGGCCGTCCCCGCCGTCGTCTGGCTTCTCGGCAACAACGCCCGGCGCATCAGCCGCCGCAACCGCCAACTCGCCGTGCTCACCGCCCGCTTGCGCGAGGCGCAGGAGGAACGGGCCCGGCGCGCCGTCGCCGACGAACAGCGGCGCATCGCCCGCGAGCTCCACGACGTCGTCGCCCACCACATGTCCGTCATCAACGTCCAGGCGGGCATGGCCGGTTACGTCTTCGACTCCGCACCGGACACCGCCCGCGCCGCCCTGGGCACGATCTCGGAGACCAGCCAGGAGGGCCTGGGCGAGCTGCGCCGGATCCTCACCCTGCTCCGCTCCGAGGCCGACAGCGGCCCGGACCCGGACGGCGAGCCCGCGACCTGGTACGCCCCCATGCCGGGCCTCGCCCGGCTTCCGGACGTCGCCGAGCGGGTCAGGGCGGCCGGCGTCCCCGTCGACCTGCGCACCGTGGGCGTACCCCGCCCGCTGGCGCCCGGCACGGAGCTGTGCGCCTACCGGGTGGTGCAGGAGGCGCTCACGAACGTCATCAAGCACGCCCGCCCCGCGCGGGCCGAGGTCCTCGTCGCGTACCGGCCGAGCGAACTGGTCGTCACCGTCACCGACGACGGGCGGCCCGACCACCCGGATCCGGCCAAGCTCGGCGTCCGGTCGGGTCACGGCTTGATCGGCATGCGTGAACGCGCGAGGCTCTACGGCGGAACAGTGGACGCCGGCCCTCGGGCCGAAGGGGGATTCCGCGTGTGCCTCAGACTTCCCGTGACCCAGAACGACGACCCGCGGGGCGGTCGGCCACCGGCATGATCGGCGTGCTCGTGGTCGACGACCAGGAGCTGATCCGAGCCGGCCTCGTGGCCCTGCTGCGCGCGGCACCCGGCATCGAGGTCGTCGGAGAGGCCGCCGACGGCGAGACGGCGGTCGCCGAGGCGGCCCGCCTCCGGCCCGACGTCGTCCTCATGGACATCCGCATGCCGGGCGTGGACGGCACCGCCGCCACCGAACGCATCCTGGCCGGCGCCGACGACCCCGGCCCCCGGATCCTCGTGCTCACCACCTTCGACCTCGACGAGTACGTGTACGCGGCGCTGCGGGCCGGCGCCTCCGGCTTCCTCCTCAAGGACACCGGCCCGCAGCGGCTGATCGAGGCGGTCACCGCCGTGGCGCGCGGCGACATGCTCTTCGCCCCGAGCGTCACCCGCCGCCTCATCGAGTCCTACGTCACCCAGGCCGCCCGCACCGACCGGGGCACCCCGGCCCCCGGCCCCGCCGCCGACCTGGACGTCCTCACCGCCCGCGAGTGCGAGGTGCTGCGGCTGACCGCCCGCGGCCTGTCCAACACCGAGATCGCGGCACGGCTCTACATCGGCGAGGCGACCGTCAAGACCCATCTGAACCGCACCATGACCAAACTGAACGTCGACAGCCGCGCCCAGGCCGTCGTGGTCGCCTACGAGACGGGCCTGGTCGTCCCCGGCGACGCCCTCCGGGACCGCGCGTGAGGCGTCGCTCGGCCGGACGCCCCGACCACCGGCGGGAGCGGCTCCCGGGCCGCGTGCCAGGCCGCGGGCAGGCCCGTGACACCCGTACGGGCGGCGATGACACCGCCGGCGATGGCACACGTGGTGTCGATGTCACCGCGCCCGGCGACCGTGTGCCACAGGCCCTCGTGCAGGTCGTCGAGATGGCCCGCCGCGCACCACAGCGCGAAGGGCACGGTGTCCGGCCCGGACATGGTGTAACCGGAGCCCAGGACCTCCGCCGCGTGCCGCACCGAGGTGCGCTCCGGCATCCGGGCCGCGATCCGCACCCCCGACCGGACGTCGCTCTCGGGGAGCCGGCCGGCGACGGCCCGGAGGAAGTCCGGCCGGGACGGGGCGGGACCGCCCCGGCCTCGGGCGGCCAGCGCCGCCGCGAGGGCCACCGCCACCGCTCCGGCGACGGCCTCCGGGTGGTGGTGCGAGACGGCGGCCTGGCGGGCGGCCTGCTCCGCGGCCGCGTCGAGGTCGTCGGCGTGCCAGGCACCGAGCGGCGCGACCCGCATGGCCGCGCCGTTGCCCCAGGAGCCCTGCCCGCCGAACTGTCCGCCGACCACCTCCCGCCAGGGCTCGCCCGCCCCGATCCGGCGCAGCACGTCGTGCATCGAGGCCCCGTACCCGCGGTGCGTGTCCTCGGCGTAGGCCGTCGCGAGGCGCAGGGCGAGCCGGTCCTGGTCGACGGTGCCGCCGCCCTCGGCCAGTTCCCGTACGAGAACGAGCGCCTGCGCGGTGTCGTCGCTCCACCGCCACAGCGGCTCGGGCGGCGGCGTGCGCGCCTCCAGGGCGGCCGGACCCTCCCGGCGCAGGATCCCGAACCAGCGGTCGCCGAAGGCGTCACCGAAGGCGAGGCCGTCCAGCGAGTCCCGTACAGCGGCGGGCATGTCGTCGCTCATCGGAGCGGTATCACCGCGTCGCGGCGCCCCGGCACGCGCTTTTCCCCGGCCGCGCCGTCCCGTCGATGAGGCGGTGCGTGATCTCCATCAGGCGCTTGCGGGCCTCCGGGTCGTACGCCTGCTCATGGGCCCGCGCCTCGGTGAACCGGTCGAAGTAGCGGCCCGTGACCGTGGCCGGGCCGGGGTCGAGGAGCAGCCGCACGGTCGGGCGGACCCCCTCCTCCGTGGTGACGGCGGGCGTGAGGCCGTAGGCGCGGACGCCGGGTGTGTCCATCAGATGGGCCGGGTGGAGGGCGTTCACCGTCACGCCGGTGCCGCGCAGCTCGGCGGCCAGCTCGAAGGTCGTCATGATCATCGCCAGCTTGCTGCGGCAGTAGGCGCGCAGCCCCTCGTAGTCCCGCTCCAGCATGAGGTCGTCGAAGTCGAGCGCCTCCTGCCCGATCGAGGCGACGTTGACCACCCGGGCCGGGGCGGAGGCGGTGAGCAGCGGCAGCAGGGCGCGGGTGAGCGCGTAGGGCGCCAGGTGGTTGACCGCGAAGCGCAGTTCATGGCCCTGCCGGCTGAGCTCGCGGACCAGCGGCCGCTCGCCGCCGCCCGCGACGGCGTTGTGGATCAGCCCGTCGAGACGCGGCTCGGCCGCCCGTATCCGGGCCGCCATCGCGTGCACCTGGTCCAGGTCGGACAGGTCGGCGAGATACGTACGGACCGTGGTGCCCGGTCCGGCGGCGGCCCGGGCCTCCGCCGCGACGGCCGCCAGCCGGTCGGCGTTCCGGCCGTGCAGGAGCAGGGTGCCGCCGCGCGGCGCCAGGTCGAGCGCGAGCGCGCGGCCCATGCCGTGGGTGACGCCGGTGATCAGAGTGGTGCGCTGGGTCATGACGGCCACCCTGGCAGCGTCCGCCGCGGCGTGGGGAGGGTGTGCCGCACCTGGTGTCGGTACCACCAGGCTCCGCCGTTTCAGGGCGGCGCCGTGGGGCAGCCGCCGTGGGATACGGATGAGACCGAGGGAGCGAGGCCGATGTCGACAGGAACGATTCTGGCCATCGTCATACCCGTCGCGGTGGTGATCGTGCTGATCGCGCTCGCCATCGTCCTGGACCGGCGGCGCCGACGCCGGCTGCGCGAGCGGTTCGGGCCCGAGTACGACCGCACGGTCGACGACGTCGGAAGCAGGAGGGCCGCCGAGCAGGAGCTCGGGGCCCGCGAGAAGCGTCACGCGGAGCTGGACATCAAGCCGCTGCCGAGTGGCGCGAGGGAACGCTACGCCGAGGAGTGGCGCGGCGTACAGGAGGAGTTCGTGGACCGGCCCGAGGGCGCGGTGCACGAGGCGGACCGTCTGGTGACCGCGCTGATGCGTGAGCGCGGCTATCCCACCGAGGGTTTCGAGCAGCAGATGCGGGACCTGTCCGTGGAGCACGGCCGCACGCTGGAGCACTACCGGGCGGCGCACGAGATCAACACGCTCAGTTCCTCGCGGCAGGCCACCACCGAGCAACTGAGGGGAGCGATGGTGCACTACAGGGCCCTCTTCGACGAACTTCTCTCCAACGGCGACGCGGCCGGCCCCGGCCGCGCCTGAGGCCCGCACTGACGCGGAGGGCATGACATGCGTGAGCACGAGACACCGGACCCGACGGGCAACGGCTCGGAAGGACCCCCGGTCTACCCGGGAGAAAGCACCGGCACCCCCACCGGCACCCCCACGGGCGCGGACACCGACGGCACCGACACGTACGGCGGCACCGACACCTACGGCGGTACGGAGACGTACGGCGGTACGGAATCGTTCGCCGGTACGGAGACCGGCACCGGCACGGAGACCGTCGCCGACACCGGGACCGCTCCGGGAACCGGCGCCAGGGACACGGACACCGACGCGGACACCGCGTCCCGTGACGACGAATCCGGCGCCGGCGCCGACGCCGAGGAATCCCCGCACCTGCTGGAGCGGGCGGACGAGGAGGACTTCCGCACCCGCTGGAGCGACATCCAGAGCACGTTCGTCGACGACCCCCGCGAGGCCGTGCACGCGGCCGACACCCTGGTCGCCGACGTGATGCGGAAGCTCGCCGAGAACTTCGCGGACCACAAGCGGAACCTGGAGGGGCAGTGGAACGAGGGGGAGGACGTCGACACGGAAGGGCTGCGGACGGCCCTGCGCCAGTACCGCTCCTTCTTCAACCGGCTCCTCACCCGCTGACGCCGAGGCACCCGAACGGGCGACATCGACACCCGTTCGGCCGCGCCGGACGCCCCCGCGGCGGGCGCACCGGCATCGTGGAACCGTGGCGACGAACCGGAACCCGGCCGTGCCGGGCACCCCGCTCAGCGTGGTGCTCGGCACGCTGCTGAGCGCCGCGCTCCTCACCGGGTGCGGCGCCTCCGCGTCCCGCGAGGACGCGGCCACCCGCGCGGGAGTGGAGTTCGCACGGGCGCTGGCCTCCGGCGACCACCGGGCGGCGTGCGCGCTGCTCGCACCCGAGAGCAGGGACGCGCTGACGGAGGACGGCCGGACGGAATGCGCCCCCGCGCTGCGCGAAGCGGGTCTGCGGCCCGGCGGCGCCGACCTCGGCGTCCAGGTCTACGGCCGCCAGGCCCTGCTGCGCATGGAGCGGGACACGCTCTTCCTGTCCCTCTTCGAGCGCGGCTGGCGGGTCACCGCGGCGGGCTGCGAACCGGAGAACGAGGACGAGCCGTACCGCTGTGCGGTGAAGGGAGACTGACGATGAGGACCGTCTTCGTGGGGTGCCTCCTGACCGTCCTGGGCGGCCTCGCGTACTTCACCGTCATCGGGGCGATGCAGCGGTGAGCGCCGAGGGGTCCCGCTCCCGCGCCGGCCGGACGGGCTTCTGGCGGTCCAACAGCCTCACCCTCGCCTTCGGGGCGGCCTTCCTGGTCGTCCTCGCCGCCCAGGCCGTCGCCGGACGCGCCGAGTTCAACGAGCAGCTCGCCGTCGAAGGGCTCCAGCAGGTCGGCCTCGGCGACTACCTCATGTCCTCGGACTTCGCCGTCGACGTCACTGAGAACTGGCAGTCCGAGTTCCTGCAGTTCTTCCTCTACATCTTCGGGACCGTCCACCTCGTCCAGCGGGGCTCGCCGGAGTCGAAGCCGCTGGACCGGGTCGGCACCGAGAGCGAGCGGGACCAGCGCATGGGCGAGCACGCCCGGCACGACTCCCCGCGCTGGGCCGGTACGAAGGACTGGCGCCAGGGCCTGTTCTCGCGCTCCCTCGGCCTGACCATGGCCGCGCTGTTCCTGCTGTCCTGGCTGGCCCAGTCCGTGTCGGGCGTGTCGGCCTACAACGACCTGCGCCTGCGCCAGCTCCAGGACCCCGTCGGATGGGTCTCCTACCTCGGCTCCGCGGACTTCTGGAGCCGCTCGCTCCAGAACTGGCAGTCGGAGCTCCTCGCCGTCGCCTCCATGGCCATCCTCTCCGTCTACCTGCGCCAGCGCGGCTCACCGGAGTCCAAGCCGGTGGGCGCCTCGCACGGAGCCACGGGCGTCGAGGGCTGACCCCGGGCCGGCGTCCTCGCCGGCCGTAGCCCCGCCTCACCGCGCCGACGCCGCCGACCGGGCGCCGAGATCCGCCGCCCGGGCGCCGCGCCGCGCGGACCGGTCCTCGTCCAGCAGCTCCAGCACGGCCCGCTCGATCGCGCCCTGGGTGGCCGGACGGCCGAAGGCGACGTCCTTCCCGAGACCGTCCAGGGCCGCGGCGACGGTCTCCCCGGCGGCGTACCGCTCGATGACACGCGGGGCGATGTACGACGTGCGGCAGACCGCCGGGGTGTTGCCCAGGTACTCCGCGACCTCGCACACCGCCCGCCGGACCGCCCGGCGGCGCGCCGTCACCGAGTCCCGCCCGGCCTGCTCCGACACGGCGAGCGCCACGGCGGCCAGGACGGTGGCGTGCCAGGTCCGGAAGTCCTTGGCGCTCATGTCGACACCGGACCGGTCCCGCAGATAGGCGTTCAGCTCGTCGGCGCGCAGGTCGTGCCAGGCCCGGCCCTGCCAGTACGCGAACAGCCGGTCGCCGCCGCCGCGCCTGCGCAGCAGCGCGCGCAGCACCCGGAGGGCGGACTCGTCGGCCACGTCGATGGTGATCTGACGGCCCGCCTTGCCCGGGAAGTCGAAGACCACCCGGCCGCGCGCCCAGCGGACGTGCTCGCGCCGCAGCGTGGTCAGACCGTACGAGTCGTTGTCCCGCTGGTAGCGGTCCCCGCCGACCCGGAGGAAGCCGAGGTCGAGCAGCCGGGCCGCACAGGCGAGGACCCGCTCCCGGCACAGGCCGCGCCGGGCCAGGTCCTCGCCGACCGCCTGCCGCAGTCGGGGCAGGGCCGCCGCGACCTCACGGACATGGGCGTGCTTGGCACGCTCCTGCCGGGCCCGGAACTCCTCGTGGTACAGGTACTGCCGGCGGCCCGCGGCGTCGGTCCCCACCGCCTGCAGATGGCCGTTCGGCCACGGGCAGATCCACACGTCCCGCCAGGCCGGCGGGATGACCAGGGCCCGGACCCGCTCCCGGTCGGCGGCCGGCAGGGGCCGGCCCTCCTGGTCGACATAGCGGAAGCCCCGGCCGTGGCGGATCCTTCGCCAGCCGGGCCGCTCCGGGTCACTCGTCCGCAGCCGCACGTCCAGACGGGTGCCCCCGAACGGCCCCGCGCACACCGGGCCGGCCGGGAACCGGTGGTCGACCGGTGGTTCACGGCCCGGCGTCCGGGGCAGACGCGGTGCGGACCGCCCGGCCGGGCGGTGGGCCGAACGAGGGAGGACCGACCATGGACGGCATCGTGCTGCTCCGCGAGGACCACAAGAGGGTCGAGAAGCTGTTCAAGGAGTTCGAGCGGGCCGGGGACGACGCCTACGACCGCAAGCGGAAGATCGCCGACGAGGTGATCCGTGAGCTGACCGCCCACGCCTGGATCGAGGAGCGCGTCTTCTACCCGGCGGCCCGCGAGGCGGCGCCCGACACCACCGACCACGTCCTGGAGAGCGTCGAGGAGCACCACGCGGCGCTGTGGATGCTGTCGGAGCTCGTCGGATTCGACCCCCGCGACGAGCGGTTCGACGCCAAGATGAGCGTGCTCATCGAGAACGTGCGCCACCACGTCGAGGAGGAGGAGAAGGACTGGTTCCCCGACGTCCGCAAGGCCATGGGCCGCAAGCAGCTCATCGCGCTCGGCGAGCGCATGGAGGAGGAGCGGAAGTCCGCCCCGGACGACCCGCTCAAGGTGCCGAGCGCCTAGTCCGGCCGGCGCGGTGCGGCGCGGTCACCAGGGGATGTCCGCCGCCCGGACGACCCGGCCGCCCATGTTCCGCTCCACCATCCGCAGGGCCGCGTCCGCCAGGTCCTCGTGGATGTGGGCCACCGCGTCCCGGGGGATCACGACGCCGAGGTGGCGGATGTGCGCGTCCAGCGCGGAGTACAGCACGCACTGCTCGGTCACCTGGCCGGTGAGGACCAGCTCGTCGACCTCCAGGGTGCTCAGCAGATAGGCGAGCGGCGTCTCGTAGAAGATGGAATGCCGCGCCTTGACGACGAAGAGGGACTCCTCGTCGGGCCGGACCGGGTCGACCAGCTCGGGATGCCGGCCCGACAGCGCCAGGTCGACGATCTGGCCGTGATGGGAGCGCCAGCGGCCGAAGTTGTCGTTCACGTACACCACCGGGACGCCCGCGGCCCGGGCCCGCTCGAGCAGGTCGACGATGCCGGGAAGCGCCTGGGCCGCGGACGGCACCAGCAGCTCGGCGTCCTCGTGCCCGTAGGTGTTGATCATGTCGATCACGATGAGCGCGCTCTTCGTCACGACGTCTCCCGTTCCGCTCTCGCTGTCGTCCCGAGCACTGTCGTCCGGACCACTGCCGTCCGGAGCACTGTCGTCAGAGCCCGTCTCCGGCATATCGCCTCCCGGGCCCGCCCGCACATCGCGGCCCGCGTCCGTTTACGGACCTCCGGTCGGGGCAAGCCGCCAGGGCATGATGCAGATCGGCTACACGATGATGACCGAACAGGCGGGCCCCAGGGAGCTGGTCGAGCACGTGGTCGAGGCCGAGCGCGCCGGCTTCGACTTCTCCGTGATCTCGGACCACTCCTTCCCCTGGCTGGAGTCGCAGGGCCACGCCCCGTACGCCTGGAGCGTGCTCGGAGCGGCCGCGCAGGCCACCTCCCGCATCCCCCTGATGAGCTTCGTCACCTGCCCGACCTTCCGCTACCACCCCGCCGTCATCGCCCAGAAGGCGGCGACCGTCCAACTGCTCTCGGAGGGCCGCTTCCGGCTCGGCCTCGGGTCGGGCGAGAACCTCAACGAGCACATCATCGGCGAGGGCTGGCCCTCCGCCCGCGTCCGCCTGGACATGCTGGAGGAGGCCGTCGAGATCATCCGCGCCCTGTTCGACGGCGGATACGTGACCCACCACGGGCCGCACTACCAGGTCGACGACGCCCGGCTCTGGGACCTTCCCGACACGCCGCCACCCCTCGGGATCGCCGTCTCCGGCTCGCTGTCCTGCGCCCTCGCCGGCCGGCACGCGGACCTCCTCGTCGCCACCGAACCCAAGCGTGAACTCGTCGAGGCGTTCGACCGGCACGGCGGCACGGGCAAGCCCCGGGTCGGGCAGCTCCCCATCTGCTACGACACCGACCGCGACGCGGCGGTGGCCCGCGCCCACGACCAGTTCCGCTGGTCCGTGGGCGGCTGGCGGCTCAACTCCGAGCTGCCCCTGCCGGTCGGCTTCGAGCAGGCGACCGAGCACGTGCGACCGGAGGACGTGGCCGAGCAGATCCCATGCGGCGACGACGTCGAGGCGGTCGTGGAAGCCGCCCGGCCCTACGCGGAGGCCGGCTTCACCGAACTCGCGCTCGTCCAGATCGGCGGAGAGCACCAACTCCCCTTCCTCCGGTGGGCCGAGAGCAAGCTGCTGCCCGCGCTGCGCGAGCTCTGACCGCAGGCGACACCCCGGCCCCGTTCCCGTACGGCGGTGTGCGACGCGTCCACGGCGCACACCGCCGTACGAGGCTGCCGTACGGAAGGGGAGCGTCAGCCGGCCCGGCGCAGGTCGAACCGGTCGAGGTTCATCACCTTGTCCCACGCGGCCACGAAGTCACGGACGAACTTCTCGCCCGCGTCCGCCGCCGCGTACACCTCCGCGAGCGCCCGCAACTGGGAGTGCGAGCCGAAGACCAGGTCGACGGGGGTCGCCGTCCACTTCACCTCGCCCGTGGCGCGGTCCCGGCCCTCGTAGACGTTCTCGTCCGCCTCCGACACCTTCCACTCCGTGCCCATGTCGAGGAGCCCGACGAAGAAGTCGGTGGTCAGCGCCTCCGGCCGGTCGGTGAACAGCCCGTGCCGCGACCCCTTGAAACCGGTGTTCAGCGCCCGCATGCCGCCGATCAGCACCGTCATCTCGGGAGCGGTCAGCGTCAGCAGGTTGGCGCGGTCGAGGAGCAGCGTCTCCGGCGAGAGCTTCTCGCCCGCCGCCAGATAGTTGCGGAACCCGTCCGCGCGCGGTTCGAGGACCGCGAAGGTGTCCGTGTCCGTCTGCTCCTGCGAGGCGTCCGTGCGGCCCGGCGCGAACGGGACGGTGATGTCGTACCCGGCGTTCCGCGCCGCCCGCTCGACGGCCGCGCAGCCGCCCAGGACGATCAGGTCGGCCAGCGAGATCCTCGTCCCGCCGCCCGAGGCGTCGAAGTCCGCGCGGATCCGATCCAGGGTCTCGATCACCTGGCGCACCTCGGGCAGGTCGTTGACCTCCCAGTCCTTCATCGGCGCCAGCCGGATCCGCGCCCCGTTGGCCCCGCCGCGCTTGTCGGTGCCGCGGAAGCTCGCCGCCGACGCCCAGGCGGTCGTGACGAGCTGCGGCAGGGACAGACCGGAGTCCAGGATCCGGGCCTTCAGCGCGGCGATCTCCTGTTCCCCGACGAGCGGATGGTCGACCTCCGGGACCGGGTCCTGCCACAACTGCGGTTCCGGGACCCACGGGCCGAGGTAGCGCGACAGCGGGCCCATGTCGCGGTGCAGCAGCTTGTACCAGGCTTTGGCGAACGCGTCGGCGAGCTCGTCCGGGTTCTCGTGGAAGCGCTTCGCGATCGGCGCGTAGACCGGGTCCGCCTTGAGCGCCAGGTCCGTCGTCAGCATCATCGGCGCGTGCCGCTTCGACGGGTCGTGCGCGTCGGGCACCGTGTCCTGGGCGGCGGGGTCCGTGGGCTTCCACTGGTGCGCCCCGGCCGGGCTGCGGGTCAGCTCCCACTCGTACCGGAACAGATTGTCCAGGTAGCCGTTGTCCCAGCGGGTCGGCTCGGTGGTCCACGCCCCTTCGAGCCCGCTGGTGAGCGCGTCGGCGCCCTTGCCGGTGCCGTAGGTGTTCCGCCACCCCATGCCCTGCTGCTCGATGGGGGCGGCCTCGGGCTCCGGGCCGATGTACTGCGGGTCGACCGCGCCGTGGCACTTGCCGAAGGTGTGCCCGCCGACGATGAGCGCGACCGTCTCCTCGTCGTTCATCGCCATGCGCCCGAAGGTCTCGCGGATGTCCCGCGCGGCCGCGAGCGGATCCGGATTGCCGTTGGGGCCCTCCGGGTTGACGTAGATCAGGCCCATCTGCACGGCGGCGAAGGGACCGGTGAGCTCCCGGTCGCCGCTGTAGCGCTCGTCACCGAGCCAGGTGTCCTCGGGACCCCAGAAGATCTCCTCGGGCTCCCAGATGTCCTCGCGTCCGAAACCGAACCCGAAGGTCTTGAACCCCATCGACTCCATGGCGCAGTTGCCGGCGAAGACCAGCAGATCGGCCCAGGAGATCTTCCGCCCGTACTTCTGCTTGACCGGCCACAGCAGACGGCGCGCCTTGTCCAGGCTCGCGTTGTCCGGCCAACTGTTCAGCGGGGCGAACCGCTGGGCGCCGCTGCCGCCACCGCCCCGGCCGTCGGCGATGCGGTACGTGCCCGCGGCATGCCAGCTCATCCGGATGAACAGCGGCCCGTAGTGGCCGTAGTCGGCCGGCCACCAGTCCTGGGAGTCCGTCATCACCGCGAAGACGTCCCGCTTCAGCGCCTCGACGTCGAGGCTCGCGAACTCCTTCGCGTAGTCGAACTCCGCGCCCATCGGATCGGACAGGGGCGAATGCTGGTGGAGAACCTGCAGGTCAAGCTGATTGGGCCACCAGTCCTGGTTCCGCTGGGGCCGCTTCTCCGTAGGGGTCGGGGAGGGAATCGCCGGGTTTTCGCTCTCGCTGCCGGGCACGTCGGTCCTTCTTCCGCTCATCGTGACTGGTACGGCGTCCGTATGGTCGCGCACGGCGGACCACGGGGCCGTGAGAACACGCAGAGCCCCTACCCCGCGAAAATGGATAGGAAAACCCGATTTATCCCTCGCCCGATCGACCCCTCGCGACCGTCTCGCAGGCCGAGTCGCGCCTCGGAGGCCGCCACTCCGCTCAGAGCCCGGCGACCTTCGCCTTCGCCGCCACCTCGTAGACCAGGGTGACCGTGCGCCGCCCACCCGGCGGAAGGGCGACCTCCCAGCGCACGACGCCCTCGTCGTCGACGGCATCGGGCGCGGGGGAGCAGCGCTCCTCGCGCACCCGCACCGCCACCTCCGCCACCTCCGACACCGGGATCCGCTCCCGCAGCACGACCAGCCGGTCGCCGCGCTCCCCGGGCGCCGAGAACCGCGACAGGTGCAGCCGCACCGTACGGGTGACCACGGTCCGCTGGGTCAGCCCGGAGGTCTCGCGGGACTCCTCCGCGTACCGCACCACCCGGCAGTCGTCGGAGCTCCCGAAGGCAAGCTCGGCGGCGGCACCCGGAGCCGTGAAGTCCAGCGTGGCACGGCCGGTGAACCCGCCGCCGCGCACCAGGTCCACCGGCCCGGCGAGCAGGGCGTGACCGGAGCGGTTGGCGAACCGCACCAGGTGGACCACCGACGGCGACAGCTCCGGCGAACAGGCGAACTCGCCGCTCACGGCCGTGGTGAAGGCCGACAGCGGCACCCGGTGGGCGCGGCCGTCGCCGGCCACGGAGACCGGCGCGGGAGCGCTCATCACCCGCACCTCACCCCCGTCGTCCACGCCCGGAAGCCCCGCCGGTCCCGCCGGCTCCTGCGGCCCGGGCACGGCGTCCGGGCCGAGCGTGCCGATCTCCTCCTCGCGCAGCTCGACGTCGACGGTCCGGCGCTCCGCCGCCGAGCGGTCCCGGAGCGTCAGCCGGTCCTCCACCAGCCGCGGCGGCTCGGTGGCCAGTGACGACCGGGCCGTCGACAGCGTCAGCCGTACGTCCGACCAGTCCTCGCCGGTGCGCTGCCACACCACGGCGTCGGTCTCCAGCGTCAGCTCGTCCCCGTCGAGCACCGCCCGGTAGGCCGGCCGCCACAGCGCGCACGGCGTCAGATGGCCCAGGCGCAGCGTGACCGGCCCGGCGACCGAGGCCGCCACGGTCAGCTCGACATGGCCCACCAGCTCCGCGGGCTCCTCCTCGGACCGTCCCCCGGCCCGCTCGGCCTCGTCGAGCTCGGCGAGGACGGCGGCAAGACGTGCCTCCACGGCGCGCAGCTCCTCGCCGTACGTGTCGCGCTCACCGTCCACCCGGTCCAGCTCGCGGGCCCACCGCGGCCCCTCGAACTCCCCGGCCCCCGCGCCCTCGCCGATCTCGCGCAGCAGGTCCTCGGCCAGCCGGCCGAGCAGGTCGAGCCGGGCGCGCAACCGGTCCCGGCGCTGCGCGAGGGCGAGTCGCTCCTCCCCGAGGGCGTGCGCGTGCCGGCGCAGGGCGGAGTCCTCGTCGGCGGGCGGCCGCGGCCCGCGCGGCCTCCAGTCCCGGACGATCCGTACGTCGAGCACCTCGGCCGGAGGGCCGCCGAGCAGCTCGGCGTGGAGGGTGCGGTCGACGGCGAGCGCGCTCACCGGGCCGAGACGCAGCCGCTGGACGCCGGCCGCCAGGTCGAGCACGGCGGTGCGCTCGATGTGCGCGCGGTCCTCCAGGCAGGTGACGGCGGTGACGGGCAGCGCGATCGGCCGCGCGATCGGCGTGGACGGGTCCGCCGGCACGGGTCCGGCGGCCGGAGGCAGGGGCGAGGTGGGGGACATGGTGGGTGTCAGCTCCTGCGGTTGCCGCCGACCAGGGCCTTGCCGGCCGGGATACGGATCTCGTAGCCGCCGTCGAGGGCGGCGGTGCCGCCGGCGGGCAGGTCCACCCGCCAGACGCGGGTGCCCGGGGCGTGGTGCTCCGGCCCCGTGCCCTCCTCGGGCACCGACCAGTCGGCGCGCTCCTCGATCCGGACGTCCGGATCGGAGGCGACCGGCACCCGCTCCCGCACCTCGACGGTGACCGGACCGGCCAGCCGGTTGGCCAGCTCCACGTGGACGCGGTGGTCGAGCACCGTGGTGGAGTGGCGCAGGCCCGAGGCCGACTCGCTCAGACGCGTCCGACGGGTGACCCGCACGCCCTCGGCCGGTCCGAGCCCGACCCGGCGGACACCGCCCGGGGCGAGCGTGGGCAGCGCGGCCGTCAGCAGGAACGCGTCGTCGACGACGACCTCCACCGGGCCCGCCAGGAGAGCCTGGTCGGTGGCGTTGGACAGCACCAGCGTGGCGTAGACGGTCTGCTCCACGGACGGCACGCAGAGGTACTCGGTGCGCAGACCGACCGGGATCTCGCCCACGGTGACGGTGTGCCAGGTGCCGTCCGACGGGATGTCGGCGCGGGCGGCCGCGTCGAAGCGGTGGTCGAAGGAACCCGCCGACGCGCGGGGCCGCACGGCGTGCCCGGGCAGCGGCAGCCCGGCCACCGCCTCGGCGCGCCGGCGGTGCTCGGCCGCCACCGGGTCGGACGGGGCCTCGGGGAACAGCAGCCCCCTCCGGCCGTCCGGCGCGTCGGGACCGCCGAGGACGAGGGAGGCGTAGTCGAGCTCCGCGCCGCTCGGACGCGGCGGACCGGCGGGCGGCGGCGAGGACGGAGACGGGGACGGGGACGGTGGTGGGGGAGGTGCGGCGCCCGGAGCGGCCGGTCCGGACGGGGGAGCGGCGGGAGCACCGGTGAAGGCATGACGGACGGCCTCGGGAGGGCCGCCGTATCCGCCGCCGTACGCGCTGCCGTACGCGCTGCCGTACGCGCCGCCCGGGGCGGGCAGGGACGCGGGTGCCCCGGCGAAGGCAGGCGGCGGCGGTGCCACCGGCGCGGGCATCGCGGGCGCGGGCGGGGGCGTCGGTGGGACCGCTGCGGACGGGGCCGCGGCGCCTCCTGCGGGCACGGTGCCGGGACGCGGACCGGCGGCGTCGTACGCCGCGAACAGGTCGGCGAGTCCGGCCGGCGGCTCGCGCCAGCCCGACGGCGCCGGAGCCGCCTGGCGACGCCCGACGCGGATCGACCGCAGCCGCGGCAGGTCCGTCCCGCGCCGCAGGTCGGCCGTGGCCAGGGCGATCCGCACCCCGGTCCAGTCCTCACCGGTGCGCTGGGCCACCGACGCGCGCAGCACCAGGCGTCCGTCGCCGTCCCCCTGACGATGCGTGAGCCGGTAGGCGGGCACCCAGACGGCCCCCGGCACCCCGTACTCGAGCTCCAACTCCAACTCCGGGGCCCGGTCCGGCTCCGGCTCCGGCTCGGCCTTCGGGCGCGGGGCATCCGCGGTGACGAGGGTGAGGACCGCGCAGACCGTCGTGGTCAGGTGGCCTGACGGGGCGTCGGTGGAGGCGCGGGCGAGGGTGTCCTCGGCGACGGCCAGGTCATGGCCCGCGCGGTCCACGGCCTCCTCCAGCTCCGTCAGGCGGGCGTGCAGGCCGGTGAGGCGGGCGTCCACGAAGTCGGCGAGTTCCAGCCACGTGTCGACCGGGGTGCGGCGGTGCGGGTCCTCGCGCTCGCGGGGCGGCGGCACCGGGCGCAGCCCGCCGACCTCCTCGATCAGACCCGCCTGCCGGTCGCGGCGCGCCCGCGCCGCCGCGTACGCCTCGCGCAGCCGCTCCACCTCGCGCCGCAGGCCCTCGGGGGCGCCGGCGGCGGGCGGTTCGGCCTCGACCTCGACCCGGGCCTCCGTGACCCGCACCCCGGACGCGCCGAGCACCCGCACCCGCAGCGAGCCCGGGTCGAGCGACCGGGGCAGACCCGTCACCCGCACCCTGCCGTCCGGCGGCACGACACCCCGGGCGAGCCGGCGGCACAGCGCGCCCTCCGCGTACACCACGACCGCGTCGAGGGTCGACCCCCACCTGTGTGCCGGCTCCGTCGCCATGTCCTCAGCCCCCCTGCCGCGTCCGTGCCGAGCGAAGCCTACGCCCGGGCGGCCCACGCGCCGGCGGCGCGTCCCGATGTCAGTGGAAGGCCGTACGGTCGGGGCATGATCACCGCCGACGAAGTCCGTGAACTCGCCCTCGCGCTGCCGGAGACCATGGAGAAGGAGGCGTGGGCCATGCCCACCTTCCGGGTCGCCGGGAAGATGTTCCTCACGCTGCCCGACGACGAGACGTCGATGGCCGTCCGCTGCCCGAAGCTGGACCGCGACGAGCTGGTCCTCGCCGAGCCGGAGAAGTTCTGGGTCGCGGACCACGAGGCGGCCTTCGCCTGGGTACGGGTCCGGCTGCGCGCCCTCGACGACGCCGAGGAGCTACGGGCGATCGTCGTCGACTCGTGGTGCCAGGCCGCCCCGCCCCGACTGCTCAAGGCCCATCCGGAGCTGGTGCCGCCCGCGCCCTGACCCCGCCGCCGGTCGCAGGACGCCGGAGGCGCCGCGGCGTGGTGCGTCGGTGCGTCGGTACGTCGGTGCGGCGGTGCGGCGGGCTTGTCGCGCGGGCGGCTGCCGTCCGACGTAAGGTCCGCATATGGGTGTGGTGCTCCGCCGTCGACGCCGCGCCGCCGCCCGACCGGCCCGCCCGGCCCGTGGGTGAGCGGCGTGGTCGGCCCGACCGGTGCGGACACCGAGGACGTCTTCGGCGACGGGCGGCTGGACGCCGTCGTCGCCGACGTCATGCGGCAGACCGCGGCATCCATCGGCCTCCTCTACGTCCTGCCGCCGGGCGAGCGCACGCTGCGGCTCGTCCTGGTGTCGGGCGTCTCCCCGGAGATCGCCGCCCCCTGGGTGCGGATCCCCGCCGACGCCCCCATCCCGGTCGCCGACGCCATCCGGGACCGCAGGATCGTGTGGCTGGGAGGCCAGCAGGAGATCGCCCGCCGCTATCCGAGGGTCGGGATCGTGCTGCCGTACGACTTCATGCTCGCGGCCGCACCCCTCGCCGACGCCGACACCGTGTGGGGCGGCATCGTCCTGCTCTGGCCGATCTGGCACGCCCCCGAGCTCGACGAACGGGAACGGACGGCCCTCGAGGACTGCGGCCGCCGGTCGGCGCGGCTGCTGCGGCGGGCCGCCGAGCAGGACCCGCCCGTGCCGCCGCCCGCGGAACTGCGCGTCGTGCATCCGGCCCGCCCCTCCCAGTCCGACCCCGCCCTCGGCGCCGCCGCCGTCGACTTCGCCGAACGGCTGCCCGTGGGGTGCTGCGCCCTGGACCTCGACGGGCGCATCACCTTCATCAACACCGCCGGGGCGGAACTGGTGAACGCCGGCGCGGCCGCCCTGCTCGGCAGACGGCCGTGGGAGGTGCTGCTCTGGCTGAACGACCCGGACTTCGAGGACCGCTACCGCGAGGCGGTCGTCACCCGCCGGCCCACCTCGTTCACCGTCACGCGCCGGCCGGCCGCCCGGCTGCTGTTCGAGCTCTACCCCGACGTCACGGGCGTCAGCGTCCACATCCACGCGCTCACGGACCCGCCCACCCCCACCGAGGACCGGCCGGCCGAGACGCCCGCCGTGCCGGTGGCCGAGGACACGCCGCCGGCACGGCCCGTCGAGCCCGTCGGCGCCACCGCGGTCTACCGGCTCATGCACCTGGCGGCGTCCCTCGCCGAGGCCGCCGGGGTCCACGACGTCGTCGACCTCGTCGCCGACCAGATCGTGCCCTCCTTCGGCCCGCGCGGCCTCGTCCTCATGAGCGCCGACGAGGGCCGCCTGCGGATCATCGGCCACCGCGGCTACGACCAGGAGTTCGTCGACCGCTTCGACGGCACCCCGCTGACCGCCGAGGTCATCGACGCCCAGGTGCTCGCCACCGGCGTGCCCGCCTTCTTCGCCTCCTACGAGGAGCTGCGCCGCGCCCACCCGCACGCCCCGCGCTACGAGGGCCGCCACGCCTGGGCCTTCCTGCCGCTGATCGCCTCCGGCCGGCCCGTCGGGTCGCTGATCCTCTCCTACGACCGGCCGCGCTCCTTCCCGACGGCCGAGCGGGCCCTGCTCACCTCCCTGGCCGGGCTGATCGCCCAGGCCCTGGCCCGGGCCCGGCTCTACGACGCCAAGCACTCCCTCGCGCACAGCCTCCAGACCGGCCTGCTGCCGCACGGTCTGACCCCGCTCCCCGGAGTCGCCGTCGCCGCCCGCTACCTCCCCGCGGGCCACGGCATGGACATCGGCGGTGACTTCTACGACCTCGTCCACGCCACCCCCGCCACCGTCGTCGCCGTCATCGGTGACGTCCAGGGACACAACACGACCGCCGCGGCCCTCATGGGGCAGGTGCGCACCGCCGTCCACGCCCACGCCATGGCCGGCGAACCGCCCGGCGACATCCTGGCGCGCACCAACCGGCTGATGGCCGACCTCGACCCGGACCGCTTCACGAGCTGCCTGATCGCCGAGTTCGACCTGGCCCGGGACCGCATCCGGCTGGCCACGGCCGGACACCCGCCGCCCCTGCTGCGCCACCCCGACGGCCACACCGAGATCCTCGACGTCGCTCCGGGACTGCTCCTCGGCCTCGGGCTGCCGGCCGACGCCGACTACCGCACCACCGAGCTGCCCTGGGAGCCCGGTTCCGTCCTCGTCCTGTACACCGACGGGCTCGTCGAGTCCCCCGGCGGCGACATCGGCGCGGCCATGGCCGACCTCGCCGACCGCCTCGGCCGGTCCCGGGCCCGCGACCTCGACGACCTGGCGGACGACCTCATCCACCACGTCACGGACGCCGCGCACCGCACCGACGACGTCGCCCTCCTCCTCGTCCGGCGGGAGCAGCCGCCACCCGGGCGGCCTAGCGGGCGATGAGCTCCCGGGCGGCGCGGGCGATGTGGTTGCGGGAGATGCCGCAGGCGTCGAGCAGCTCCTCTGTGGTGCCGGAACCCGGCAGGTCCGTGACGGCGAGGTGGGCGAAGGCCGGACGCTCGCCGCCGTCCGAGGCCAGGGCCGACAGGACGGCTTCGCCGATGCCGCCCTCGGGATGGTGGTCCTCGACCACGAGGAGGGCGCCGGTCTCCCGGGCCGCGCGGACGAGGGTCGCGGTGTCGACGGGCTTCACGGAGTAGAGGTCGACGACCCGGGCCCGTACCCCGTCCGCGGCCAGCTCGTCGGCGGCGGCCAGGCACTCGTGCAGGGTGACACCGGCGCCGACCAGGGTGACCCGGTCGTCCGCGCCGTGCTCGCGGAGGGTCTTCGAGCCGCCCACGGGGAAGGACTCGCCGGCCCCGTACAGGACGGGGTAGGACCCGCGGGTGGTGCGCAGGTAGGAGACGCCGTCGAGGTCGGCCATCGCCGCGGTCAGGGCGGCCGCCGAGGTGGCGTCGCTCGGGTACAGCACGGTGGAGCCGAGGACCGCGCGCATCATGGCGAGGTCCTCCAGGCCCATCTGCGAGGGGCCGTCCGCGCCGATCTCGACGCCGCAGTGCGTCCCGCACAGGGCCATCGTGATCCGCGAGACGGCGGCCATGCGGATGAAGTCGTGGGCGCGGGTGAGGAAGGCGGCGAAGGTGGTGGCGTACGGGCGGAAGCCGCGCACCGCCATGCCGACGGCGTCGGCGACCATCTGCTGCTCGGCGATGTACGTCTGGAAGTACCGCTCGGGGTGGGCCTTGCCGAAGTCCTCGGCGTGGGTCGAGTTGCCGACCTCGGCGTCCAGGGCGACGACCTCGGGGCGGGCGCCCAGGGCCGCCAGGGCGGCGCCGAAGGCGACACGGGTGGCGACCTCGTCCCCGACCTCGTAGCGCGGCAGCTCGACGGTCACGGACCCGGCCCGGGGGGTGCCGGCCGGGGCGGACCGGTCGCCGGACGGGCGGGGGCCGCGCACGCGCAGGTCGCGTACGCCGCCGAGTTCCGCGACGGCGCGCTCGGCCATGTCCTCGGGCAGGGCCTTGCCGTGCCAGCCGCCCTTGTCCTCCACCTCCGCCACGCCCCGGCCCTTGACCGTCCTGGCGACCACGACGGTCGGCGCCTGCCCGTCGGAGGCCGTGGTCAGGGCCCGGTCGATCGCCTCGACGTCGTGGCCGTCGACCTCGATCGCGCGGCAGCCGAACGCCTCCGCCCGGCGGACGTACGCGGCGGTGTCCCACTCCAGCTCGGTGGGGCCGCGCTGGCCGAGGCGGTTCACGTCGATGAGGACGGTGAGATTGGCCAGCCGGTGGTGCCCGGCCTTGTCGAGCGCCTCCCACACCGATCCCTCGGACATCTCGCTGTCCCCGCACAGCACCCACACCCGCGCGTCCCGCTTCTCCAGGTCACGGATCGCCAGCGCCATGCCGACGGCGTAGCCGATGCCCTGGCCGAGGGAGCCGGTGGCCACGTCCACCCACGGCAGTGCGGGCGTGGGGTGGCCCTGGAGCCGGTGGCCGATGCGGCGGTACGTCGTCATCAGCTCGTCGTCGTCGATCGCGCCGGCGGCCTTGAACATCGCGTACAGCAGCGGCGAGGCGTGCCCCTTCGAGAAGACGAGGCGGTCGCCCGCCGGGTCGTCGGGCGCGTCCCAGTCGTAGCGCAGATGGCGGGTCATCAGCACCGCCATCAGGTCCGCGGCGGACAGGCTGGAGGTGGGGTGCCCGGAGCCCGCCGCCGTACTGGCGCGCACCGAGTCGACCCGTAGCTGCTGGGCGAGCTCGAAGACCTGGGACAGGTCGCTGCGGGGGCCGAGCGTGGTGGTGGCGGGTGCGGTCATGACGAAGGTCCTTTCACACGGGGAATCGCGGGCACGCGGCGCACGCGCCCACGTTTCCGCGTCTGCTCGGTGCGGCGGCGGTCATGCACCGCCGCCGCACCGGAAGGCCCGAGGCGGCGTCCCCGGGCGCAGCCTTACGCGCGCGGGGACGGCCTCGGGAACGGCCTCAGGGCTGGCCTCAGGGCCGGAAGAGCACCTTCACCACACCGTCGCGCTTCGCCTGGAACATCGCGTAGGCGTCCGGCGCCTCGGACAGCGGCAGGCGGTGGGTGGCGAAGTCGTCCACGCCGAGCGGGTCGGCGTCGGTGAGCAGCGGCAGCAGGTCGTCGACCCAGCGCAGGACGTTCGCCTGGCCCATGCGAAGGCGCAACTGCTTGTCGAACATCACCAGCAGGGGCATCGGGTCGGCCGCGCCCCCGTACACCCCGGCGATCGACACGGTCCCGCCCCGGCGCACCAGTTCCACCGCCAGATGCAGCGCGGACAGCCGGTCCACGCCGTAGCGGCGCATCAGACCCCGGGCGAGCGCGTCGGGCAGCAGCGAGACCATCGTGTGCAGGCCGTGGGCGACCGGCGCGCCGTGGGCCTCCATGCCGACCGCGTCGATCACGGCGTCCGGCCCGCGCCCGTCGGTCAGGTCCCGCACCCGGTCGACCAGCTCCGCGTCGGACGGGTCCAGGACCTGCACCCCGCGGGCCGCCGCACGATGGCGGCGGTCGGCCACCGGATCGATGCCCACCACGAGCTCCGCCCCGCGCAGCAGGGCGATCCGGGCGGCCATGTCACCGATCGGGCCGAGACCGAGGACCGCGACCGAACCACCGGGCGGGATCTCCGCGTACTCCACGGCCTGCCACGCCGTCGGCAGGACGTCCGACAGATAGATGAAACGGTCGTCCGGCGGGCCCTCGGGCACCGGGATCGGCAGGGTGTCGCCGAACGGCACCCGCAGATACTCGGCCTGCCCGCCGGGCACCTGCCCGTACAGCTTGGTGTAGCCGAACAGGGCCGCACCCGTGCCGTACGCGCGCACCTGCGTCGTCTCGCACTGGGAGTGCAGCCCCGAGGCGCACATGGGGCAGGTGCCGCAGGAGACGTTGAACGGCACCACGACCCGGCTGCCCGGTCTGAGCCGCCGGACCTCCGCGCCCACCTCCTCGACCACCCCCATCGGCTCGTGCCCGAGCACGTCACCGGGGTCGAGGAACGGCCCCAGCACCTCGTACAGATGCAGGTCCGATCCGCACAGTCCGCTCGACGTGATCCGTACGATCACGTCGGTCGGCTCCCGCAGCACCGGGTCCGGCACGGTCTCCACCGACACCTTCCGCCGGCCCTGCCACGTGACGGCCTTCATGGCGGCCACCTTCCCGTCGGTCTCCGCTGTCTCGTCGTCCGTGGGGGCGGGTGCCCCGCCTCACGGCCAGGACACCTCACGCCGGGGCACGACGACCAGCTCGGCCGCCGCACTGCCCGCCGGCACCGACAGGGCGTACATCACGGCGTCCGCGACGACCTCCGGGCTCTGCAGGAGCGCCGTGTCGGTCTCCGGGAAGCGCTCCATGATGAACGGCGTCTCCATGCCGCCCGCGACGATCCCCGTGACCCCGATCCCGGGGCAGTCCCGCTGCGCCTCCTTGAACAGGGTGTGCGTGAAGGCCCGCAGACCGGTCTTCGCCGCGGAGTACGGGCCCGCCTCGGTCCAGGTGCGCAGGGAGGCGGTCGACAGGATGTTCACGATGTGGCCGCCGCCCCGCGCGACCATGCGGCGGTAGCCCTCGCGGCACAGATACATCGGGCCCAGCAGATCCGTCGTGATCACCCGCGTGATCTCCTCGGACGTGAGCTCGGCCACGGACTTCGTCACGTCCACGGCGGCGCAGTTCACCAGCACGTCCACCGCGCCGCCCGACGCGTCGAGCTCCTCGAACAGCTCCGCGACCGCCTCCGCGTCCCGGACGTCGAGCCCGACCGGCCGGGCCTGCCGGCCCTCGGCCAGCAGGCTCTCGCACAGCTCCTTCGCCAGTTCCTGCCGGACGTCGGCGACCAGGACCGTCGCCCCGGCGCCCGCCAGCCTGCGCACGATCGCCGCGCCCAGACCTCGCGCTCCGCCGGTGACGAGGGCCGACCGGCCCTCGAGGGTGTTCTCGGTTCCGTTGTTCATCGTTCGTCTCCTTCGCATGCGTTCCTCGGACGTGTGTGAGCAAGCCCACGCGCCCCCCAACAAGCCGTGTGAGACACAGGAGTTGAGGGGGTGCCCGACCCCGTCGTGAAGGCCGTGTAAGGGGGGTCACCCTCTTCTCGGAAACCGTCTGCCACGATGGGCCGCTGACCCGCTCCGCCCGTGCCGACGCCCTCGGTGCCCCCGCCCCTCCCGGCGTCCCCGGCGCGACGGACCGCGGTCGTCCCGCGGCTCCCGCCGCACCCGCTCCCGCCGCCCCCTCCGCTTCTCCCGCGCGCCCCGTGCCGCATCCGGTGACCCCGTGCCTTCCTTGCGTCTGCTCCCGTCCGCCTCCTCGTCCCTCTCCTCGGTGCTCCGCCCCCGGCGAGCCCTGTCCGCCGCCGCGTCGGCGCGCGGCGGTGCCCGCCGTCCCGCCGACGACGACAGGTCGCCCTGGCGTTCGCTCCGCCACCGCAGCATGCGCTGGTGGGCCGTCGCCCACCTCGTCTCCAACACCGGCACCTGGATGCAGTTGACCGTCCAGAACCTGCTGGTCCTGCAGATCACCGGCTCGCCCGCCGCCGCCGGACTCTCCATCTCCGCCCAGGCCGCCCCCGGCCTGCTCATGGGCCTGCTCGGCGGAGCGGTCGTCGACCGCTGGCCCCGCAAGGTGACCGCCGCGGTCGCCCAGGTGGCGCTCGGCCTGGTCGCCCTCGCCACCGCCGCCCTCGTCGCCCTCGACGGGCTGAGTCTGCCCGTCCTCCTCGGGCTCGCCGTCGTCACGGGCCTCGTCGCCACCGTCGACGGACCGGCCTGCGCGCTGCTCGGCAACGACCTCGTGCCCGCCCGGGACGTCCCCTCCGCCATCGGCGTCGGCTCGCTCGCCCACAGCGCGGGCCGGCTCGCGGGAGCCGCCCTGGCCGGCATCACCGTCGCCACGCTGGGCACGGCCGCCGCCTACGTCGCCAACGGCGTCTCGTTCTTCTTCGTGGCCGCCGTGATCCCGTTCCTGACGCTGATCCGGCCCCAGGACGGAAAGCCCGGGGCCGGTTCCGCCGAGGCCGCCGACGCCGCCGACGGGTCCGCACGAGCGGGGTCCGACCCGTCCGACGCGGCTGCGGCCACCGACACCAGCGTCCGCGGCGGCCTGGTCTTCTTCGCCCGCCGCCCCCGGCTCGTCGCCCTCGCGGCCCTCAACGCGGTCAGCGCCCTCTTCGGCCGCAACTACTCCCTGACCCTCGCGGTCCTGGTCACCGGCCCGCTCGCCGGCTCCGCCGGCTCCTTCAGCGCCGTCTCCACGGCGCTGGCCGTCGGCGGCATCGTCGGCGCCGTGCTCGGCGCCCGGCTGCGCAGCCCCCGGGTCCGCATGGTCGCCCTGCTCACCGCGGGCGGCGCCCTGCTCCAGGTGGTCGCGGGCGTCTCGCCGTCCCTGATGTTCCTGGTCGTGCTCGCGCTGCCCATGGCCGTCGCCGAATCCGTCACGGACACCGCCCAGAACACCCTGCTCCAGACCGACCCGCCGCCCCACATGCGGGGCCGCGTGCTCGGCGCCTGGAACAGCATCCGCACGCTCTGGGGCCTGGCCGCGCCGCCCACCCTCGGCCTGCTCATGGAGATCATGGGCGCGCGGGGCGCCCTGGTGACCGGCGGCCTGGTCGTCGCGGCCGCCGTGACCGCCGGATGGCTGCTGCGCGGCCCCCGGGCCGCCGCGGCCAAGGCCACCGCGACCGTCCCCGCCCCTGTCCCCGTCCCCGCCCCTGTCCCCGTTCCCGCCCCCGGCACCGTCACGGCGGTCCCCGCCGTCGTCCGTCCCACGCCGGAGCCCCTGCCGGAGCAGGTCACCGTCCGCGCACCCCTCACCCGGCCCGCCCTGGAGAGCGCGGCCTGAGCGGTACGCCTCCATGGGGCCGGGCGCGGGTGCGCGCTCGGTCGCGGGCGGCCGGTTCACCGGCTCGCCGCCTCGACGAAGAGGCCCGGCCGACCGGCGGGAGCGTCGGACGCCGACAGGGCGAGGACGGCGTCCAGGACCTCGTCGACCGTGATCTCCAGAAGCCGGGGATCCGGCCGGTCCCCGTGCGGATCACCCGGGCGCGCGGCTTCGGGACCGGGGCCCGGGTGCCACAGCGCCCGGTGGGGGCTGTGGGGGCCACCACCGCCCGGCGGACCCCACAGCTCCGGTGACACCGGACCGAAGAGCACCACCGAACGGGTGCCGAGCGCGGTCGCCAGATGGGCGAGCCCCGTGTCCCCGACCACCACGCAGCGCGCGTCGGCGACCAGCGCGCACAACTCCTCGAACGGAATCCCCCCGTCACCCGCGTCCCCGCCGCCCACCACGGCGGACGGCGGCAGCCCCGCGTGCTCCGCGACCGACCGGGCCAGCGCAGCCTCGCCCGGACCCGCCGTCACCAGGACCGGCAGGCCCGCCCGGCGCACGCCCCGTACCACCGTCGCGAACCGGTCCACCGGCCAGCGCCGGGACGCCGCCTGCGCGCCGGGGTGCACGACGACCGCACCCGGCAGCGGGGAGCCCGGCCCGGCCGGCCGCGCGATCCGCACGTCGTCCGGATCGGCGGCCAGCCCGTACCAGCGCAGCAGCCGGCACCACCGCGTCCGTTCGTGCTCGTACGGGTCCCAGGCCGGCCCCCGCACGTCCGGGACCTCCGGGTGGCGGAAGCCCCACAGACGCTCCGGCCCGAGACCGGCGAGCAGCCGGTGGCTGGCCGGCCCGCGGCCGTGCAGGTTCACCGCCAGATGCGGGGCCCGCACGCCGCGCGGCAGCGCGGCGGGCACACTCCGCCCGGGCCCCGCGGCCGCCAGCACCCGGTCCACACACCCGGTCGCCCGCGCCACCGGCTCCAGCTCCCGCGGCGCCGCGAGCACCAGCTCATGATCCGGCAGCGCCCGTCGCAACGCGCGCAATGCCGGCACGGCGGCCAACAGATCCCCGAGCCCGAGCGCCCGCAACACCACCACCACCGGCCTCCCCCCGGCAGACCCGGCCCCGCCACCGCTCGGCGCGAGCACCTGCCGCTGCGGACGGGGCCGGTCGGCGGGCTTGGCGGGTGGGTCCGCCGGCGTATGCGGGGGCCCGCCCGGGGCCGGCCGCTCGGGTGCGGGGCCGGGTGCCGGGGAGCCGTTCCGTGCGGCCGGCCGGGCCGCGGGGGTGGGGTGCGGCGGGCGGGGGGTGGCGGGTTCGGTCATCGGGTGGGCCGTTCCGCCGCCGCGGCGCGGGCGGCGCGGTCGGCGAGCAGGGTCGTGGAGTGGCCGTCCAGGTACGGCAGGACGACCGTCTGGCCGCCCCAGCGCCGTAGCGCCCGGGTCTCCGGGAGGCCGTCGGGGGAGTAGTCGCCGCCCTTCACCCACACGTCGGGCCGCAGCGCCTCCAGGAGCCGCTCCGGGGTGTCCTCGTCGAAGGCGACCACCGCGTCCACACTGCCGAGGGCGGACAGGACGCGCATCCGGTCCGCGAGCGGGGTGAGGGGGCGGCCGGGGCCCTTGAGCCGGGTGAGCGAGGCGTCGGAGTTGACGCACACGATCAGGCAGTCCCCGATCCGGCCCGCGCGTTCGAGGAGGCCCACGTGGCCGGCGTGCAGCAGGTCGAAGCAGCCGCCCGTGGCGACGACCGTGCCGCCCCGGGCCTTGACGCGGCGGGCCAGGGCGAAGGCGTCACCGGCCGGCTCGGGGCCGGGTGCCGGGGGCGCGGCGTCCTGCCGGACGCCGGACACCGCCGAGGCGCCGCCCGCGCCGACGAACGAGGCGGCCTCGGCGACAGCCCGCTCCACCGCCTCCTCCGGCAGCGCGCCGGCGGCGAGCGCCACCGCGGCCGCCGCGGCGAAGCAGTCGCCCGCGCCGCACGGGTCGCCGCCCGTGACGGCGGGCGCCGGCACGAGCAACGGGGCCGTCGAACCGGCCCGCGTCAGCAGCGCACCCGCCGCCCCGAGGGTGACGACGACATGCGTGGCGCCCCACCGCTCGGCGAGCTCGGCGCCCCGGTCGGCCTGGGCGCGCAGCGACGAACCCGGACGCGGACTGAAGGCCGCGGCCTCCTTCGCGTTCGGCGTCGCCAGACGGGTGCCGGGCACCGGCGGGCCGCCGCGCGGGTGCGGGTCCCACACCACGGGCACGCGCCGGGCCGCCGCGGCGAGCGTCTCGCGCAGCGCGTCGACCGTGCCCCGGCCGTAGTCGGAGACCAGGATCGCGCTCGCGGACTCGAGGGTCTCCAGGACCTCGGCGCCGGGCCGCCCGGGCGTCCCACCGCCCCGGTCGAGGCGTACCAGCGGACGTCCGCCGGCCAGGACCCGCGTCTTCACCGGCAGGGTGCCGTCCAGCGGCACGGCGACGAGCCGGACCCGGTCGCCCAGACACCGCCGGGCCGTCTCGCTCGCCTCGTCGTAGCCGACCGCGGCGACGAGGACGACGTCGGGGGCGTCGGGGGCGTTCCGGCGACCGCCGAGCCGCGCGGCGAGGACCGCGGCGAGCCCGGCCCCGCCCGCTCGCCGGCGCACGCCCGCCACATCGACCACCGGCGCCGGCGCGTCCGGCGCCAGCCGGCCGGCCTCGCCCTCGATGTCCTCGTCGAGCAGCAGATCACCCACGACCACCAGCGGTCCCCGGCTCATGACGCACCTCCGTACGGCCGGCCCGACCCACCTCCGTACGGCCGGCCGGACCCACCTCCGTACGGCCGACCGCCCGCCCGGGCCGGTGTTCCGGTCGGCACGGCGGCCCGCCCTCGGGCGCCGTCGGATCCCGCGGTCAGACCGCCGGCCCGCGCACCGCGCTCCGTCTCGGCCGCGTCCACGAGCGACGCGTCGAAGAACTCGCACAGCAGGTGGACCACGACCAGGTGGGCCTCCTGGACCGTCGCCGTGGTGGCGGCGTCGACGGTCAGGGCGTCGTCGGCGGCTTCGGCCAGCGGGTTGGGGCCGGGGCCGGTGAGGGCCCAGACGGCCAGGCCCCGGGAGCGGGCCGTCATCGCGGCGGAGAGGAGGTTGGGGCTGCGGCCCGATGTCGACAGCAGCATCAGGAGGTCGCCGGGGCGGCCGTGCGCGGCGACCTGGCGGGCGAAGACCTGCTCGAAGCCGTAGTCGTTGCCGATGGCCGTGACGCTGGACGTCTCGGCGTGCAGCGACAGGGCCGAGTAGGCGGGACGCTCGTCGCGGTAGCGCCCCACGAGTTCCGCCGTGAGGTGCTGCGCCTGGGCGGCGCTGCCGCCGTTGCCGGCGGCGAGCAGCCGCCCGCCGTCGGTGAGCACGGCCGCGAGGCGGCGCCCCCACCGGGCGAGCCGGCGCAGGTCGGCGCCGTCCAGCCGGTCGACGGCCTGGGACAGCGCCCGGCAGTGCCGCCGTGCGTCCTCGTAGATCTCGGATTCGTTCATGTCGCGTCGGCCGGGTGCCCCGCCGGGACCGGGCCGCACCTCCCTCGCCTGTCGTCGGTCGCCTGTCGTCGGTGTCAGAGTGCTCCGGCCATCGGCGCGTGCGCGGCGAGCACCGCTCGGTAGGACGCCTCCGTGGCCCCGGCCACGCGCTGCCAGGAGAAGCGTTCGAGGACCCGGCGCCGCCCCGCCCTGCCGTACTCCGCGCGCAGCGCGGGATCGGCGAGCAGCAGGCGTACCGCCGCGGCGAGCACGGGCGGCCTGGCGGGCGGGACCAAAAGGCCGTTCACCCCGTGGGCCACCGTGTCCAGTTGCCCGCCCACGGCGCTGGCGACGACCGGCCGCCCGCACGCCATGGCCTCCAGCGGCACGATGCCGAACGGCTCGTAGTCCGCCGGGCAGAGCACGACGTCGGCGCTCCGCATCAGGACCGGCACCGCCGCCGGCGGCACCGCCCCGGTGAACCGCACGCGGTCCGCGACGCCCGCCTCGGCGGCCAGCGCCCGCAGCCGCCGCACCTCCGGGTCCGCGTCGAGCGCTTCGGGCGGGGGCCCGCCCGCGATCACCAGCTCGGTGCCGGGCAGCCGCACGAGGGCGGCGACGGAGACCGCCGCGCCCTTGCGGGGCACCAGCCGGCCCAGGTGCAGCAGACGATGGCGGTACGGCCCGCGCCGTGCGGCCGGTCCGTCCGGCCGGAAGGCGGCCGGGTCGACGCCGCAGGGCACGATGTCGGCCTTGGCGCGGGCGATGCCCATGGCGGCCAGTTCCTCGACCTCGTCGCGGCAGGTGGCGACGACCCGGTCGCAGCCGAGACCCACCTCCCGCTCGCACGCGATGCGGTCGGGAGGACTCGTGTCCGACGTGCCTTGGTGCCGCCGCTTCACGGTGCCCAGCGCGTGATACGTGTGCAGGAACGGTATGCCGGTCTCCCGGGTCGCCCACAGCGCGGCCAGTCCCGACATCCAGAAGTGCGAGTGGACCACGTCCGGGGGCTCCGCGCGCCACAGGTCGGCCAGATAGCGCGCGAACGGCCGCATGTGGGGGAGGAGGTCGTCCTTCGACAGGTGCTCGGCGGGCCCGGCCGGCACGTGGTGGACGAGCACCCCGCGCCGCAGCGGCACGGTGTCCGGCAGGGCGGGGTCGTCCCGCCGGGTGTAGACGGTCACCCGGTGGCCCCGGTCGGCGAGCGCGCCCGCGAGCTGGGCCACGTGCACGTTCTGGCCGCCGGCGTCCACGCCGCCGAGGGTGGCGAGCGGACTCGCGTGCTCGGAGACCAGGGCCACCGACAGGGGGCCCCGGGAGCCGGTCGGGGTCGGCGACGGGGCCGGATTCGGCGACCGGGCCGAGGACGCCGACGGGGAGGGCGTCGAGGGGGAGGGGGTCGAGTGGAGAGGGGTCATGAGCATGCCTCCGCGATGAGGTGCTCCCAGTCGTTCAGGAAGCGCTTGAGGCCGTAGCGTTCGAGGGCGGCCTGACGGGCCCGGGCGCCGTCGGCGGCGGCCGCGTCGCGGTCGGCGAGATAGTGCCGGGCCGCCCGGGCGAGCACCTCCGGCCGGGTCGACAGGACTCCGGCGCCCGCCGGCACCGCCTCGACCGCCTCGGTGGTGGCGAGGACGACGACGGGCATGCCGAGGTGCATCGCCTCCAGCAGCGACAGGCCGAGGGACGTCCACCGCACCGGATGCAGGTAGAAACGCCGTTCCGCCATGGCCGAATGGAGCTGCGCCTGGGGCAGATCGGCCGTACGGCACCGGTCCTCCGGCAGTCCCAGGTGCGCGGCCAGTCCCTCCGTGCGCATGCCGAAGACGTCCAGGGGTACCGCCCGCGCCAGGTCCGGCAGCAGGTCCGTCCCGACGTAACGGCCGCGCCGCACGGGCTCGTTGACGACGACGGCGGCTCGGGCGAGGTCACCGGTGTAACGGTGGCCGGGGTCGACGACGCCGTGTTCGACGACGGCGGTTTTGGTCGAACCGTTGTCCCAGAGCAGCCGGTTGAAGTGCGTGACGTGGACGAGGGTCAGATCGGGGCGGTCGGCCATCGGGTGGCGGGTCAGGGGGACGTCACCCCGGGGGGTGTTGTGCTCCACGTACACCGCCGGAACGTCCCTGCCGGGCCGCCGGCCGCCGAGCCACCGCGTGGCCAGCTCCTCCTCGTGGGGCCGCTGGAGGACGACCAGGTCGACCGGTGCGTCCCGCAGCCGGTCCGGTGCGATCTCGTGGACCGAGTCGGGCCACGGGAACGTCCTGGCCCTGCCCCGCCCGTCGGGGCCGCGATCGGGCGTGACGGGTGTCAGGTAGGTGTGCGGCCCCTGGACGAAGGCCGTCGTCCAGGATCCGTGGACGTGCCACAGCAGGATGTTCATGCGGTCGTTCCTCCTCTCGCCCCCGACGCGCCGGCCCCCGACGGGGCTCTCGCGGCTCTCGTCCCCGACGCGGCCCTCGCCGCCGTCCCGCCGGCCGCACGGTCCCGGCGCGCGGCGAGGCCGTGGGGGCCGTGGGGGCCTTGGGGGCCTTCGGGGTGGTGCGGCCCGTCGGAGTCGTACGGGGTCCCGAGCCCGCGCTCCGGGGGGCCGGGGGGACCGGGGGGACCGGTACGCGGGTCCGGCTCCAGGAGCGAGGCCACGGCCGCGATCACCTCGGCGTCGCCCACCCCGTCGAGGCACGGATGCCCCGCTACGGGACAGACGCGGGCCCTGGTCGTCGCACAGGCCGCCCGCTGGTCGCCGAGCAGCACATGGGGCACCCCGTAGGGCCGCCAGCGCTCGGCCGGCACCACCGGCGCGAACAGGCACACCACCGGTGCTCCGACCGCCGCCGCGAGATGGGCGGGCCCGGTGTTGCCGGTGACGACGGCGTCGGCGCGGGCCAGGACACCCGCGAGGTCGTCCAGGCCACCGGTCGCACCCCCGAGGTCAAGACCGTGCCGGCCCGCCACCCGGGCGGTGAGCGCGCGTTCCGCCGGACCGCCGGTGACCACCACCCGGTGCCCGGCCTCGTGGAGGGCGGCCGCCGCCCGCGCGGCCCGCTCGGGGCTCCAGGCGCGCGCCGGGACGGCGGCACCCGGGTGCAGCACGACGTACCGGCCGTCGCCGGTCAGGCGGGTCGTGTCGGGCACAGGGCCCACGCGGAGCCGGCCGTCGTCTCCGGGCGGCAGCCGGAAGCCCGCCGCGCGGGCCAGATCCAGGGCCGCCTCGGCCTCGTGCCGGACGTCCCCGCGCCGGTGCCTCAGGTCGAGCAGAGCCCCCGGGTAGTCCTCGCTGTCGGCGCCGATCCACGGCACCCCGGCGAGCCGGAGCAGCAGCGCGGCGGGCAACGGGCTCTGGTGGTACGAGACGAGGACGAGCGCCCGGTCGAACCGGCCGGCCGCCACGGTCTCCACGAGCCGCGCCACGCCGTCCGGCGTGAGCGGCGGCGGTTCGAGCCCGACCCACGGCGCCTCGTACACCAGCACCTCGTCCACGCCGGGCAGCAGCCGCGCGGCGGGCGCGCCCTGGGGGCCGCACAGCACCGCCGTCCACGAGGAGTCCGCGGCGACGGCCCGCACGGCAGGGCCCGCGAGCAGCACGTCCCCGGCACTGTCGAGGCGCACCACGAGCGTGCGCGGGCGGGCGCTCACCGGGCACCGTCCCGCTCGACGGCGTGGTCCCACGGCGGCAGGGCGAGCGCGAGCCGTACCGCCGACATGAGGTCCGGCGCGGTACGGGGCGCGGCGGCGACCTCCCCGGGCAGGGTCACCGGCGTCGGCACGAGGACGCCCCGGGCGCCGGCCGCCCGTGCGGCGGCCATGTCGGCGCCGATGTCGCCGATCACGACGGTACGGGAGGGCCGTGCGCCCAACCGTGCGCAGGCGGCCAGCACGAGCCCGGGCGCGGGCTTGCGGCAGCCGCAGCCGTCCTCCGGGCCGTGCGGGCACACCGCCCACACCCCGAAGGGTCCGAGCAGCCCCTCCACGCGCCGCCCCACCGCCACCACCTGACGTTTCGTCAAGAGACCGCGGGCCACACCGGACTGGTTGCTCACGACGCCCACGGGGATCCCGAGCGACCGCAGCAGAGCCACGGCCTCCCCGGCACCGGGCAGCGGCACGACCCGCTCTGGGTCGCCGTTGTACGGCACGTCCACGATCAGCGTCCCGTCCCGGTCGAACAACACGGCCTCGGGCCGGGCCGACTCGAGGGGGCTGCGGTCGCCGAGGTGGGGATGGCGGGGGTCCGGGGAGCGGAGGTCCGGATGCGCGGCGGTCGGGGTGCGGAGGTCCGGATGCGCGGCGGTCGGGTGGCGGAGGCCCGGATGCGCGGCGGTCTGATTGCTGGAGTCGAGGTTGTCGGGGTCCGGGGTGCGGCGGTCCGGATGCGCGGCGGTCTGATTGCCGGAGTCGAGGTTGTCGGCGGTCGGACTGCCGAGGTCCCGATGCCCGAGGTCCCGGTTCCCGGCGTCCTGGTTCCCGGCGGCCGCGTTGCCGAGTTCCGGGTTTCCGAGTTCCGGGCTTCCGCTGGCCGGATGCCCGGCTGTCGGATACCCGACGGCCTGCTTCGCGGCCGCGGGAGCCTGGCCGGCCGGTTCCCGGCGCCGGCCGAACAGCCAAGGCCCGCCGACGGCGCTCTCGCCCGCCGCCCGGCCGTCCCGCGCGTGCGGGTCTCGCGCCGGCTCGCTGCGCGCTTGCCGGTGGTCTTGCGCCTTCCGGTCATGGGCCGGCCTACTGCGCGCCTGCCGGTTGTGCGTCTGCCGGTTCCGCGCCTCCCGGCCTTGCGCCGGCTCGTTGAGCGCCTGCCGGTTTTGCGCCTGTCGGCTCCGCGCCGGCTCGTTGAGCGCCTGTCGGTCCTGTGTCTGCCGGTTCTGCGCCTGCAGGTCCGGCGGCGGCTCGTTACGCGCTTGGCGTTCCCGCGCTCGCCCGTCCCGCTTGGGGGCGTCCTGCGCTTGGCGTTCCCGCGCTCGCCCGTCCCGCGCCTGCCCGTCCCGCGTGCGGGCGTCCTGCGCCTGGCGTTCCCGCGCTCGCCCGTCCCGCGTGCGGGCGTCCTGCGCCTGGCGCTCCGGCCCCGATGCCCCGGCTGGCGCCGGTGACGAGTGCCGTCTTGTTCTCGAGCCTGCTGGTCATGGAAAACCCGTCG
>NZ_JBEXQW010000026.1:0-121485 GCF_040612775.1 Streptomyces sp. NPDC006339
CCGGCGCGCCCAGGCGCGGACCAACGACTCCCAGCCGTCGCGCAGTTCGACCACGGGCTCAACGGGCATGGTGCAGAACCGCCTTCCGGATCAGGCGCACGCCGGATCGACGGTGTGCGGCCACGACCGCGCGAGGTCCTCCGCGGGCTCCCGGACGGCTCCCGATCCCGGACCACCTTTGATCCTGTAGAACGTACGAGTGAGTCAGAGCAGCAACCCGCCCCCTCATCCCCGCCGCCGCAACCAGGCGGCCCCGCCGCGCGAGGACGTCCTCGCCGCCGCCATGGACACCATCGCCGAGCGCGGGCTCGACGGGCTCACCATGGCCGGCCTCGGGCGGCAGGTCGGCATGAGCAGCGGGCACCTGCTCTACTACTTCCGCACCAAGGACGAGCTGCTGCTGCGCACCCTGGAGTGGAGCGAGGGCCGGCTCGGCGCCGAGCGCAGCGCGCTGCTGTCCGGGCCCGGCACCGCGCGGGAGCGGCTCGACGGCTATGTCGACGTGTACGTGCCCGACGGCCCGCGCGACCCGCACTGGACGCTGTGGCTGGAGGTCTGGAACCGCTCGCAGAACGCCGACGACGACGCCCGCGCCCGGCAGGCCGCGATCGAGGGCGCCTGGCACCGGGACCTGGTCGCGATCCTCGCCGAGGGGGTGTCGCGCGGGGAGTTCCGGGCCGTCGACCCGGACCGCTTCGCGCACCGGATGCGGGCCCTGCTCGACGGCTTCAGCGTGCATGTCGCCGTCGGCATCCCCGGCACCGGACGCGCCCAAGTCCTCGACCACGTCAGGGAGTTCATCGCCGAAACCCTGATTCCGTGACCGTTAGGAACGTAAGTTCTCCTGATCGTTGCGCGGTGCACCCTTGTTGCGGCCGGGCCGTCTCCGGCACGGTTCGGGGCCATGGGACGAGAGCACTGGAAGAAGATCTGGGTCGGGTCGGCCGGCAACATGGTCGAGTGGTTCGACTGGTTCGTGTACGCGAGCTTCGCGACCTATTTCGCGGGGGCGTTCTTCCCCGAGGGCAACGACACCGCCAAGCTCATGAACACGGCCGGCATCTTCGCCGTCGGCTTCTTCATGCGGCCGGTCGGCGGCTGGCTGCTCGGCCGGGTCGGTGACCGCAAGGGACGCAAGGCGGCCCTCACCCTCACCGTGACGCTGATGTCCGCCTCGGCGGTCCTCATCGCCGTCGCCCCCACCTACTCCGTCGCCGGATACGGCGGCGCCGCCGTCCTCCTCGTGGCCCGGCTCCTCCAGGGCCTGTCCGTCGGCGGCGAGTACGCCGCCAGCGCCACCTACCTCACCGAGGCGTCCGCCCCGGAGCACCGCGGCTTCGCCTCCAGCTTCCAGTACGTGTCGATGACCGCCGGCCAGATCCTCGGCCTCGGCCTCCAGATCGTGCTGCAGCGGACCATGTCCGCCGACGCCCTGCACAGTTGGGGCTGGCGCATCCCCTTCATCATCGGCGCCCTCGGCGCGGCCGTGGTCTTCTACCTGCGGCGCAACATGCTGGAGACCGAGGTGTACGAGGAGACCGCCGACGCCGGTGTCGGCGGCGGCGAGAAGGGCACGATGAAGGCCCTGTGGGCGCACAGGCGCGAGGCGTTCCTCGTCATCGCGCTCACCATGGGCGGCACGGTCGCCTACTACACGTACACCACCTACCTCACCAAGTACCTGTCCAACTCCGCCGGCCTGTCCAAGCAGACCGCCACCCTGGTGTCCTTCTGCGCGCTGATCGTCTTCGCCTGCCTCCAGCCGCTGGCCGGCCGGCTCTCCGACCGGATCGGCCGCCGCCCGCTCCTGATCACCTTCGCCATCGGCTCCACCCTCCTCACCGTGCCGATCATGACCCTGCTGCGGCACGCGGGCTCCTTCTGGCCGGCCCTCGGCCTCTCCCTGCTCGCGCTCGTCGTCATCACCGGCTACACCTCGATCAACGCCTGTGTGAAGGCCGAGCTCTTCCCGACCGGCGTGCGGGCCCTCGGCGTCGCCCTGCCCTACGCCATCGCCAACGCCCTCTTCGGCGGCACGGCGGAGTACGTCGCCCTGTGGTTCAAGAACGCGGGCGTCGAGTCCGGCTACTACTGGTACGTGGCGGGCTGCGCGGCCGTCTCCCTGGTCGTGTACGTCACCATGCGCGAGACCCGCGACATCGACCTGGGCCGGGTGGGCCGCACCGAGCGCGAGGCCGCCCCCGCGCCCGTACGGCCGAGGGAGACCGCCGCCGATTCCGCATCGTGAGATTCGCGTCCGCCGTCGTGCGCGACTGTGGCAGACTTCCGGCGTGCTCGCTACCACCATGATTATCGGCAGCAGCGCGCCGGTCCGCAGTGACCGCTGAACCGCGGGACTCCACCCCCGCGGCAGCGGCCACCGTGCCCCAGACCCGCGCGCAGACCTCTCGCACCCGCGAGGGGTTTTTTCGTTTTCCGGCCCCACCCATCGCCGGAAGCGGACAGCGCGTGAGAATGGGGGCAAGTGGATCCAGACCTTCCGGAGCCACATCCGACAGGAGCCATCAGAGTCATGACCACGGAGAACGGCGAGAGCTCGCGGCTGGACGCCGGCCACGTCGACGACAGCTTCCACGTCTTCGACACCACGCTGCGTGACGGGGCGCAGCGGGAAGGCATCAACCTCACCGTCGCGGACAAGCTGACCATCGCGCGCCACCTCGACGAGTTCGGCGTCGGCTTCATCGAGGGCGGCTGGCCCGGTGCCAACCCGCGCGACACGGAGTTCTTCGCCCGCGCCCGGCAGGAGATCACCTTCCGGAACGCGCAGCTCGTCGCCTTCGGCGCCACCCGCAGGGCCGGCGGCAGCGCCGCCGAGGACCCGCAGGTCAAGGCGCTGCTCGACTCCGGGGCCCCGGTGATCACCCTGGTCGCCAAGTCGCACGACCGGCATGTCGAGCTCGCCCTGCGCACCACGCTCGACGAGAACCTGGAGATGGTCCGCGACACCGTCTCCTACCTGCGCTCCCAGGGCCGCCGGGTCTTCGTCGACTGCGAGCACTTCTTCGACGGCTACAAGGGCAACCCGGACTACGCCAAGGCCGTGGTCCGCGCCGCCCACGAGGCCGGCGCCGACGTGGTCGTCCTGTGCGACACCAACGGCGGCATGCTGCCCGCCCAGATCCAGGCCGTCGTCGCCACCGTCCTCGCCGACACCGGCGCCCGCCTCGGCATCCACGCCCAGGACGACACCGGCTGCGCCGTCGCCAACACCCTCGCCGCCGTCGACGCCGGCGCCACCCACGTCCAGTGCACCGCCAACGGCTACGGCGAGCGGGTCGGCAACGCCAACCTCTTCCCCGTGGTCGCGGCCCTGGAACTGAAGTACGGCAAGAAGGTGCTCCCCGAGGGCGCGCTCGCCGAGATGACCCGGATCTCGCACGCCATCGCCGAGGTCGTCAACCTCACCCCCTCCACCCACCAGCCGTACGTGGGCGTCTCCGCCTTCGCGCACAAGGCGGGCCTGCACGCCTCCGCCATCAAGGTGGACCCGGACCTCTACCAGCACATCGACCCCGAGCTGGTCGGCAACACCATGCGGATGCTCGTCTCCGACATGGCCGGGCGCGCCTCCATCGAGCTCAAGGGCAAGGAGCTCGGCGTCGACCTGGGCGGCGACCGGGCCCTCGTCGCCCGGGTGGTCGAGCGGGTCAAGGAGCGCGAGCTCCAGGGCTACACCTACGAGGCGGCCGACGCCTCCTTCGAGCTGCTGCTCCGCGAGGAGGCGGAGGGCCGGCCCCGCCGCTACTTCCGGACCGAGTCCTGGCGGGCCATCGTCGAGGACCGCCCGGACGGCACCCACGCCAACGAGGCCACCGTGAAGCTGTGGGCCAAGGGCGAGCGGATCGTCGCCACCGCCGAGGGCAACGGCCCCGTCAACGCCCTCGACCGGGCGATGCGGGTGGCCCTGGAGCGGATCTACCCGCAGCTCGCCAAGTTCGAGCTGGTGGACTACAAGGTCCGCATCCTGGAGGGCCGCCACGGCACCGAGTCCACGACCCGCGTCCTGATCACCACCAGCGACGGCAACGGGGAGTGGTCGACGGTCGGCGTCGGCGAGAACGTGATCGCCGCCTCCTGGCAGGCCCTGGAGGACGCCTTCACCTACGGGCTGCTGCGGGTCGGCATCGAACCGGCCGAGTAATCGGTTTTCCCCGCTTATCGCACGATGTCCGCTATGTTCTGTTCGGCGCCGTTCGGGTAGCGTCGAAACATGAGGACCAGGGCGATACCCGCGGTGCCGGCGCTGTCGGCACTCGCCGGGCTGCTACTCCTGCTGCTCATGGTCCTGGCCCCCACCGCGGGCGCCAGGGCCACGGGCGTGTCCGACGCCGCCGCCGCCCTCAAGCAGGGCCCGGTGTACGTCGACCCGGGCGCGGCCGGCCAGTTGTCGAAGGCCGACGCGGACGCCCTCGCCGAGAAGATCAAGGACGCGGACAAGCCGCTCTTCGTGGCCGTGCTGCCGGCGAACGCGCAGTTCCCGCCCGAGAACCTGTTCCAGAACCTGCGCACCCAGACCGGCATCACCGGCCTCTACGCGATCCGCCTCGGCGACGGCTTCGACGCCCGCGCCGACCGGTCGGTGATGTCCCGCGACGCCGTGGAGAACCTCGTCACCTCCGTACGGCAGCCCGGTGTGGACGCCAGGACGGAGCTGAACAACTTCGTCGACCAGGCCCTGCCGACCCTGCGCGGCTCCGCGCCCGCGAGCTGGGGCACCGTCGGCCAGGACTCCGGCGTGCCGGTGGCCGGCCTGGTCACCTTGGGCGCGGTCGCCGCGGCCGGCGGCGCCGGTGCCTACGCGGTCGTCCGCCAGAAGCGGCGCCGCAAGGAGGCCGAGGAGCGCGAGGCACTCGACCGGCTCCGGGTCGTCGTCGACGAGGACATCACCGCCTTCGGCGAGGAGCTGGAGCGGCTCGACTTCCATCCGGCCGAGGCGGGTGCCGACGACGCCATGCGCGGCGACTACGAGCGGGCCCTCGACTCCTACGACCAGGCGAAGTCCCTGATGGGCTCCGCGACCCACCCGCACGACGTGCGCGCGGTCACCCAGGCCCTGGAGGACGGGCGCTGGTCGCTCGCCGTCCTGGCCGCCCGCCGCGAGGGCCGGCCGCTGCCCGAGCGGCGCCCGCCCTGCTTCTTCGACCCGCGCCACGGCCCCTCCACCGAGGACCGCACCTGGACCCCGGCGGGCGGCGCCTCCCGCCAGGTCCCCGTCTGCGCGGCCGACGCGGCCCGCCTGGACGAGGGCCTCGACCCGCAGGCCCGCACGGTCGCCACCGACGGCGGCCGCCGCCCCTACTGGGAGGCGGGACCGGCGTACGGCCCCTGGGCCGGCGGCTACTTCGGCGGCGGCATGCTGCCCGGCCTGCTCGTGGGCACCATGCTCGGCTCGATGCTCGCCACCCCGGCCTACGCCGGCGAATACGGCGGCGGTGACTTCCAGGACTTCCAGGGCGGCGACTTCTCCGGCGCCGACTTCAGCTCCGGGGACTTCGGATCCGGCGACTTCGGCGGCGGAGGAGGCTTCGACGGGGGCGGCGGCTTCGACGGCGGTGGCGGTTTCTGACCCCGGAACGGCCGACCCCGGCCGCCCCCGGAACGGTCGCCCCCGGGAGCGGCCCTCGGCGGCCGGGTCAGAGGAGCGGCTTCACCGACATCAGCAGATGGCGGTGGGCCTCGCCCTCCCCGGCCGTGATCAGCGCCCGCTGCCCCGGACCGAGCAGCAGCAGCCGCAGCTCCGGGGCGTCGAAGGACCCGAGCGCGTCCAGCAGATAGCCCGGGTTGAAGGCGACCGTCATCGCCTCGGCCCCGGTGAGCGCCGCGGGCAGCCGCTGCGAGGCCACGTCGTCCTCGTACCCGGCCTGCAGATGCACCGTCGTGCCGTCGAAGGCGAGCTGCACCGGACTGTCGCCCTCCGCCACCACCGCGACCCGCCGCACCGCCTCCACCAGCGGCGCCCGCTCGGTGACGGCGACCGCGTGCTCCCCGAGCGCGAAGAGCTTGTCGTGCCGGGGCAGCCGGCCGTCCAGGAGCCGGGTCGTCGTCCGCATGCCGCCGCTCTCGAAGCCGAACGAGCCGCCGTCCAGGGCGAGCCGCACGCTCCCCGCACCGGCCACCGAGCGGGCGATCTCGGTCAGCCGGCGGGCGGGCACCACCACGTCGGCGACCGCCTCCGCGCCGGGGTCCGGCCGCCACTCCAGGGTGCGCACCGCGTACCGGTAGCGGTCGGTCGCGGCCAGCGTCATCGTCGTCCCGTCCAGGCCGAGCCGTATCCCCGTGAGCACCGGCAGCGCGTCGTCCCGGCCGGCCGCCACCGCCACGTGCCCCACGGCGGCGGCGAAGGCGTCCGCGTCCACCTCGCCGCGCCACGCGGGCAGCGCGGGCTGGGCCGGATAGTCGTCCAGGGGCAGCAGCGAGAGCCCGAAGCGGGCGTCCCCGCCGCTCACCGAGAGCCGCGCGCCGTCGACCGCGCAGACCACGGGCCCCTGCGGCAGCACCTTGCAGATGTCGTGCAGCCGCCGCCCGAGCACCAGCGCGCGGCCGTCCCGCACGGTGTCGGCCTCCACCTCGATCCGGGCGGCGGCCTCGTAGTCGAGACCCGAGACGCGCAGCCCGCCGTCCGCCGCCTCCAGGAGCAGACCGCCGAGGACGGGGACGGGGGAGCGGGCGGGCAGCACGCGCGCGGCCCAGGCCACGGCCTCGGTCAACACACCGCTGTCGATACGGAATTCCATGCCGCCGACGGTAACGGCCGCCACTGACAATCGAACCGGACGCGGAACGGGACGCGGTACCGGTCGCGGAACCGGGCGGCCCTGCCGGTGGGCCCGGACGGCGGACCGGCGGGAATTCCGGCCCCCCGATGATCGTTCCCCTTCTCGGGGAAGGCGACCGCGGCGCGTCGGCGCGTCCGCGAGGACGAGGGGGAGCACGATGAGCGAGGTCCACGGCACGGTGGCGCCCGGATTCGAGTCCGTACGGGAGGAGTTCGCCGGAGTCGTCGCCGCCGAGGCGCGCGACGGCGGCGCCCAGTTGGCGGTCTACCACCGGGGCCGCCAGGTCGTCGACCTGTGGGGCGGCGACGGGGTCGACGGCGACTCGCTGCTCGCCCTGTACTCCTCCTCCAAGGGCGCCACCGCCCTGGTCGTCGCCCTGCTCGTCCAGGACGGCGCGCTCGACCTCGACCGCGAAGTCGCCTCCTACTGGCCCGCATTCGCCGCCGAGGGCAAGGGCGCCGTCACCCTGCGCGCCCTGCTCGCCCACCGGGCCGGGGTCATCGGCGTGGCGGACGGTTTCACCCTCGACGAGCTCGCCGACGACCGGCTGGTCGCCGCCCGGCTCGCCGCCCACCGCCCCTACTGGGACCCGGACACCGGACACGGCTACCACGGCCTCGCCTTCGGCGCCCTCGCCGGCGAGGTGGTCCTGCGGGCCACCGGCCGGACGGTCCAGGAGCACTACGAGGAGCGGATCCGCGCCCCGTACGGGATCGAGTACCACCTCGGCCTCCCCGAGGAGCTGGAGTCCCGCTTCCGCCCGGCCCTGCCGATGCTGCCCACCCCGGCCCAGCGGGCCCTCCAGGAGGCGAACCCGATCGCCCCCGACAGCCTGATGGCCATCGCCTTCTGCCTCCACACCGAGCCGCCCTTCGACGCCGTCGCGTACGGCAACTCCCGTGCCGTGCACGCGGCGGCCCCGCTCTCCGGGGGCGGCGTCGGCAGCGCGCGCGGCCTCGCCCGGATGTACGCGGCGGTCGCGGGCGAGCTCGACGGCCGGCCGCCGCTCCTCGGGCCGGCCACGCTCGCCGCGGTCTCCCGCGTCCACTCCTCCGGCACGGACCTGGTCACCGGCGAGAAGAACGCCTTCGGCATCGGCTTCGTCCCGCTGGCCACCCGCTACCCCGAGCTCGGCCCGACCGCGATCGGCCACAGCGGCGCCCCCGGGACCCAGTCCTTCGCGGACCCCTCCCGCGCCCTCGCCTACAGCTACGCCCGCCGCCGCTTCGCCTTCGCCGGCGGCCCGGGCGCGCCGGAGAACGAGCGCCTGATCGCCGCGACCGTCGAGGCGGCGACGAGGGCGGGCCGACCCGTGGCGTGACGCAGGCCGCCGGCCGACCCGTGCCGTGCCGTGCCGTGACGGGAACGCCGAGCGCCCGCCCTCCGTGACGACGGAGAGGCGGGCGCGCTCGTGTCCCGATGGTTCCCGGTGGGGGAGGGGGTCGCTCAGGCGGCGTTCCTGATCGCGGAGATGTCGAAGGTCAGCTTCACCTTGTCGCTGACCATGACGCCGCCGGTCTCCAGGGCCGCGTTCCAGGTCAGGCCCCACTCGGAGCGCAGGATCTCGGCCGAGCCCTCGAAGCCGACGCGCTCGTTGCCGTAGACGTCCGTGGCGACGCCGTTGAACTCCAGGTCGATGGAGAGCGGCTTGGTGACGTCCTTGATGGTGAGGTCGCCGGTGATGCGGTAGGCGTCGCCGCCGAGCTGCTCGGCGCCGGTGGAGCGGAAGGTCATGAGCGGGAAGCGCTCGGCGTCGAAGAAGTCGCCGCTGCGCAGGTGGGCGTCGCGGTCGGCGATGCCGGTGTCGATGGAGGCGATCTTCACGTCGATCGCGGCGCTGGAGGCGGCCGGATCGGAGCCGTTCAGCTCCAGCGTGCCCTCGTGCTCGGCGAAGCCGCCGCGGACGTTGGTGACCATCGCGTGGCGGACGGTGAAGCCGATGCTGCTGTGGGCCGGGTCGATGGTGTACGAGCCGGTCAGCGCGGCCAGGGCCGGGTCTACCGGAAGCGTGGCGACGGCGGTGGCGACGGCGGACTCGCTGGTCTTGCGGCTGAAGAGACCCATGACTGCTCCTTGGGGTGATTTCGTTGAACCTTCAACGAGAACGACGATAGACCCATTCTGTTCAAGTTTCAACATCTCGGGTTCGGTGCCTTGGTCCGGACGGGCCCCGAGGCCCTCTAGCGGACGCGCGTAGACCTGCGCCACCATCTCCCTGCGCGATCCCACGTAGCGACACCCACGTACGTTCACTCCCAGGAGGAACCGAACCGTGAAGCTCCGCTCCGTCCTCACCGCCCTCGCCCTCGTCCTCGGCGCCCTCTTCGCCCCGGGCTTCGGCGTCCTGTCCACCGCCACCGACGCCCACGCCGTCACCAAGATCAGCCACTCCACCGCCACCTCGATGTTCCGCGAGGTCGGCATCACGTGGTCCTCGTCCGGCGGCTGCTCGGACCGCTACAACTCCACCTGCACGTCCTTCGAGCAGCTCAACCTCGCCACCGCCCAGGGCGCCCAGACCCTCAAGCGCGCCAGCGGCTGCGCCCTCAACATCACGGGCGGCACCGAGACCGGTCACGCGAGCGGCACGTACTCCCACTGGAACGGCTACAAGCTCGACTACAGCAAGTACACGTGCATCGGGAACTACATCAAGAACACCTTCACCTACATCGGCGTGCGCGGCGACGGCGCCCCGCAGTGGAAGTCCGGCTCCGGCAACATCTACGCCGACGAGGGCAACCACTGGGACGTCACCTACTACAACTGCGGCGGCTGCTGAGCCACTCGGGTCCACTTGGACTAACCGCAGGGGGTTGTTGGACTGGAGGGGCCGTCCCCGCGCGATCTCGTTGACGGTGGTCCGTCACACGGGCCAACTAGTGCGCATGTCGCACCCCTACCCTCCCTCCGCGGCGCGGCGGCTGCGCACGGCCTGTGCGCTGGCCGCCGCCACCTCCGCCGTCCTCGCCCTGGCCGGCCCGGCCCGCGCCGGCACCCCGCCCACGACCCCGGCCTCCGCCGGGACCACCGCCACCGCCACCGCCACCACCTCCGCCGTCATCGGCTCCGAGCAGCTCTCCGTCGCCGTCGCCGCGGACTTCCCCCGCGTCCTCTCCTACACCGACCGGGCCACCGGCGCCCGCCTCCTCGGCTCGACCGCGCCCGTCACACAGGTCGTCCTCAACGGCACCGCCCACACGGTCCGGGCCGCGGCCGCGCCCGTCGTGACCGGCGACTCCGCCGCGTACACCCTCGTCTTCCCCGATCTGCCGGGCGTCGAGATCGACGCGCGGCTGAGCGTCGGCGGCCGGGCCACCACCTTCCAGGTCACCGCCGTCCGCGACACCGAGACCTTCCGGGTCGGCACCCTCGACATCCCCGGCCACGACCTGGTCTCCGTCGGCTCCGCCGACGCCGGGGCCGCGACCGCCTTCACCCGGCTCGACCCCGACTCCACCCGGACCGCCGACGTCTTCGCGCAGATCACCGATGCCACCCCGGCCGACAGCGCGCCCGTCGGCGCGAGCTACGCCATCGTCCACACCGGCCGGCTCGCCGCCGCCCTGGAGTCCAACTCCTCCTACGACAAGCCCTCCGGCGCCTCCGCCCGCGACGGGGCCCGCTTCTGGCACCAGGCCCGCAAGGCGGCCACCCCCGCCGGCACCGAGACCCGCGTCGGCGTCTGGTCCGGCCAGTGGACCTACCGCGGCGCCGGCGCCCCGCGGCCCGAGAGCGGCGGGAACCTCCCCTGGGCCAAGGTCGTCGTGACCCCCGACGCCAACGGCGACGGCCGCACCGACTGGCAGGACGGCGCCGTCGCCTTCCGCACCATCGGCATCAAGGCCCCCGGCAGCGACCGGACCCCGGACCGGGTCGTCGCCCACATCCCGTTCAACTTCGCCTCGAACGCCACCCACCCCTTCCTGCGCACCCTCGACGACGTCAAGCGGGTCTCGCTGGCCACCGACGGGCTCGGCCAGTTCGCCCTGCTCAAGGGCTACGGCTCCGAGGGCCACGACTCCGCCCACCCCGACTACGGCGGCAACTACAACAAGCGCGCGGGCGGTCTCACCGACCTCAACACCCTCCTGAAGGAGGGCGGGAAGTGGGGCGCCGACTTCGGCGTCCACGTCAACGCCACCGAGGCGTACCCCGAGGCGCGGAACTTCAGCGAGACCCTCGTCGACAAGAGCAGGCCCGGCTGGAACTGGCTCAACCAGAGCTACTTCATCGACCAGCGCAGGGACGTGAACAGCGGCGACCTCGCCCGCCGCTTCCGGCAACTGCGCGACGAGACCGACCCCAACCTCTCGACGCTCTACATCGACGTCTACTACACGCACGGCTGGATCGCCGACAAGACGATCCAGGCCGTCCAGGCGCAGGGCTGGAACGTCGCCACCGAGTGGTCCGAGAAGTTCGAGCGGGCCTCCCTCTGGTCCCACTGGGCCAACGACCTCGACTACGGCGGCGTCACCAACAAGGGCCTCAACTCCCGGATCATCCGCTTCATCCGCAACGGCGAGAAGGACGTCTGGAACGACCACCCCGTCCTCGGCCAGACCGCCCTCGTCGACTTCGAGGGCTGGACCGGCGAGACCGACCACACCGCCTTCACCGCCAACATCTGGCAGCGCAACCTGCCCGCCAAATACCTCCAGCAACAGCGGATCACCCGCTGGAACGGCGACGACATCACCTTCACCGGCGGCGTCCGCGGCACCGTCGAGAACGGCCGCCGCACCTTCTACGACAACGGCCGCAAGGTCCTCGACGGCGACGCCTATCTGCTGCCGTGGGCCGGCGGAAGCAAGCTCTACCACTACAACAAGGCCGGCGGCAGGACCAGTTGGGCCGTGCCGGCGGGCACCGGCTCGTACACCGTCTACAAGCTGACCGACAACGGCCGCGTGAGGACCGGCACGGTCACGCCCGTGGGCGGCCGCGTCACCCTCGACGCCACCGCCGGACAGCCCTACGTGCTCTATCCCGGCACCGCCCCCGCCGCCCCCGAACCCCGCTGGGGCCAGGGCACCCCGGTCCGGGACCCCGGCTTCAACGACGCCGGGCTGACCGCCTGGACGAAGAGCGGCACCGTGGCCCGCGACACCGACGCCCAGGGCCGCAACAGCGCGCGGCTCACCGGCTCCGCCACCGCCTCCGTACGGCAGCAGATCACCGGACTGACCCCGGGCGCGCGGTACACCGCCTCCGTCCTCGTCGAGGTCGAGGCCGGGAAGACCCGCCCCACCACCCTCTTTGTCGGCGGCACGTCCGTCACCGTCGCCCGCTCCACCCTCACCGACCGGGTCGCCGCGTCCGACTGGAACGGCACCCGCTTCCAGCGCGTCAAGACCACCTTCACCGCCCCCGCCACCGGCGGCACCACCCTGCGGATCGATGCGGCGAGCGGCTCCACCGCCACCGTCCGCCTCGACGACGTACGGATCGTGGCGAACGACCCGGCGACGAAGGCCGGAGCCACGGTGTACGAGGACTTCGAGGCCGTCGACCAGGGCTGGGGCCCCTTCCTCAAGGGCGACGCCGGCGGCACCACCGACCCGCGCACCCACATCGCCCAGCTCCACGCCCCCTACACCCAGGCCGGCTGGAACGGGAAGGCGATCGACGACGTCCTCGACGGCGCCGAGTCCCTCAAGTCCCACGACGAGAACAGCGGTCTCGTCTACCGGACCGCCCCCTGGACCGTCCCCATGAAGGACGGCCGCGGCTACCGCGTCGAGTTCGCCTACCAGTCCAGCCACGCCGGCGCCTACGAGTGGGTCACCGGCTACGACCGTACGAGCGGCCAGGGCGCCCCCGTCGAGACCCGCCGCACCCCGATCGGCCAGCAGAGGACCACCGGCCACTTCTCGCAGACCGTCACCGCCGGCTGCGGCAACACCTGGACCGGGCTGCGCAAGCGCGCCGACGCCCCCGACGGCGCCGACTTCGTCCTGGACCGCTTCACCGTCACCGACCTCGGCCCGGCCGCCGAGCGGGCCGCCTGCGGCACCCTCTCCGTCACCGCGCCCGAGACCCTGGAGCCCGGCCGGGCCAACACCGTCACCGCCACCTTCGGCAACGACGAGACCGGCACCGTCTCCGGCGCGCAGGCCACCCTCGCCCTCCCCGAGGGCTGGACCGCCGAACCGGCCGCGCCGGTCGCCCTGCCCGCCGTCGCGCCCGGCGCCAGCACCACGGCGACCTGGCGGGTCACCCCGCCCGTGGACGCGGCCTACCGGCCCTACGACCTGGCCGCCACCGTCGCGTACGGCATCGGCGGCGAGACCGGGAAGCTCACCGCGACCCGCACCGTCCGCACCCTGCCCCCGCCGCCCACCGCCGACGCCTGGGCGAGCGACCTCGACTGGACCTCCGCGACCAACGGCTGGGGCCCGGTCGAGAAGGACCTGTCCAACGGCGAGACCGGCACCGGCGACGGCGGCCCGCTGCGGATCGGGGGAGTGACCTACGCCAAGGGCCTGGGCACCCACGCCCCGGCCAAGGTCCGCTACTACCTGGGCGCGCGCTGCACCTCCTTCACCGCCGAGGTCGGCGTGGACGACGTCCAGACCACCCGCGGCAGCGTGCGGTTCAGCGTGCTCGCCGACGGCACGCAGAAGACCATCTCGCCGGTCCTCAGGGCCGCCGACAGCGCCTGGTCGCTCACCGCCGACGTCACCGGCGCCTCGTACGTCGACCTGGTCGTCGACGACGGCGGGGACGGCAACGGCAACGACCACGCCGACTGGGGCGACGCCCGCTTCCGCTGCGGGACCTGAACCCCTCGGCGGGGGGCACGGGCCCCCCGCGTAGAAAGCGCTTCCAACCCTCGCGGTCGTGCTCATTGATTGCGTTCGGAATTCGCTGCTACACCAGGCGCCGACCGGTCTCCACCACCCCTCCCGGGAGGCTCCCGTGCCCGTCCCCGCCTGGTCCCGCCGCACCTTCCTCACCACCGCCTCCGCCGCCGCTGCCGCCCTCGCCCTCGACCCCCTCGCCCTCGACCCCCTGGCCCACGCGGCGGAGGCGGACGCGTTCGAGACCCTGCGGCGGCGCTGGCTCGCCATCCAGCTCGGCTCCGGCTACGACGCCGGGGCCGAGCCCTACGCCTCCCGGCTCGCCGAGACCGGCGACCTCGCCCGCACCTTCCGGGCCACGATGGCCCCCACCGCCACCTCCCTGTGGCCCGGCCACTCCTTCGACCCGCCGTCCGGCATCACCCAGAGCTACAGCCGCCTGTGGACCATGACCCAGGCGTACGTCGAGGAGGGCACCGGCCTCACCGGCGACCCCGGCCTCCTCACCGACGTCCTGCGCGGCCTCGACCACCTCGCCGAGCGGATCTACCACCCCGGCACCACCCGCTACGGCAACTGGTGGGAGTGGCAGATCGGCTCCCCGCGCCTGCTCATGGACATCGTCGCCGCCCTCCACCCGCTGCTCGGCCCCGAACGGATCGCCGCCGCCTGCGCGGCCGTCGACCACTTCGTGCCCGACAGCCTGCTCGGCTCCTACACCGGCACCTCCACCGGAGCCAACCGCGTCGACCTGTGCCGCTCGGTCGCCCTGCGCGGTGTCCTGGGCGCGAACCCCGCCAAGATCGCCCTCGCCCGGGACGCCCTCTCGCCCGTCTTCCCGTACGTCACCAAGGGCGACGGCCTCTACGCCGACGGCTCCTTCGTCCAGCACACCTGGGTCGCCTACTCGGGCACCTACGGCCAGGTCATGCTCGACGGACTCGGCCGGCTCTTCAGCCTCCTGGCCGGCTCCGCCTGGGAGGTCACCGACCCCCACCGGCAGATCATCCTGGACAGCGTCGAGAAGGCGTACGCGCCCCTCATCTACGACGGCCTGATGATGGACAGCGTCAACGGCCGTGCCATCAGCCGGGGTTACCTGAAGAACGACGAGCGGCGGATCATGCGCTCCGACCACTTCCACGGTCAGGGGCTCATCGCCGCCATCGCCCTGCTCGCCGGCGGCGCGAGCCCCGCCGAACGGGACCGCTGGCACGCGCGCGTGAAGGGCTGGATCGAGCGCGACACCGTCTCCCCGATCCTGACCGCCCGCCAGTTCGGCGTCGCCGACCTCGCCCGCCTCCACGCGGTCGCCGGCTCGGCCGTCCCCGCCGCCCCCGAACCCGCCGGGCACCGGCTCTTCGCCTCGATGGACCGGGCCGTGCACCGCCGCCCCGGCTGGGCCGCCAACCTCTCCATGGCCTCGGAGCGGATCTCGTACTACGAGTGCGGCAACGGCGAGAACCCGCGCGGCTGGCACACCGGCGCCGGAATGCTCTACTGGTGGACCCGGGGCCAGGGCGGCCAGTACACCGACTGGTTCTGGCCCACCGTCGACCCCTACCGGCTGCCCGGCACCACCGTCTCCACCAAGCGCCTCGCCGACCGGGCCGGCGGCGAGTGGGGCGCCCCCAAGCCGGCCGTGAAGTGGGTCGGCGGCGCCACCGACGGCGAGTTCGCCGCCGTCGGGCAGCACCTGAAGGGCCTCGGCTCCACCCTGGAGGCCCGCAAGTCCTGGTTCTGCGCGGCCGACGCCGTCATCTGCCTGGGCGCGGGCATCACCGCCCGGGACGGCGTCGCCGTCGAGACGATCGTCGACAACCGCTGTCTGGGCGAGAACGGGAGCGCCTCCTTCACGCGGGGCGACGGCTGGGCGCACCTGGCCGGCCACGGCGGCTGGGTCTTCCCCGGCCCCGGCGGCACCGAGCGGCTGCGGACCCTGCGCGAGGACCGCACCGGCGCCTGGAGCGACATCAACACCACCAGCTCCACCGAGCGCCGCACCCGCCGCTACCAGACCCTCTGGTTCGACCACGGCACCGATCCGACGGACGCCTCCTACGCCTACCTCCTGATGCCCGGCGCCTCGCCCGGCACCCTGGCCGCCCGCGCCGCCGACCCGGGCTGGCTGCGGATCCTCGCCAACGGCGCCGACCGGCAGGCGGTCGCCGTCCCGTCCCTCGGGCTGACCGCCGCCAACTTCTGGCAGGCCGGTACGGTGGACCGCCTCACCGTCACGGCGCCCGCGAGCGTCCTGCTGCGGCGCGGCCGCTCCACGGCGACCCTGCGGGTGAGCGAGCCGCCCCGGTCCGGACAGCCGCTGGAGCTGCGCTGGGACCGGCCGGTGCGGGCCGTGCTGTCCCACGACGCCTCGGTGGAGGTGCTCGGCACCGGCGCCTCGCTGCGGCTGCGGATCACGCCCGGTACGGCCGGTGCCACGCACGGGTGCACGCTGCTCGTCTAGGGCTTATGTGGAAACCCTACAATGCGCTGGGGTGTCCGTCTGTCGAGTCGCCCTGGTGGGGTGACGGTTCTGTCCGGCCCCACCAGGATTCGACACGCGAGACTGTACGGAGTCGACGGCGGGGTTTTCCCCACCGACTTCGTAGGGTCGGTACATGACCGTTGTGGACCAGATCCCGAGCGAGCCCACTGACGCCCGTGGCCGTGTGGCCGAGCTGCACGAGCTGCGCGAGCAGGCTCGGCGTGGCCCGAGTGACCGAGCGACCGAGGCCCAGCACGCCAAGGGCAAGCTGACCGCTCGCGAGCGCATCGAGCTGCTGCTCGACCCTGGTTCCTTCCAGGAGGTCGAGCAACTGCGCCGCCACCGCGCCAGCGGCTTCGGCCTGGAGGCCAGGAAGCCGTACACCGACGGTGTCATCACCGGCTGGGGCACGGTCGAGGGCCGCACGGTCTTCGTCTACGCGCACGACTTCCGGATCTTCGGCGGCGCCCTCGGCGAGGCCCACGCCACCAAGATCCACAAGATCATGGACATGGCCATCGCGGCCGGCGCCCCGCTGGTCTCCCTGAACGACGGCGCCGGCGCCCGCATCCAGGAGGGCGTCTCCGCCCTCGCGGGCTACGGCGGCATCTTCCAGCGCAACACCCGGGCCTCTGGCGTCATCCCGCAGATCTCGGTCATGCTCGGCCCCTGCGCCGGCGGCGCGGCCTACAGCCCCGCCCTCACCGACTTCGTCTTCATGGTCCGCGAGACCTCGCAGATGTTCATCACCGGACCGGACGTCGTCAAGGCGGTCACCGGCGAGGAGATCACCCAGAACGGCCTCGGCGGCGCCGACGTGCACGCCGAGACCAGCGGTGTCGCGCACTTCGCGTACGACGACGAGGAGACCTGCATCGCCGAGGTGCGCTACCTCCTGTCGATGCTCCCGCAGAACAACCGCGAGAACCCGCCGACCGCCCCCTCCGGCGACCCGGCGGACCGCCGCTCCGACGTGCTGCTCGACCTCGTGCCCGCCGACGGCAACCGCCCGTACGACATGCACAAGGTCATCGAGGAGCTCGTCGACGACGGCGACTACCTGGAGATCCACGAGCGCTGGGCCCGCAACATCATCTGCGCCCTGGCCCGGCTCGACGGCCAGGTCGTCGGCATCGTGGCGAACCAGCCGCAGACGCTCGCCGGTGTCCTGGACATCGAGGCGTCCGAGAAGGCCGCCCGCTTCGTCCAGATGTGCGACGCCTTCAACATCCCGATCATCACCCTTCTGGACGTACCCGGCTTCCTCCCGGGCGTCGACCAGGAGCACGGTGGAATCATCCGCCACGGCGCGAAGCTGCTGTACGCGTACTGCAACGCGACCGTGCCCCGGATCTCGCTGATCCTGCGCAAGGCGTACGGCGGCGCGTACATCGTCATGGACTCCCAGTCCATCGGCGCCGACCTGACCTACGCCTGGCCCACGAACGAAATCGCGGTGATGGGTGCCGAAGGCGCCGCCAACGTGATCTTCCGCAAGCAGATCGCGGAGGCCGAGGACCCCGAGGCCATGCGGGCCCGCATGGTCAAGGAGTACAAGGCCGAGCTGATGCACCCGTACTACGCCGCAGAGCGCGGTCTCGTCGACGACGTCATCGACCCCGCCGAGACCCGCGAGGTACTGATCAAGTCCCTCGCGATGCTCCGCACCAAGCACGCCGACCTGCCGTCCCGCAAGCACGGCAACCCGCCTCAGTAAGAGGAGCCCACCGAAGTGACCACACCTGCCACAGCCGGCCTTCTCCGCGTCGAGAAGGGCCACGCCGAGCCCGAGGAGCTGGCCGCCATCACCGCGGTCCTGCTCGCCCGCGCCGCCGCCACCCCCGCCGAGTCCGCCCACCACGGCCGCTCGACGGCCGGCTGGCGCCGTCTGGAGCGCGAGAACGGCTTCCGCGCGCCGCACAGTTGGCGCTGACGCCCCGCAGCACGGCGAGAAGGGCCGGACCCCGGTACGAGACCGGGGCCCGGCCCTTTCCCATGGGGCCGCTATTTCCAGAGGCTCTGGATCAGCAGGATCAGACCCCAGACCACGGCGATGAGGACACCGGCGGCCAGGGCGGCCACCGTGCAGCCGAGCGCCATCTCCCCGTTGGTGGCGGGCTTCGGGGCGGCCTTAGGGGCGGCCTCGGCGTTCACCCTCGGGGGCGGTGAGGGCTCCGGCTCCGGCTCCGGCTCCGGTTTCGGGGGCTTGGGGGCCGGTTGCGGTTTCGACTTGGAAGGCGGCTTCGGCTTCGGCTTGGGGGGAGGGGCGGAGGCGGCCGGCCCCGAGGAGGACGCCGAGGTGGAGGAGGACGCCGAGGAGGACGCCGAGGAGGACGCCGAGGTGGAGGCGGAGCCGCCGGACCGGGCGGCCGACGGCCGCGTCCCGGCCCGGCCGTCCACGAACGGGTCGCTCTGCCCGGCCCGCGTCCGGGCGCACCACGGGCACTCGGCCAGATGTCCCCCGTAGTGGTGCTCCGGTACGGCCGCGCAGACGGCCACCGTGTCCCGCGCCTCGTCCAGGACCTCCAGCCACTGGGCCGACGAGGGCCGCCGGGCCGGATTCCGCAGCCCCGGCCCGAACGCCTCCCGGGCCAGCCGCAGCACCCCGGGCGGCTGCACCTCCGGCGGCAGCAGCCGGGCCGGCACCCGCACCCGGTCCGGCTGGACGAGGAAGGAGGTGCCGGCCAGGATGTTGTCCTTGCGGGTGGCCTCGGCGGAGCCGTTCAGCGGCGCCCCGTCGAAGGGGTGGTTGCCCGCGGTGAGCAACTGGTAGACGAGGACGGCGAGCGCGAAGTCGTCCGAGTGCCGGGTGGCCTGCTCCCCGCGGTGGCGCTCGGGCGCCGCGTAGTCGTCGGTGAAGACGTCACAGCCGAAGAACTCGCCGGTCATGGTGTCGGTGAAGGCGAACGAGTCGCAGTCCAGGAGCGTGACGTAGCCGCGCGGGTCGATCACGGCGTTCCGGTCGGACAGGTCGCCCACCACGAAGCCGCGGTGGTGCAGTTCCGCCGTCATGTACGCGAGGTTGGACGCGACGCCGAGCAGGAACCGCCAGTGCGCCCGCCCCGCGAAGCGGCGCAGCCGGACCTGCTTCTGGAGCACCCCGTTGAGCGGGGTCTGCACCGTGAGGTCCACGAGCGGCATGCCGTACCCGACGGCCCGGCCGCCCGCCTCGATCAGCTCGACCGGCCACACCAGCATCGGCGGCTGGCCGGGGGCGAGCCGTTCGCCGGCGAGCGGGTCGGCCCGCAGCATCGCGGCGAGCCGGCGAAGCTGGGCGTCGTCGGGCACCCGGTCGTAGATCTTGCCGGCGAGGTCGGCCCGCTCCCTGAGCGCCCACACGCTGCCCTGCCCCCCGGTGCCGAGCGCCTTGCCGGCGCGGCTGATCCGGGTGCCGTCCCCCAGCGTCAGGTCGACGCCGTCGGTGAGGCCCGGGCCGTCGGTGAAGTCGTCGGTGGAGGAGCCGTCAGTGGTCGTCATGTCGTATCGCCCACAGGAGGGTCTTGTCGTCTCCGGTCACACGGGTGATCTGATCGGAGGCGAGGAAGTCGGACAGTCGGCGGTCTTCCTCGTCGTGGTCGTAGTCCGACCGGCCGAGGCGGTCGAAGAGATGCCCCAGGAAGGCGTCGTGGGGCAGCGGCGGCCCGGCGGGAGCCCGCCGCAGCAGCGCCTGCGTCAGCCCGTCCGTGGACAGCAGCACGCCGTCGATCCCGTCGTCGCGGACGCAGTCCACCCGCAGTTGGCCGAGGGCGGTGGGGGAGCCGAGGAAGACGGTCTCGTTCGCGTACTCGCTGCCGGTGTGCGCGCGGGGCAGCAGATGGTACGAGGGGGAGGCCGCGCCCTCGCGGACCCCGCGCTCGGTCGACCCGCGCTCGGTCGCCCCGCCCGTCCCTGCGGTGCCCGTCCCTGCGGTGCCCGTACCTGCGAAGCCCGGGCCGGCCATGCCTGAGCCGGTCATGCTCGCGCCGGTCATGCCCGAGCCCGCGGAGCCCGCGCCCGTGTCGCCCCCACCCGGGGCGTCCACCGGAGCGGCCCGGACGAGGACGAGACCGTCGCCGACGGATGCCTGCCCCAGCCAGCCGTCGGCGGCCACGACCACGGTCAGCGTGGTCGCGTACGGCCCCGGCGGCCCCTCGCACCAGCGCAGATACCGGGCCCGCACCTCATGGAACGCCTCGGTCATCCGCTCCCGGCACAGCCGCGCGCCGCCGATCCGCCGCCACGGCGCGGCGACCGGCGCGAACGCCTCCACCGCGAGCCGTACGGCCTCCCGCGCGCCCTCGCCGGACCGGGGCGCGCTGCCCGCGCCGTCCGCCACCGCGAGCACCAGGCCGCCGGGGGTCTCCAGGCGGTCCCAGGCGTCCTGGCAGGGCGTGTTGTCCCGGATGTGCCGGTAGCCCGTGGAGCTGATGCCGTGCACCCGCCACCGGGACGGCGGCCGGTCCGGGCCCCTCACGCGGGGACCTGCCCGCCGCCGCGCCGGCGCTTCAGCCGGGCGAAGATCTCCTGGAACTCGGCCTCGGCGGCGCCGCCCTGGGTGGCCCGGGCGCTGTGCGACATCGCGGTGAGCAGCTCGGCGAAGGGGAAGCCGTCCAGCCAGGCGTGGTAGTGCGGGGCGAGCTCCTTGAGCACCTCCTCCGCACCGGCGTGCCGCTCGCCCACCCCGACCGCGAAGAGCCGGAACCGCTGCTCCCGCTCCGCCTTGCGCAGTTCCGGCAGCAGGTCCCGGTACTTGTGCGAGAACCGGCCCTGCTCGTCGCTGGGGGCGCCGTCGGTGACCACGCAGATCTGCGGGCGGTAGTAGGTCAGCCCCTCGGCGCGCAGGCCCGCCTTGTAGTCGGTGACGACCTCCATGGCCAGGCGCAGGGCCCGGTCCAGGAGCGTCACGCCGTGGGCGCGCAGCACCGGCGGGCGGAATTCGTTGGCGGGGACGAACGGGCTGTGCGGCCACTTCGGCGCGACGGCGCCGAGCGGCGTGGCGCCCTGCCAGACGGTGATGCCCTCCACGCCCCCGAACGTGATCACGGCGACGTCGACGGCGGCGCTGAGCGCCATGTCGTTGGCCAGGCTCTCCGCCCAGGAGGTGAGGGCCTCGTTGAGCGCGCCGATGGCGCCGCTCTGGCTCAGGGACGAGGAGGTGTCCAGACAGAGCAGGAGCGGCAGCCGCTGGGCACTGTCGAACTCGAAGCCCATGTACGGCACGGGGAGCGGGGCTTCGTCAGGACTTGCGGTGGGAAACACGGCTACTCCGTGGAGCGAAGGACGGGGACGGGGTGTCGCGCGGTGGTTCAGTGGAGCGGGCCGGCCAGGAGCAGCGGCGGTTCGGAGGCCGGGGCGGCGGGGGTGACCCGGACCAGGTCGCCGGGGCGGGGGTACGCCGAGGCGGGGCCCAGCCAGCGGGCCCGGCACAGGGCGCCCTCCCACTCCACGTACCCGTCGGGCCGCAGCCACGTCGCCGCGCTGACGACGATCCGCTGGCCGGAGCCGAGGGCGAGGGTGCCGCCCTCGACGGCCGGACCGGCGGGGGTGCGCGCGGTGCCGGCCGAGACGGTCGCGGCGGGCGGGGCGGGGCGGTGGGCCTCGGAGGACTCCCGGGCCGGGGCCTCCGCCCCCGGTTCCGCCTCCGGCCGCGGCTCCGGCGGGGGTTCCGTCCGGTGGGGCAGGAGGGAGGCCGTCGCGTCGAGCACGTTGTTCAGGAGGGCGCGCGGTCCGGCCATGAGCCGTTCGACGTCGTCCCGGAGCAGCCGGGGCGGGTGCGGCGGTACGGGCCGGCCGCCGCGGTACGGGTCGGAGCCGGCCGCGCCGGAGCGCGAACGCCCGTACGCCCTCCGGGGATCGGGCTCCCGGGCCCCCTGCCCGTCCGCGCCGCGCTGCTCGGACCGGCTTTCCTCCGGCCGGCGTTCCTCGGGCCGGCGTTCCTCGGGCCGGTGGTCGGGGGACCGGCGTTCGGCGGACCGGCGTTCGGCGGGCCGGCGTTCCCCGGAGCCGGGTTCCTCGGGGCGGCGCCGGTCGGGTCGTTCGGGGTCGTCGGCGGACCGGCGGGGGCCCGAGATCCAGGAACCCGTGCTCGCCCACAGGACGACGAGCAGCGCCGCCATGGGCACCACCGCGACCGCGAGCACGAAGGCCGCCGACTCCACCGCGTCACCCCCGCGTGGCGAGGTCATCGTCGCTCCGCAGAACGAATCCGAGGTCGTGGCACTCGCGCAGCAGCCGCACCGCCCGGTCGAGCAGCAGGTCAAGCGTCGCCGCGAACCCGGTGACGGACAGATGGGCGACCAGGGGCAGCGCGAGGACCGCGGAGAGCAGCGGTTCGTCGCTGCGGGCGTCCCCGAGCACGGCGGCCGGGGTCACCTCGTGGGCGTTCCAGGCGGTCGCGGCCGCCGCGGTCGGGGCCAGCCGGTCCGGCGGGACGAGCGTCCCGTCGGTGACGGCCACCACGAGCGAACCGGCCGCCGGGCTGATGTCCACGGTGAGCCGTGGCCCGGACGGGCCGCCGGCCTTGGTCTCCAGATACAGCGCGCCGTCCTCGCTGTGGACCTGTTCGCCGCGCCGGCGCGCCCAGGCGCGGACCAACGACTCCCAGCCGTCGCGCAGTTCGACCACGGGCTCAACGGGCATGGTGCAGAACCGCCTTCCGGATCAGGGGCCGGGACATCCCCGACGCGAGCAGTCGCGCCGCGACCGGGCGCAGGGCACACCCCTCGCCGGCGGCCGGCGGCACCGGCACATGGCAGTGGTGCGGAGGATCGGCTACGGGCACGGTGCGGGCCCGCGGGCTCCCGGAAGGCGACCTCCCGGCCGGCCCGCCCGACGAACCCCCCGACGAGCCTCCCGGCGAACCGCCGGATCCAGCCAAGGAATTCCGCCCGGAGCCCGGCCCGGAACCCCGCCCGGAGTCAGCCCCGGAAGCGGCGTCACCCGGCCCGGAACCCGCCTCCGCACCCGCCTCCGCACCCGCCGCCGGACCAGACTCCGGGCCCGCCTCCGGCGTGCGGTCCCGCGCGGGCGGGGCGGTGGGCGGCGCGGCGGAGTGCTCCCAGCGGACGTCGCGGAGCGCCGCCATGATCTCCTCGGGCGCGGGGCGTTCGGCCGGCGCGGCCGCGAGGCAGGCGGCGACCACGTCCACGAGCGGACGCGGCACGCCGGTGAGCCGGGGCGGCTCGCCCTGGTGGATCCGCAGGCTCGCGGCCAGGCCGTGGCCGAACGGAGGATGGCCGGTCGCCGCGAAGACGAGGACCGCGCCGAGCGCGAACACGTCGACGGCGGGCGTCGGTTCGTCTCCCTGGAGCTGCTCGCGCGGCATGTAGCCGTGCGTGCCGAGCGGCGAGCCGGGGATTGTCAGCCCGCGCGTGACACCGGCCGACCGGGCGATCCCGAAGTCGATGAGCCGCGGCTCCCCGCCCTCCAGGATGATGTTGGTGGGCTTGAGGTCCCGGTGGATCACACCGTGGGCGTGCACGTCGGACAGCGCCTCGGCGAGCATCCCGCCGAGCTCCGCGACCCGCCGCTCCGGTAACGGCCCCCGCGCGCGGACCTGGGCGTCCAGGGTCGGGCCCTCCACGTACCGGGCGGCGAGCCAGAGCGGCGGCCGCACCGTCTCGGCGGCGTACACCGGCAGCGTGTACGGGCTGCGCACCCCGAGCAGGGCGTCGACCTCGCGGTTGAACCGCACCCGGATGTCGTGGTCGTCGGCCAGGTCCTTGCGGATCACCTTCACCGCGAGCCGGAGCCCGGCGGGCGTACGGCACAGATAGACCTTGCCCATCCCGCCCCGGCCCAGCGTCTCCTCGATCGTGAACCGCCCGATCCGGCGCACGCCGTCCGGCACCTCCGACGCCTCCGACGCGTCCGACGAGTCCCACCAGCCCATCCCCACACCCCCGGGTCCGCGTACAACGTACTGGACGCGCCGCGCCCCGGGGGCGGTTTCACCGGCCCCGGGCACACGCCGAAGGCCGCGCTCCCGGAAGGGGAACGCGGCCTTCGGACGAACGCCGGGGACAACTACCGCAGGCGGGCCATGAGGGCGTGCTCGACGAGGGTGATGAGCGCGCTCTTGGCGTCCGCGCGGTGGCGGGCGTCGGTGGTGATGATCGGGGTGTCGGGGCCGATCTGGAGGGCCTCGCGGACCTCGTCCGGGGTGTACGGCTGGTGGCCGTCGAAGCCGTTCAGCGCGATGACGAAGGGGAGGCCGGAGTTCTCGAAGTAGTCGACGGCCGGGAAGCAGTCGGCGAGACGCCGGGTGTCCACGAGGACGACGGCGCCGATGGCGCCGCGGACCAGGTCGTCCCACATGAACCAGAAGCGGTCCTGACCGGGCGTACCGAACAGGTACAGGATCAGGTCCTGGTCCAGGGTGATACGGCCGAAGTCCATGGCGACAGTCGTCGTCGTCTTGTCGCCCGTGTGGGTCAGGTCGTCGATGCCCGCGGAAGCGGACGTCATCACGGCCTCGGTTCGCAGCGGGTTGATCTCCGAGACCGCGCCGACGAACGTGGTCTTGCCCACGCCGAAGCCACCCGCCACCACGATCTTCGCGCTGGTGGTTGAACGGGTCGCGCCGCCGCTAGAGCTTGCGAAGTCCACTGAGCACCCTTTCGAGCAGTGTCACGTCTGGCTGACCGCCGGCGGCCTCGTCGCCGCCGGGCTGGTGGATGGCGACAAGTCCGGCCTCCGCCAGGTCGGCGACGAGAATCCGGGCAACGCCGAGGGGGATGGAGAGAAGTGCCGAGATCTCCGCGACCGACTTGATCTCGAAGCACAGCCGGCAGATCCGCTGGTGCTCGGGCAACTGCCCCTGCAGCCGGGCCGGATCGGCCGTGGTACTGACCAGCGCCTCGATGGCGAGCTGGTAACGCGGCCGGGTCCGGCCGCCGGTCATCGCGTACGGACGCACGAGCGGGTTGTGCCCGCCCGTGGCGCCCTGACCACCCTGGCGGCGTCCCGGCGCGGCGGAGGCGCTGGGGGACCCGGCGGGCGCGGACTGGCTCTGCGGCTGCTGATAGGGCTGCGACACGCCCTGTCTGCTCGGAGCGGAGGGAAAGTTGAAGCGGTTCTGCGCGGTGTCGCCGCCCAGCGGCGCCTGATGCGCGTCGAAACCGTTGTAAGGGCTTCCGCCCGGGGGTGTACCCACGTCTCCTCCTCCGACTGCCTCGCGATCCCATGTCCCTTGGAACCGCGCCACCGCACCCTACGGTGCGGTGGCGAGAAACGCACTGTCTGTCTGTTAGTTGAGAAGACTTCCCTGGAGTTCCGCCCGCAGGTCGGGGGTCAGGACGCTTCCCGCGCGGTCGACGAGCAGTGCCATCTCGTAACCCACGAGACCGATGTCGGACTCGGGGTGGGCGAGCACGGCCAGCGAGGAGCCGTCCGAGATCGACATGATGAAGAGGAAGCCGCGCTCCATCTCCACGACGGTCTGGTTGACCGCACCGCCCTCGAAGATCCGGGACGCGCCCGCGGTCAGCGAGGTCAGTCCGGACGCGACCGCCGCAAGCTGGTCGGCGCGGTCCCGGGGGAAACCCTCGGACATCGCCAGCAGGAGGCCGTCGGCGGAGACCACCACCGTGTGGGACACCCCGGGGGTGTTGTCCACGAAGTTGGTGATCAACCAGTTCAGATTCTGCGCCGCCTGGCTCATCGCGCTCACACTAACGCTCCTGGTTGTAGGTGTTGCCCGGGCCGAGGCCCGATCCGTTCGTGTCCGTACCCCCGCTGCGTCCCTGCTGGACGCCGCGGCGCAGGTTGCTCAACCTGCCCCGCACGTCCTCCGGTGCGCGGGAGACCTGTGGGCCGCCCTGCGGGGTCTGCTCCGCGGCTCCCTCGACCAGGTTGGCCTTGGGGACCCGTCGCGGAAGGCCGGAGGGGGTGACCCCGCCCGCCTTCGGGTCGCGGAGCTTCTCGGCCCGGGACCAGCGCTCGTCGTTGGCGGAGCGCCACTCCCCGGGGCCGTCGGCCTCGTCACCCGCCGGACGCACGGTCTGGGCCGGCGGCGTGGACTGCGACGCCTGCGGGGTCTGCGGCGCCTGCGGGGCGACGCTGCCGCGGCGCGGCAGACCGGAGTCCGTCAGCGCGTGGCCGGTGTCCGGGGTGGAACTCTGCGGGGCACCCGGACGGTCGAAGCCTACGCGGTCACGGTCCTGTTCGGGAGCGGCCTGGGCAGATTCCGATTCCGTCTCGAACTGCTGCCCGTAGCCGTCGCCGTAGCCGCCCTGCTGCTGCCAGTCCCCCTGGTGGGGCTGGGTTTCGTAGCTGTTCTGGTACCCGTTGTGGCCGCCCGCGCCGCCATCGTACGAGGCTTCCGCATATGCCTGCTCGCGGTAACCGTCGGCGGGCTGCTCGTAGCCCTGGTACCCCTGCTGCGGGTAGCCGTAGGAGTCCTGGCCCTGCCCGTAGTCCTGGGCGTACTCCTGGCCGTACTCCTGCGCCTGCGGGTACTCGGCGGAGTGCTCCTGCGCGTACTCCTGCCGGTGCTCCTGCGGTGCGTACGTCTGCTGCCCGGAGGCGTCCGTCTCGTCCCGGTACAGCGGGCGGTCCTCGCCCTGGTGCATCTGGGCCTCGAGCGCCGCCCGGCGCTCCTCGCGCATCAGGGAGCGGTTCACCGGGTCGAGCTGCCGGTCGTCGCCCTGCTGCTCGTAGCGCGAGTCGTCGAAGCCGAGTTCGGCCGCGGTCCGCATCGGCTGCGCCTGCGGCTCGAAGGCGTTCTGCGCCTGCTGCGGGATCATCTGCGAGACGGTGAAGTCGTCCTGCAGCGGCTGCTCGCCGCCACCGCCGTGCGTGATCGCGTCCGGCAGCATGACCAGCGAGGTGGTGCCGGCCTGCTCGCCCGAGGGGCGGAGCTGGACGCGGATGCCGTGCCGGTCGGCGAGGCGGCCGACCACGAACAGGCCCATGCGCTGCGAGACGGCGGCGTCCACGGTGGGCGGGTTGGCCAGCTTGTGGTTGATGTCCGCGAAGTCCTCGGCGGTGAGGCCGATGCCCTTGTCGTGGATCTCGACCATGACGCGGCCGTCGGGCAGACGGGTCGCGGTCACGCGGACCTTGGTCTGCGGGGAGGAGAACGTGGTGGCGTTCTCCAGGAGCTCGGCGAGCAGGTGCACGAGGTCGGTCACGGCCTGGCCGTGGATCTCGGCGTCCGGGACGCCGGCCAGCTCGATGCGCTCGTACTGCTCCACCTCGGAGGAGGCGGCGCGCATGACGTCGACCAGCGGGACCGGCTGGTCCCAGCGGCGGCCGGGCTCCTCGCCGGCGAGGACGAGGAGGTTCTCGCCGTTGCGGCGCATACGGGTGGCCAGGTGGTCCAGCTTGAAGAGGTTCTCGAGCTGGTCCGGGTCGGCCTCGTTGTTCTCCAGGTCGGTGATGAGGGTGAGCTGGCCCTCGATCAGCGACTGGTTGCGGCGCGAGAGGTTGGTGAAGATCGCGTTGACGTTGCCCCGGAGCATGGCCTGCTCGGCGGCGAGCCGGACGGCCTCGCGGTGCACCTGGTCGAAGGCGCGGGCGACCTCGCCGATCTCGTCGCGGGAGTCGATCGGGATGGGCTGGACCCGGGTGTCGACCCGGCCCGGCTCGGTGCGGGACAACTGGTCGACCAGCATCGGCAGGCGCTGCTCGGCGATGCCGAAGGCGGCGGTGCGCAGCTCGCTCATCGAGCGGCTCATCTGGCGGGCCATCATCCCGGCCAGGATGAAGGCGGTGAGCAGGGCGATCACGACGATGCCGCCGATGACCCAGGCGTCGGTCTGGGCGTCCGAGGAGATCTCGGCGGCCTCGGCCACGGCCTTGTCGACGAGCTCGTGCTCGACCTCGGTGTAGCCGTCGAACTTGGCGGTGGCGACGGCCATCCAGGTCTCGGCGGTGATGCCCTGCTGCTTCAGGTCCGCGAGCGCGTCGGCATCCTTGGCGGAACCGATGAGCTGGGCCACACCGGTGTAGACGGAGCCGTCGCCGCCCTTGGGCAGCTCGACGCCGAGCGCCGCCATCTTCTTGGAGCCCTCGGCGGCCTTGCCCGCCATGACCTCCTTCAGGCGCTCCACGTCCGCCTCGGTGCCACCGGACTGGTACTCGCCGAGGGCGATCTGCTCCAGGTAGTTGTACGAGTTGAACGCAACCGACTGCTGCGCGAAGACGTCGTCCTTCTTGGAGGGACGGACCAGGAGCTGGGTGCCGATCGACCGCTGGAGGGACTCGGCGGCCTTCGCGAGCTGGATCGCGTAGACCGTACGGCCGTAGCTGGTGATGTTGCCGGTGCCCAGACCGAGCTCGTTGGAGAACTCCATCAGGTAGTGCTGGACCTCGGTGTACTTGCGCTGGGTCTCCACCGGGTCGAGCGCGCGGGTGTAGGCGACCTTGCGCAGCTCCGTGAGCTTGGGCTCGGCGTTCCGGAAGAGCCCGAGGCGGCGCTCCAGGCCCTGTCCGCTCGGCAGGTTCCTGGCCGCCTCGTCGAACTTCAGCTTGGCGGCGTCGGTGGCCGCGTACGCCTGGGTGACCTCGTCGCTCTCGCGGTCGCCGGCGTCCTTGGCCTTCAGCAGCGGAGCGGCCGTGAGGTCGCGCTCGTTGAGCAGTGCCTGGCTGTAGTCCGAGGCGGCGCGCACGATGAGCGCCGTCTTCTCGGCGTCCTGGGCCTCCTGCCAGGTGTCGATGGCGATCTTCACCTGGAAGCCGCCCATGACCAGACCGACGAGCACGGGTATGAGGAGGATGGCGTTCAGCCTCGTGGGCACGCGCCAGTTGCGCGGGGACAGCTTGCTGGAGCTGCCCTTGCGGCTCGGGGCCGGGGGCGTCACCGGTTCGTCCACGGGGGTGAACTCCGGGCGGGACGGCGGCGTGAAGTTGCCCCGCGTCTGCTGCTCCGCGGAGCTTTCCTTGCTTCGCCTCACTCGACCAACAACCTCTCGGCGTCGGCACCTACGTTGTGCCGGTGTTTCGTTCAGGGCCGTACTACTCGGGAGTTCATGAATTGCAGCACGTGAAGGGGGTCCCCTCCAAACAGTGCGGAGCAGCCGGTTTCTGTGGCCCCCACCCGAGATAAAACGGGCATAAAGAGCGAGCCCCGCCAAAAAGCGGGGCTCATGTGAGCGCAGCGGTACCGATCGGATGCGTCGGGTGTCCGAGGCGCCCCAATTCTCTGTCGAAATGTTATGAACCCGAGGGCGGTCGTGTCGAAGGACACAGACCGCTCCCAAAACCTCTACGACAACTGCCGTATCTCGACTTCTACTTGATGTGTACTACTTCAGCCGCGCCATGAGGGCGTGCTCGACGAGGGTGATGAGCGCGCTCTTGGCGTCCGCGCGGTGGCGGGCGTCGGTGGTGATGATGGGAGTGTCGGGGCCGATCTGGAGGGCCTCGCGGACCTCGTCCGGGGCATAGGGCTGGTGCCCGTCGAAGCCGTTCAGCGCGATGACGAAGGGGAGGCCGGAGTTCTCGAAGTAGTCGACGGCCGGGAAGCAGTCGGCGAGACGCCGGGTGTCGACCAGGACGACGGCGCCGATGGCGCCGCGGACCAGGTCGTCCCACATGAACCAGAAACGGTCCTGACCGGGCGTACCGAACAGGTACAGGATCAGGTCCTGGTCCAGGGTGATGCGGCCGAAGTCCATGGCCACCGTGGTGGTGGTCTTGCCTCCGGTGTGCGTCAGGTCGTCGATGCCCGCCGAGGCCGCGGTCATCACGGCCTCGGTCCGCAGCGGATTGATCTCGGAGACCGCGCCGACGAACGTGGTCTTGCCCACGCCGAAGCCGCCGGCCACCACGATCTTCGCGCTGGTGGTCGAACGACTCTGCGGAACGGAGCCGCCGCTAGAGCTTGCGAAGTCCACTGAGCACCCTTTCGAGCAGTGTCACGTCCGGCGTGCCGCCGGCCTCTCCGTTGCCCGGCTGGTGGATGGCCACCATGCCCGCCTCGGCCAGGTCGGCCACGAGGATGCGGGCCACACCGAGCGGCATCGACAGGAGCGCCGACACCTCCGCCACCGACTTCACCTCACGGCACAGGTGGCAGATCCGCTGGTGCTCGGGGAGCAGGGTGGCCAGGTGCGCGGGGTCGGCCGTGGTGCTGACCAGCGCCTCGATGGCGAGCTGGTAGCGCGGCCGGGTCCGGCCGCCGGTCATCGCGTAGGGACGGACCAGCGGCTGGTCGCCTTCATGCCCGTACGGATCGTCTATCGAGGCGCCGTACGGATCGTGAGAGGCGGGGGGCGGGGTCATGAATCCTCCGGGCGTGACGGCAGAGGCCACTGCCGTCTGATGGGGCCGGTGGGGGGCCGGGTGGGGCGGCCGGACGGTGAACGGTACGGGGCGGTGCGGAGGGGCGCACCGCCCTGCGGCGTGTCGTTTCGGGTACGGGTGGGAGGCGGGGCCGGGCTAGTGGAGCAGGCTGCCCTGGAGCTCGGCCCGCAGGTCCGGGGTGAGCACGGTGCCCGCCCGGTCCACGAGGAGCGCCATCTCGTAGCCCACGAGGCCGATGTCGCACTCCGGGTGGGCGAGCACGGCCAGCGAGGAGCCGTCCGAGACGGACATCAGGAAGAGGAAGCCGCGCTCCATCTCCACGACGGTCTGGGCGACGGGTCCGCCCTCGAAGATCCGGGACGCCCCCGCGGTCAGCGAGGTCAGTCCGGACGCGACCGCCGCCAACTGGTCGGCGCGGTCGCGGGGGAACCCTTCGGACATGGCAAGGAGCAGACCGTCGGCGGAGACCACCACTGTGTGGGACACCCCGGGGGTGTTGTCCACGAAGTTGGTGATCAACCAGTTCAGGTTCTGCGCCGCCTGGCTCATCGCGCTCAACTATCGCTCCTGCTGCTGGGTCGGACCGAGATTGAAGGAACCCGTGGTGGAGTTCCCCGCCTGCCGGCCCTGCTGGATACCGCGGCGCAGATTGGTGAGCCGGCCGCGGACGTCGTCGGGTGCGCGGGACACCTGGGGGCCGGCCGTGTGGGCCTGCTCCTGGGCGGTACCGGGCACGAGGTTGGCCCGCGGCACGCGCCGCGGAAGCCCCGAGGTGGTGACACCGCCGGCCGCGGGCTTGCGCACCCGCTCGGCCTGGCGCACCAGCTCGTCGTTGGGCGAGGTCCGCCAGGCGGCCCCGCCGTTCTGGTTCTGCCGCCCGGCGTCCGGCTGCTGCGGCACGGACGTACCGGGACGCTGCGGAACCACGGGGGTCTGCATGGTCCGCTCGGCGTCCGGGACACCCCGGGACGGGGTCTGCCGCGGGGCCGGAGCCTGGGCCTGGTGCGAGCCCGGGGCGGGCGCCTGGCCCTGGCCCTGACCCTGCTCCTGACGGAACCAGTTGGTCTCGAGCGTGTCGTACAGCGGGGTACGGCCGTCACCGGAACCCGGCGCCGGCGGCAGGGCCTCCGGCTGACGGGGCTGCTGGAGCTGCGGCTGCCGGGGCTGCTGCGACTGCTGCGGCTCGTTGGCCGTGTGCTGCCGCGGCGCCGGCGGCTGCGCCTGCGGTGCCTGCTGCGGGTTCTGCGGGTTCTGGGCCTGCGGCACGAACGGCTGGTGGCCGTACGCCTGCTGCTGCGGGGCCTGCTGCGGCGCGCCGAAGTCCGGCCGCGGGAACTGCGCGGTGGACGCCGGGTCCTGGGCACCGCCCTGGTAGCCCTGCGGGGCGGAGTGCTGCGGAGCCGCGTGCTGGGGAGCCGCGTGCTGCGGGGCCTGCTGGGGCGTCCCGAAGTCCGGGCGCGCGAACTGGCCCGTGGAACCGGGGCCGTCGGGCTGTCCGTGACGGCCGGTGTTCTCCGGCTCCTCGTGACCGCGCGGCGCGTCCAGCGGCGTCATCTCCTGCTGCGGCCTGCGGACCGGCTGAGCCTGGTCGTTGCCGGCCCAGCTCGCGGCCTGCGGACGCTGCGGCTGCTGCGACTGGGGGCTGCCGCCGGGGAGCTCGGCGCGCGGGAAGCCGTTCTGGGCCGGGCGGGGCTCCTGCGGGGCCGGGGCCTGCGAGCCCTGACCACCGTGCCGGCCACCGTTCTGGCCGTTGTTCTGACCGGCGCTCTGGCCGTTGTGCTGGCCGCCCCAGACGTCCGTGCGGGACGGGATCGCGCTCTGCGCGCCGCCGACGAGCCCGCCGGGCGCGCCGAGGCCCGGACGCGCCTGCGGGTCCTGCGGGACGGGCGGAAGCTGGGCGGTCTGCGGACCCTGGGCCTGGGCCGGCGCCGGGGCCTGCGGCCGCTCCTGGAACAGGTTCGGACCGCCCGCGGCCTGACCGCCCTGGCCCTGCGGGCCGTTCGGGCGCGGGGCACCGTCCCGTCCGGGCAGCGCCGTACGGGCCGCACCGGCGCCGATCCGGCCGCCGGGCGCGGACGGGGCACCGCCCGGGCGCCCGCCGGGGGCACCGGGGCCGCCGGCCGCACCGGGACCGCCGGCGAGGCGGCCGCCCGGGGCGGACTGGCCCTGCGGAACGGCGCCCTGGCCGCCGGGGCCGGCCTTCGGCACGGGCTTCTTGCCGCCGTGGGCGACGTCGACCGGGAGCATGACGAGCGCGGTGGTGCCGCCCGAGTCGGACGGGCGAAGCTGGATCCGGATGCCGTGCCGCAGGGACAGGCGGCCGACCACGAACAGGCCCATGCGGCGGGAGACCGAGACGTCCACGGTGGGCGGCGAGGCGAGCCGCTCGTTGATCGCCGCGAGGTCCTCGGGGGAGAGGCCGATGCCGGTGTCGTGGATCTCGACGAGCACCCGGCCGTCGGGCAGGGCGTGACCGGTGACGCGGACCTTGGTCTGCGGCGAGGAGAACGAGGTGGCGTTCTCGAGCAGCTCGGCGAGCAGGTGGACGAGGTCGTTGACGACCCGGCCGGCGACCTCGGTCGCCGGGACCGCGGCGAGCTCGATGCGCTCGTACTGCTCCACCTCGGAGGCGGCGGCACGGAGCACGTCGACCAGCGGGACCGGGCGGGTCCAGCGGCGGCCGGGCTCCTCGCCCGCGAGGACGAGGAGGTTCTCGCCGTTCCGGCGCATACGGGTCGCGAGGTGGTCGAGCTTGAAGAGCGAGGAGAGCTGGTCCGGGTCGGCCTCGCGGGACTCCAGCTCGGAGATGAGCGAGAGCTGACGCTGGATGAGGCCCTGGGAACGGCGCGAGAGGTTGGTGAACATCGCGTTGACGTTGCCCCGGAGGAGGGCCTGCTCGGCCGCGAGGCGGACCGCCTCGCGGTGCACGTCGTCGAAGGCCGCGGCCACCTGGCCGATCTCGTCGCGGGAGTGCACACCGACGGACTCGACGGAGGTGTCGACGTCCTGCGGGTCGGACTCGGAGAGCTGCTTGACCAGCTCGGGCAGGCGTTCCTGGGCGACCTTGGTGGCGGTGTCCTGGAGCCGGCGCAGCGAGCGGATCATGGACCGGGCCACGACGAAGGCGCCGACGAGCGAGACACCGAGGACGAGGAGGATCAGCGCACCGTTGATGATGGCGTCCCGCTGCGACTCCTGGCGCAGCTCACGGGCCTTGGTCTCCATCTCGCCGAGCAGCGTCGCCTCGATGGTGTTCATGGCCCGGATCTTGGTGCCGTACTCGTCGGTGAAGTTGAGGTGACCGCGCTTGACGTCCGGCATGCCGCGGGTGGACTTCAGCAGCCGCTGCGCGTAGTTGTCGGCGGCCTCGATCGACGGGTTGCCGTTGGTCAGCGAGGCGGTGAGCTCCTCGGCGTCCCCGCCGGTCGACTCGTAGATCGCCTTGAAGGACTTGAACTCGTCGCCCTCACTGGTGAGCGCGGCGTCGCCGTAGAGCCGGTCGCCCTGCTCGATCTGTGCGGGCCGGCTGTCGTTCGGGGGCAGCGAGGAGGCGATGATCGCCTGCTGGATGGAGGCGTACTCCTTGGCGGAGGAGAACGCGGCGAGCGCCCGGGTCCGCTTGATCATCTCCGGGTTGCTGGTGGCCTGCGCCATGTCCTGGGACAGGCTCAGCAGGGAGCGGATGAGGCGGCTGTACGCCTCGACCGTCACCGAGCGGGCGACGCCCTTCTTGTACGCGTCGCCGCGGATCACCCCGAGCTGGCTGACCTGCGAGGCGATCTGGTTGACGTTCTGCCGGATGCTGCGCAGCGACTCGTCGTCCTCGGTCGCCGGGATGGCGTTGGTGGCGTCGAGGAAGGCCGTGTACGCGCGGTCGGTGGCCTTGCGGGGGTTGGAGACCTGGTAGTCGCCGGCCGACTTGCCGTTGGCGAGCGGGCCGGCGGAGAGGTCGCGCTCGGCCTGGAGCGCCTCGGCGAACTTGGTGGCTTCCTTGGTCAGCTCGGTGAGGAGCTGCATGTGATCAAGCTGCTCCATGTCCTGCAAGGACTCGTTGATACGGATGCCACCGAGGCTGGTCGCCGCGACCACGGGAAGGGTCAGCAGGGCGACCAGGCGGGTGGAGATGCGCCAGTTGCGCAGGGCTATTCGCGGACCGACCTGGTTCTCGGCCTGGAGCCGGGGCAGCGGGGCCTGCTCGGCGACGGCGTCCGCGGCGGTACCGCGCGCGGCACCGTCGGAGCCGTCGCCCTTCCCCGGCTTCTGGGAGTGCGGGGCCGGGGATCCGTGCTGGGTCCCGGCACGCGGCTCCTGCTCCGCCGAAGCTTCCCCTCGGCCCTTGCGGGCCTGGGAAGAGCCCGTGCCATCCCTCTTGAAACGTCCCTGCACTAGCGTCGCAACCTCTGGACCAGGCGTCCTTCCGGGTGAACGGAGAGGACGGTGTCGGCGTGTGGGACGCGGTGCGTCCCCGTGGTGGTCGTCGGTGACCGGCGCAGATCCCCCTATCCCCGCCACTCGGCCGGCGCTGCGTTGCGCCCCCTGCGCGCCGGCTTGAAACCCGCGGCGGTGCGTGGAATTCCAGCACAGTGCCGGATCTCCAACAAGGGCGGTGGGGCGTGGCGCGAGGGGCATGACAACGCGTGAACACCGGGTCACCGCATGTAGAAGATGATCGCGGAGGAATCGGTCAATACCGCACCGAAGGGGTGGGTGGGGAGGGGTGTCCCAGTCGCCATGATCAGGAGCGGAATGGCGCGTTCAGTGGCGGAATGTCCCTTTCGGTCACCTCGGGGAGCGGTGTGTAATGCCCGGTTTGTTCCCTCAGTGGTGAGCAAACTCACACGTAGTTCGTTGAATCCGCCATGCATTCGAAGGGAATTGCATGTTTAGCCTGACGCTTTACAGAATGGGCACCCCGTACGCCGCGCCCGCGTGGGCGCGCCCCACCGCAGACAAGGGTCCGACACCGCCATGAAGACGACGTCCGTACTCCGCACCACGGCCAACCCCCGCCGCGCCACCCTCGCCCACCTGGAGGACGCCGCGAAGCTGAGCCGAGGCGCCCGGCCCGAGTACGCCGCCGAGCTCCCCGGCCGGACCGCCAACCCGCGCCGCACCATTCTGATGACGGCCCCCGAGCCGTACCGCCCCGCCGAGTAATCCGGCGATCGGGCCTCCTCACCGCGTTAGCCTGGAGCGTCAGACTCCCGTCCAACAGCAAGTGAGGGGCGACAGCACTCGTGCGCATCGCCAGATTCTCCATCGACGGCAACGTCGCCTTCGGCGCGGTCGAGGGGGAGGGGACCGTCGAGTCCGGCGGCCTGGTCCTCGACATCATCAAGGGCATCCCGTACACCGACTTCGAGCTCAGCGGCACCAAGGTCCCGCTGAGCAAGGTCCGGCTCCTGCCGCCCGTCCTCCCCAACAAGGTCGTGGCCGTCGGCCGCAACTACGCGGAGCACGCCAGGGAGCTCGGCAACGAGGTCCCCGAGGTCCCGGTCACCTTCTTCAAGCCGACCACCTCGGTCATCGGCCCCGGCGACGCCATCGAGTACCCCTCCTTCTCCGAAGAGCTGCACCACGAGGCCGAACTGGCCGTGGTGATCGGCCGCATGTGCCGCGAGGTGCCCCGCGAGCGCGTCCAGGACGTCGTCTTCGGCTTCACCTGCGCCAACGACGTCACCGCCCGCGACGTCCAGAAGCGCGAGGCCCAGTGGGCCCGCGCCAAGGGCTTCGACACCTCCTGCCCGCTGGGCCCCTGGGTGGAGACGGGCCTGAGCGTCGCCGCCGCCGGCGACCTCACCGTCCAGGCCACGGTCAACGGCGAACAGCGCCAGCTCGGCCGGACGAGCGACATGATCCGCTCCATCGAGGACCTGGTCGTCCACATCTCCGAGGCCATGACGCTGCTCCCCGGCGACGTCATCCTCACCGGCACCCCGGCCGGGGTCGGCCCCCTCAACGTCGGCGACGAGGTCGCCGTCACCATCGAAGGCATCGGCACTCTCACCAACAGGGTGATCAAGCGTGGCTAACGCGAACGTCCGCGTACGTTTCTGTCCCTCCCCGACCGGCAACCCCCACGTGGGCCTGGTCCGCACCGCCCTCTTCAACTGGGCGTTCGCCCGGCACCACCAGGGCACCATGGTCTTCCGCATCGAGGACACCGACGCGGCCCGCGACTCCGAGGAGTCGTACGAGCAGCTCCTCGACTCGCTGCGCTGGCTGGGCCTCGACTGGGACGAGGGCCCCGAGATCGGCGGCCCGCACGCCCCCTACCGGCAGTCGCAGCGGATGGACATCTACAAGGACGTCGCCGACAAGCTGCTCGCCGGCGGCTACGCGTACCACTGCTACTGCACCACCACCGAGCTGGACGACCGCCGCGACGCCGCCCGCGCCGCCGGCCGGCCCTCCGGCTACGACGGCCACTGCCGCGAGCTCACCGCCGAGCAGATCGAGGTCTACAAGGCCGAGGGCCGCGAGGCCATCGTCCGCTTCCGGATGCCGGACGAGCCGATCACCTTCACCGACCTCGTCCGCGGCGAGCTCACCTTCACCCCGGACAACGTCCCGGACTACGGCATCGTGCGCGCCAACGGCGCCCCGCTGTACACCCTGGTCAACCCGGTCGACGACGCCCTGATGGAGATCACCCACGTCCTGCGCGGCGAGGACCTGCTCTCCTCCACCCCCCGCCAGATCGCGCTCTACAAGGCGCTGATCGAGCTGGGCGTGGCCAAGGGGATCCCCGCCTTCGGCCACCTGCCGTACGTCATGGGCGAGGGCAACAAGAAGCTCTCCAAGCGCGACCCGCAGGCCAGCCTCAACCTCTACCGCGAGCGCGGCTTCCTCCCCGAGGGCCTGCTGAACTACCTCTCGCTGCTCGGCTGGTCCTTCTCCGCCGACCAGGACCTCTTCACCATCCCGGAGATGGTCGAGAAGTTCGACATCGCGGACGTCAACGCCAACCCGGCCCGCTTCGACCTCAAGAAGGCCGAGTCCATCAACGCGGACCACATCCGCATGCTGGACGTGAAGGACTTCGCCGCGGCCTGCGAGCCCTGGCTGAAGGCCCCGCACGCCAACTGGGCCCCGGAGGACTTCGACCCGGCCGCCTGGGAGGCCATCGCGCCGCACGCCCAGACCCGGCTGACCGTCCTGTCGGACATCACCGCCAACGTCGACTTCCTCTTCCTGAAGGAGCCGGTCCAGGACGAGGCGTCCTGGCAGAAGGCGATGAAGGAGGGCTCCGACGCCCTGCTGGTCACCGCCCGCGAGAAGCTGGAGTCGGCCGACTGGAGCGACCCGGAGTCCCTCAAGAACGCCGTCCTCGCCGCCGGCGAGGCCCACGGCCTCAAGCTCGGCAAGGCCCAGGCCCCGGTCCGCGTCGCCGTCACCGGCCGCACGGTCGGCCTGCCGCTCTTCGAGTCGCTGGAGATCCTGGGCAAGGAGAAGACCCTCGCCCGCATCGACGCGGCCCTGGCGAAGCTCGCCGGCTGACCCTCTCCACAGACGCCCCGGGGGCGGCGGCCCGTCCTGGCCGCCGCCCCCGGGGCGTTGTTCCGCGGAGGCCCCCGCGCGCCGGTATTCATCGGTATTCTCGCTGTATGGCCGACACCACACTGAAGATCAGCGACGAGACAAGAGACCGCCTGCGCACGCTGGCGGAGGAGCGCGGCCTGAGCACCCGCGCCTACGTCGAGCGGATGGTCGCCGCCATCCCCACCGAGGCCGAACGCGCCGAGCGGACCGCGAAGGCGATCGCCTACGTCCGCGAGCGGTTCGGGGCGGAGCTCGACGACGACCTGCTGCGGGAGGGGCGGGCCTGGCGGCAGGCCATCGTCGAACGGCGCGTCGGGAGCCGCCGGTGATCGTCCTGGACCACACCGCCATGGTGGCGCTCGGGCGAGGGCACCGGCTGCTCTCCTCGATCGTCGTCGTCGAGGTGGACGACCCCGCGCGGCGCGCCCACGTCCCGGCGCTCTGCCTGTTGGCGGCGAGCCTGGAGCTGCCCGGGATCGCCGCGCACGCCGGGGCGCTCCCCGGCCTCGAGTTCCCGCCGCTCGACTTCGCCGCCACCGCCGCCGTCGAGCAGGCCGTCTCGGCCGGCGTGGACTGGCGGCACGCGCACGCCGTCTACGCGGCCGCCTCCGGGGCCGTCGAGGGGCAGGTCCTGACGGCCGTGCCCGAGGCGTACGACGGCACCGGCGTATGGGCCGTCGACATCGGGAAACCCTGACCGCCCGGACGCCCACGGCGGTACGGTCGTTCCATGGCCATCCGCGCGGTGCTCTGGGACATCGACGACACGATCTTCGACTACGCGAGCGCCGACCGCGCCGGCATGCGGGCCCACCTCGCCGCCGAGGGGCTGCTCGGGGGCTACGCCTCCGTGGAGGAGGCCCTGCTGCGCTGGAAGGAGCTCACGGAGCTGCACTGGCGGCGCTTCGAGGCCGAGGGCGGCGACTTCCTGGACCAGCGGCGGAACCGGGTCCGGGACTTCCTCGGCAGGGCGGAGCTCACCGCCGTCGAGGCCGACGACTGGTTCGACCGGTACGTGGTCCACTACGAGGCCGCCTGGGAGCTCTTCCCGGACACCCTGCCGGCCCTCGACGTGCTCGCCGGCGAGTACCGCCACGGGGTGCTGTCGAACTCCAGCATCCGCAACCAGGACCGCAAGCTGCGCGTGCTGGGCGTACGGGACCGGTTCGAGGCCGTCGTGTGCGCCGCCGAGCTCGGCGTGGCCAAGCCGGCCGCCGCGGCCTTCCACGCGGCCTGTGACGCCCTGGGGCTGCCGCCGGAGCAGGTGGCGTACGTGGGCGACCAGCCGGAGATCGACGCCCTGGGCGCCGTCCGGGCGGGCCTCCTCGGGGTCTGGCTGGATCGCGCCGACACGGGCGGCAGACCGGGGCTGACCAGGATCACCGGCCTCCACCAGCTCCCCGGAGTGCTGCGCGGGGATACCCGTTTTGGAGCACCGGACACCTTCGGGTAATGTTCTTCCTGCGCCGAGGGGAGCGGGCCGAAAGGCCGGAAAGCCCCGAAAGCGCAAGCCAGAGCAAGATCCCCCTTCGGAGGGATCACGCCCCGGTGGCCTATGGTGTAATTGGCAGCACGACTGATTCTGGTTCAGTTAGTCTTGGTTCGAGTCCAGGTAGGCCAGCTCGCAGAGCTCATCTGCAAACCGTGGATAATGATCCACAAAGCCCCCGTTGTGTAGCGGCCTAGCACGCTGCCCTCTCAAGGCAGTAGCGCCGGTTCGAATCCGGTCGGGGGTACAGATCCTTCCCGCGGGATCACCAGGGTCGCACCCGGTGAACCCGATGCAGGATCGCTAGGGCCCCCGTTGTGTAGCGGCCTAGCACGCCGCCCTCTCAAGGCGGTAGCGCCGGTTCGAATCCGGTCGGGGGTACCAACTGGTCTAAACCACCAGTGGCCTATGGTGTAATTGGCAGCACGACTGATTCTGGTTCAGTTAGTCTTGGTTCGAGTCCAGGTAGGCCAGCGGATCGCTTTCTGATCTTGCCCCCGTTGTGTAGCGGCCTAGCACGCCGCCCTCTCAAGGCGGTAGCGCCGGTTCGAATCCGGTCGGGGGTACCACACGGAGAAGCCCTTCCCTTCGGGGGAGGGCTTCTTCGCTGTTCCGGTCCGCCGTGTCGTCGCGGACACAACTCCGGCCCACCGCTGCGGCGTTGGAGCGGTGGGCCGGGAACGTACAGGTGAAGAGGGAGAAGGATCAGCCGTTGCGGCGCAGGGCCTCGGTCAGGCGCGCGGCCGCGTCGATGACCGCCTGGGCGTGCATCCGGCCCGGGTGGCGGGTCAGGCGCTCGATCGGGCCCGAGACCGACACGGCGGCCACCACGCGGTTCGAGGGGCCGCGTACGGGCGCGGAGACGGACGCCACGCCGGGCTCCCGCTCGCCGATCGACTGGGCCCAGCCGCGGCGCCGTACGCCCGACAGGGCCGTCGCCGTGAAGCGGGCGCCCTGAAGGCCGCGGTGCAGCCGCTCGGGCTCCTCCCAGGCCATGAGGATCTGCGCCGACGAGCCGGCCTTCATGGTCAGCGTGGAGCCGACCGGGACGGTGTCCCGGAGTCCGGACAGCCGCTCGGCCGCCGCCACGCAGATCCGCATGTCGCCCTGGCGCCGGTAGAGCTGCGCGCTCTCGCCGGTCACATCGCGCAGATGCGTCAGCACCGGCCCGGCGGTCGCCAGCAGACGGTCCTCGCCGGCCGCGGCGGCGAGCTCCGCGAGCCGCGGTCCGAGGATGAACCGGCCCTGCATGTCGCGGGCCACCATCCGGTGGTGTTCCAAAGCCACGGCCAGACGGTGTGCCGTGGGTCGTGCGAGTCCCGTCGCCGCGACCAGACCTGCGAGGGTGGCCGGACCGGACTCCAGGGCGCTCAGGACAAGGGCTGCCTTGTCGAGAACGCCTACGCCGCTAGAGTTGTCCATGCAACGATATTCACGTCTCACTCTGTGAAACGCAAGTTCAATTTTCCCGGGAACCTGTGACTCTGGTGAGGCGGCCGCACAACGGCCCGCGAAACGGGTCTCTAGTTGTGCCGGCGTAGACGTCGGCCGGAGGGAAAGCGATGGGTAGGACACTCGCGGAGAAGGTCTGGGACGACCACGTCGTCCGGCGCGCCGAGGGCGAGCCCGACCTCCTCTTCATCGATCTGCACCTGCTGCACGAGGTGACCAGCCCGCAGGCGTTCGACGGCCTCCGCCAGAACGGCCGCCAGGTACGGCGCCTCGACCTCACCATCGCCACCGAGGACCACAACACCCCGACCCTCGACATCGACAAGCCGATCGCCGACCCGGTCTCCCGCGCGCAGCTCGAGACCCTGCGCAAGAACTGTGCCGAGTTCGGCGTCCGGCTGCACCCGCTGGGCGACGTCGAGCAGGGCGTCGTCCACGTCGTGGGCCCCCAGCTCGGTCTGACCCAGCCCGGCACCACCGTGGTCTGCGGCGACTCGCACACCTCCACGCACGGCGCCTTCGGCGCGCTGGCGTTCGGCATCGGCACCAGCCAGGTCGAGCACGTCCTGGCCACCCAGACCCTGCCGATGGCCCGCCCGAAGACCATGGCGATCACCGTGGACGGCGAGCTGCCCGAGGACGTCACCGCCAAGGACCTGATCCTGGCGATCATCGCGAAGATCGGCACCGGCGGCGGCCAGGGCTACGTCCTGGAGTACCGCGGCTCCGCCATCGAGAAGCTCTCGATGGAGGCCCGGATGACCATCTGCAACATGTCCATCGAGGCCGGCGCCCGCGCGGGCATGATCGCCCCCGACGAGACCACCTTCGCCTACCTCAAGGGCCGGGCCCACGCCCCCGAGGGCGAGGACTGGGACGCCGCCGTCGCGTACTGGAAGACGCTGCGGACGGACGAGGACGCCGTCTTCGACGCCGAGGTCGTCATCGACGCCGCCGAGCTGGCCCCGTTCGTCACCTGGGGCACCAACCCCGGGCAGGGCGCCCCGCTTTCGGCGAACGTCCCCGACCCGGCTTCGTACGAAGACGCTTCGGAGCGCCTCGCCGCCGAAAAGGCCCTGGAGTACATGGGGTTGACCGCCGGGCAGCCGCTGCGCGACATCAAGGTCGACACCGTCTTCGTAGGCTCCTGCACCAACGGCCGCATCGAGGACCTGCGCAACGCGGCCTCCCTTCTGCGGGGCCGCAAGGTCGCCGACGGCGTGCGCATGCTGGTCGTCCCCGGCTCCGTCCGGGTGGCCCTGCAGGCCGTCGAGGAGGGCCTGGACAAGGTCTTCAAGGAGGCCGGCGCCGAATGGCGGCACGCGGGCTGCTCGATGTGTCTGGGCATGAACCCCGACCAACTGGCTCCCGGCGAGCGTTCCGCCTCCACCTCCAACCGCAACTTCGAGGGCCGGCAGGGCAAGGGCGGCCGCACCCACCTGGTCTCCCCCCAGGTCGCCGCCGCCACCGCCGTCCTGGGCCACCTGGCCTCCCCGGCCGATCTGTCCGACGTCGCCACCACCGCGGGGGTCTGAGAACCATGGAAGCCTTCACCACCCACACCGGCCGCGCCGTCCCGCTGCGCCGCAGCAACGTCGACACCGACCAGATCATCCCGGCGCACTGGCTCAAGAAGGTCACCCGCGACGGCTTCGAGGACGGCCTGTTCGAGGCATGGCGCAAGGACCCCGAGTTCGTCCTCAACCGCCCCGAGCGGCAGGGCGCCACGGTCCTGGTCGCCGGCCCCGACTTCGGCACCGGCTCCTCCCGTGAGCACGCCGTCTGGGCGCTGCAGAACTACGGCTTCAAGACGGTCATCTCCTCCCGCTTCGCCGACATCTTCCGCGGCAACTCGCTGAAGAACGGCCTGCTGACCGTGGTCCTGCCGCAGGAGACCGTCGACGCCCTCTGGGAGGTGACCGAGGCCGACCCGACCGCCGAGGTCACCGTCGACCTGGAGGCCCGCAAGGTCCTCGCCCCCGGGATCGACGCCGACTTCGAGCTCGACGAGAACGCCCGCTGGCGGCTCCTGAACGGTCTGGACGACATCAGCCTCACCCTTCAGAACGAAGCGGACATCGCCGCCTACGAGGCCGCGAGGCCGGCCTTCAAGCCCCGTACAATTACGGCCTGAGCAGCGCTTTTCCAGTACTGCGCCCCCCACCGTCCGGTGGGGGGCGCAGTCGCTTGTTGAGACCCCGTCGGGCGACAACTCGCCCTAGATGGCACAATCTGTGCATGGAACGCGACAGCCAACTCGAGCTCTACAAGGCAGTCGCCGCCCGATTGAAGGAAGCGCACACAAGGGTGCGCGAACTGCAAGTCCCGGAGGGCGTAAGGATGGCGCTGTCCCGGAAGCTGCTGGTCGTCACGGCCGCGGCGAAGCACGATCTCGCGGACGCGGCCACGCGTCTGGACCGGTTGATGAAGGACCTCGACGAGGGCCGATTCCCTGAAGACGACTGACACCAGGAACTCCGCAACGGGACTTCCGCGTTGCGGCACTAGGGTGATTAGCCCGTTTCGTGTTTGATTTGCGGTATATACATGCCTAACGTGCGAAAAAGCTTGAACACTTTCGTTCCGGCAATGTCTCCGAAGGGGAAGACGTGAACAAGGCGCAGCTCGTAGAAGCGATTGCCGACAAGATGGGCGGTCGCCAGCAGGCCGCCGACGCCGTCGACCACGTGCTCGACGCCATCGTGCGTGCCGTGGTCGGCGGGGACCGGGTCTCGGTCACCGGCTTCGGCTCGTTCGAGAAGGTCGACCGTCCCGCCCGCTACGCCCGCAACCCGCAGACGGGTGAGCGGGTGCGGGTCAAGAAGACCTCGGTTCCGCGCTTCCGTGCGGGGCAGGGCTTCAAGGACCTGGTCAGCGGCTCGAAGAAGCTCCCCAAGGGAGGCGAGGTCTCCGTCAAGAAGGCGCCCAAGGGCAGCCTCAGCGGTGGCGCCTCCGCGACCGTGAAGAAGGCCGCGGCCAAGAAGGCCACCACCGCCAAGAAGGCCGCCGCCAAGAAGGCGACCCCGGCGAAGAAGACGACGGCCGCCGCCAAGAAGACCACCACGGCCGCGAAGAAGACCACCACCGCCGCCAAGAAGAGCACCCCGGCCGCGAAGAAGACCGGCGCCGCCGCCACCAAGAAGGCGACCCCGGCCAAGAAGACCACCACGGCCGCGACCAAGAAGGCCGCCGCCAAGAAGACCGCGCCGGCGAAGAAGGCCACCGCGAAGAAGGCGCCCGCCAAGAAGACGACGGCGCGCAAGACCACCGCGAAGAAGACCGCCGCCAACAAGTAACGGCGGCGGCTGCTCACACGCCGGGCCGGGCTCCCCCTCGGGGGAGCCCGGCCCGCGGCGCGTTCCGGAGGGGCCCGGTCAGAAGGTCTGCAGCGTCACCAGCGTGATCCGCAGCGACCCGCCGGCGCCCTCCGTCTCGATCCGCACCCGCTGCCCCGGACGCAGGCGCAGCAGGCCGCCCGCCTCGAAGGCGTCGGCCCCGAACTCCACCGGGGTGCCGTCGTCGAGCAGCACACTGCCGCTGCGGGTCTCGGGATCGTACGTGTACGCGGTCGCCTGCATGGGCCGCAGCCTATCCGGCCGCGGGCACCCAGCGGGCCGCCGTCCGCGGCCCCAGGCCCAGCGCCACGGCGGCCGCCAGGTCCTCGCCGGTGTCCACGTCCCGGCGCACGGAATCCACCCCCGCCAGCCGGATTTCCACCGCCCCCGAGGACAAATGCCGGCGCCGCGAAGCCCCTCCGAAAGCCGGTTCCAATTCCACCCCCGCCGCCGCCGAGAGGAATGTCGTACCTATTTCGGCGGCATCCGCGAGAAATGCCCGGCCGAATTGCCCCGCCACCGCGAGGACCCGCCCCAGCTCCGCGGGCCGCAGCGCCGGAAGGTCCGCGTTCAGCGCCGCCACCCGCGCCGACGGCCGCACCGCCCGCACCGCACGGGCCCCGTGCGCGAGCGCCGCGTTGAGCCCCGCGCCCGGAACGTCGGGCACGATCCGCGCCCCCAGGGCCGACAGGGCCGCGCCGGCGACCGGATCGTCCGTGACCACCACCACATCCCGCACCCCCGGGACGGCCAGCGCCGCCGCCACGGTGTCCTCGGCGAAGGCCAGCGCCAGACGCCCCCGCAGCGGCCCGCCCACCGCCGGGCCCAGCCTGCTCTTCGCCCGTGCCAACGGCTTCAGGGGCACCACCAGGGACCAGGCGTCGTCCGCGGTCCCGGCGGCGTTCACATCGGCGTAGGTCGTCATCGCGCACCATTCTGTCCCGCCCGCGCGAACCGCCCGAGTCCCGGGGCGTACGGTGTCCTCGACAGGCCAGGAGCAGAGGGCGACACTTGCCCCTGCGAACCAGTCCGGAGAAAGGTGTCCGAGTGTCCCGCCGCAGAATCGGCTTCTGGTACCGCCTGGCGGCGGTCATCGCCAAACCCCCACTGGTGGTGCTGTTCAAGCGGGACTGGCGCGGAACGGAGCACATCCCGGCCGAGGGCGGCTTCATCACCGCGGTCAACCACAACTCGTACCTGGACCCGCTGTCGTACGCGCACTACCAGTACAACACCGGGCGAGTCCCCCGCTTCCTGGCCAAGGCGGGGCTCTTCAAGAGCGGCTTCGTCGGCACCATGCTCCGCAACACCGGTCAGATCCCCGTCTACCGCGAGACCACGGACGCCCTCGACGCCTTCCGGTCCGCCGTCGACGCCATCGAGCGCGGCGAGTGCGTCGCCTTCTACCCCGAGGGCACCCTCACCCGCGACCCCGACATGTGGCCCATGGCCGGCAAGACCGGCGCCGCCCGCGTCGCCCTGCTCACCAAGGCGCCCGTCATCCCGGTCGCCCAGTGGGGCGCCAACCTCGCCATGCCGCCGTACGCCAAGGAGAACAAGCTCCGCCTCTGGCCGCGCAAGACGCTGATCGTGCAGGCCGGACCGCCGGTCGACCTCTCCCGCTTCCACGACCTCGAGCCGACGCCCGAGGTGCTGCGCGCCGCCACCGAGGAGATCATGGCCGCCATCACCCGGCTCCTGGAGGAGATCCGCGGCGAGAAGGCCCCCGCCGAGCCCTACGACCACCGCAAGGCCCGGCTTGAACAGCGCCGCAAGGCCATGCAGAGCAGGGCCGCACAGCACGGCACGACCGGAGAGGGCGCGAAGTGACCAAGGCAGCCGTCTTCGGCAACGGATCCTGGGGCACCGCCTTCGCCATGGTGCTCGCCGACGCGGGCTGCGAGGTGAGCCTCTGGGGCCGCCGCGCCGAACTCGCCGAGGCCATCAACACCACCGGCGTCAACCCCGACTACCTCCCCGGCGTCGAACTCCCCAAGGGCATCACGGCCACCGCCGACCCGGCCGAGGCCGCCCGCGACGCCGACTTCACCGTCCTCGTCGTGCCCTCCCAGACCCTGCGCGCCAACCTCGCGGACTGGGCGCCCGACCTCGCCCCCGGCACCGTGCTCGTCTCCCTGATGAAGGGCATCGAACTCGGCAGCGCCAAGCGGATGAGCGAGGTCATCCAGGAGGTCGCCGACGTCCCCGCCGACCGGGTCGCCGTCCTCACCGGCCCCAACCTGGCCAAGGAGATCGCCGCCCGGCAGCCCGCCGCCGCCGTCGTCGCCTGCGCCGACGAGACCGTCGCCCAGCGCCTCCAGGCCGCCTGCATGACCCCGTACTTCCGCCCGTACACCAACACCGACGTCGTCGGCTGCGAGCTCGGCGGAGCGGTCAAGAACGTCATCGGCCTGGCCGTCGGCATCGCCGACGGCATGGGGCTCGGCGACAACTCCAAGGCCACGCTCATCACCCGCGGCCTCGCCGAGACGACCCGCCTCGGCCTCGCGATGGGCGCCGACCCGCTCACCTTCTCCGGCCTGGCCGGCCTCGGCGACCTGGTCGCCACCTGCTCCTCGCCGCTCTCCCGGAACCACACCTTCGGCACCAATCTGGGCCGCGGCATGAGCCTGGAGGAGACCATCGCGGTCACCAAGCAGACCGCCGAGGGCGTCAAGTCCTGCGAGTCCGTGCTCGATCTGGCCCGCCGCCACGGCGTCGACATGCCCATCACCGAGACCGTCGTCTCGATCGTCCACGAGGGCAAGCCGCCGATCGTCGCGCTCAAGGAGCTGATGTCGCGCAGCGCCAAGGCGGAACGCCGGTGATCCGCCGGTGTCCGCAGGCGATCCGTGGCTGAGCCGGACGCGCGCGGCACGCGCGGTGCGCTCAGCAGTTCGGACGCCGCAAGGTACCCTCATCGCGATATGAGCGAGAACACCCAGAGCCCCCGCAAGCCGCGCGTGGCCGTCGTCTTCGGCGGACGCAGCTCCGAGCACGCCATCTCCGTCGTCACCGCCGGCGCCGTCCTCGGCGCCATCGACCGGGACAAGTACGACGTGCTGCCCATCGGCATCACCACCGACGGGCGCTGGGCGCTGACCGCCGACGCGCCGGAGCGGATGGCCATCGCCGACCGCACCCTGCCGAACGTCGCCGACCTCGCCGAGTCCGAGAGCGGCGGCGTGGTCCTCTCCGTCGACCCGGCCAGCCGCGAGGTCGTCCACACCGAGCCCGGCTCCGTGCCGAAGGCCCTCGGCGAGGTCGACGTCGTCTTCCCGGTCCTGCACGGCCCCTACGGCGAGGACGGCACCCTCCAGGGCCTCCTGGAGCTCTCCGGCGTCCCCTACGTCGGCGCGGGTGTCCTCGCCTCCGCCGTCGGCCAGGACAAGGAGTACATGAAGCGGGTCTTCGTCTCCTTCGGCCTGCCCGTCGGCCCGTACACCGTGGTCCGCCCGCGCGAGTGGGAGCAGAACCCGGCCGCGGCCCGCAAGAAGATCGTGGAGTTCGCCGCCGACCACGGCTGGCCGCTCTTCGTGAAGCCGGCCCGCGGCGGCTCCTCCGTGGGCATCACCAAGGTCGACGACCTCTCCGGCCTCGACGAGGCCGTCGAGGAGGCCCGCCGCCACGACCCGAAGGTCGTCGTCGAGGCGCTGGTCCGCGGCCGCGAGATCGAGTGCGGCGTCCTGGAGTTCGAGGACGGCCCGCGCGCCAGCGTGCCCGCCGAGATCCCGCCGGTCACCGACCACGACTTCTACGACTTCGAGGCCAAGTACATCGACTCTGCCTCCGGCATCGTGCCCGCGCCGATCGGCGACGAGGCCACCGCCGAGGTCCAGCGCCTCGCCGTCGCCGCCTACGAGGCCATCTCCTGCGAGGGCCTGGTGCGCGCCGACTTCTTCCTCACCGAGGACGGCGACTTCGTCATCAACGAGGTCAACACGATGCCCGGCTTCACCCCCATCTCCATGTACCCGCGCATGTGGCAGGAGAGCGGCGTCGCCTACCCGGAGCTCGTCGACCGGCTCATCCAGGCCGCGCTGCGCCGCTCCACCGGCCTGCGCTAGGCCCGGTCCGTCCGGCCGGAGGGCGGCTCCGGGACTCTCCCTAGCCGCACTCGGGTTCCAGGGCGCAGGGGACGGCCCGCCGCACGGGGGCGGCGAGATCCGTGAGCGGGCCCATGTCGTGCGCGTACCGCTCGTCCAGCGACACCTCGACGTACGTCTTGCGGTACGTCGTGGTGAAGCGCGGGCCGTCGCCCTCCCGCTGCTCCAGGAGCCAGCGCACGCCGTTCGCGACGACGCCCAGCGCCTGCGGATCGCTCATCTTTTCGGGCCGCGGGACCCCGCAGCGCAGTACGATCGCGGCATCCCCCCACGCGGCGGTCAGTTCGGACTCCGGCTCGGTGCCGGTCCGCTCCAGACCCGCCACGGTGCCGGGCAGCTCCTTCGCGAGGGCACGGCAGATGGCGGCCTCGGCCGCCGGCGGGCGGGGAACCGGGACCGACGCCTTCGTGTCCGGAGTGGAACAGCCCGCGACGGCCAGCAGCAGCACGACCGAGGCGGCGGAAGCGGGCAGGCCGAAAGGCCGGTGGGAAGACATCACCGGCCAAGGGTAGACGGGGGCTAGATATGCACGACCGGGCAGGTGAGGGTGCGCGTGATGCCGTCCACTTGCTGGACCTTGGCGACCACCATGCGGCCCAGCGCGTCCACGGTGTCGGCCTCGGCACGCACGATGACGTCGTACGGACCCGTCACGTCCTCCGCCTGGATCACCCCCGGGATCTTGGCGATGGTCTCGGCGACGGTCGACGCCTTGCCCACCTCGGTCTGAATAAGGATGTACGCCTGTACCACGGAACCTCCAGGGCGGCCACGAGGATCTTGTGGGAGAAAGAGACGCCACGGTACCGCGTCGCCGCGGGCCGCGGGGAGACCTCCGAGTTCGGAGGCGCCCGGGGTGTGGCGTACACAGATGAGAAGTTGACGGTCTACTTGACGGTATCCGGCACGGTGACGGCCCGCGACCCGCACGGCGAGGAGCAGCGGAGCGGCGCGGCGGCCGGCACGACGACACGAGGTGAATCGCGGTGAAGGGCACAGTCGGAGAGCTGGGCGAGTTCGGGCTCATCAGGGAGCTCACCTCCCGGCTCACCTCCACCCCCGCGGTGCGGATCGGCCCCGGCGACGACGCCGCGGTCGTCTCCGCGCCCGACCGGCGGGTGGTGGCCAGCACGGACATCCTGCTCGAAGGACGCCACTTCCGCCGCGACTGGTCGACGGCCTACGACGTCGGCCGCAAGGCCGCGGCCCAGAACCTCGCCGACATCGCCGCCATGGGCGCCGTCCCCACCGCGCTCCTGCTCGGCCTCGTCGTCCCGGCCGAGCTCCCCGTCACCTGGCCCACCGAACTCATGGACGGGCTGCGCGACGAATGCCAGGTCGCCGGTGCCGCCGTGGTCGGCGGCGACGTGGTCCGCGGCGACACCATCACGGTCTCCATCACCGCCCTCGGCGACCTGCGCAACCACGACCCGGTCACCCGCGGCGGCGCCCAGCCCGGCGACGTCGTCGCCTACACCGGCTGGCTCGGCTGGTCCGCCGCCGGCTACGCGGTGCTGTCCCGCGGCTTCCGTTCCCCGCGCGCCTTCGTCGAGGCCCACCGCCGCCCCGAGCCGCCGTACCACGCGGGCCCGGCGGCCGCCGGGCTCGGCGCCACCGCCATGTGCGACGTCAGCGACGGCCTCATCGCCGACCTCGGGCACATCGCCGAGGCCAGCAAGGTCCGCATCGACCTGCGCTCCGGCCTCATCGACATCCCGACCCAGATGAACGACATCGGCCAGGCCGTCGGCGTCGACCCGCTCCAGTGGGTCCTGACCGGGGGAGAGGACCACGCGATCGTCGCCACCTTCCCGCCGGACGTGAAGCTCCCCGCCCGCTGGAAGGTCATCGGCGAGGTCCTCAACCCCTCCGCGCTGCCCCAGGTCACCGTCGACGGCGCGCCCTGGCACAGCACGGGCGGCTGGGACCACTTCGGGGAGACCGAGTGACCGCCGCCGCCGTGCCGCCCCGGGTGCTGACCGTCGCCGGATCCGACTCCGGCGGCGGCGCCGGCATCCAGGCCGACCTCAAGACCATGCTCGCCCTCGGCGTCCACGGCATGAGCGTGCTCACCGCCGTCACCGCCCAGAACTCCCGGGGCGTCCAGGGCGTCTGGGAGCTGCCCGAGGAGGCCGTACGGGCCCAGTACCGGGCGGTCGTGGACGACATCGGGGTCCAGGCCGTCAAGACCGGCATGCTCGCCACCGCCCCGCTCGTCGAGACCGTCGCCGGCCTGCTCGCCGCAACCCCCGGCGTGCCCGTCGTCGTGGACCCGGTCGGCGTCTCCAAGCACGGCGACCCGCTCCTCGCCGCCTCCGCGCTCGACTCCGTACGGACGAAACTGCTGCCCGCCGCCACCGTCGCCACGCCCAACCTGGACGAGGTGACGCAGCTCACCGGGGTGCACGTCGTGTACGAGAGCGACATGAGGGTGGCCGCCGAGGCGGTCCTGTCGTACGGGCCGGCCTGGGTGCTGGTCAAGGGCGGGCACCTGCCCACCGGGCACGAGGCCGTGGACCTGCTCACCGACGGCACCGAGGAGCACTGGCTCCGCGCCCCGCGCCACGACAACCGGCACACCCACGGCACGGGCTGCACCCTCGCCTCGGCCATCGCCTCGGGCCTCGCGCAGGGCCTGGAGGTGCCGGAGGCCGTACGACAGGCCAAGGAGTACGTGACGGGGGCCATCGCCGCCGGTTTCGCCCTGGGCGCGGGCATCGGCCCGGTCGACCACGGCTGGTCCTTCCGGGGCTGACGCGGCACCGGCCCGTCCCCGGGCATGGCAAAAGGCCGGTTCACCGAGGTGAACCGGCCTTTCAAGGCAACCGCAGGGCTGCGCTACGACAAAACGTCGCGGTTAGCGCGAGACCTTGCCGGCCTTGATGCACGAGGTGCAGACGTTGAGCCGCTTCGGCGTCCGACCGACCACGGCACGCACGCGCTGGATGTTCGGGTTCCAGCGACGAGACGTACGGCGGTGCGAGTGCGAAATGTTGTTGCCGAAGCCCGGCCCCTTGCCGCAGACGTCGCAGTTGGCAGCCACGGGTCACTCCAAAGACTTCAGATTTACAGTGAAATCCGGCGCACCGGATCGGATCAGGGATCTGAAGTGGTTTGCCGGGGGAATGGCCCGACAGGTGCCGGGCAACCGAAGCAGCATACAACGACTGCTTCCGTGGAACGAAACTACCACGATCCGCACGGCCCCCGCCCCGGGCCCCGGGCGGATCCGGGTCTACCCTGCGGTGAGCCCACCGCAGAGCACAGGAGGACCACCCGTTGCCGCGAGCACCGCAGACCCTCGACGCCGAGGCGGTCCGATCCTGGTGCGCAGGGGCACTGGAGGCGCTCGGCAGGGAGCGCGAGGCGATCGACGCCATCAACGTCTACCCCGTCGCGGACGGCGACACCGGCACCAATCTGTACCTGACGGTGGAATCGGCGGCCCGGGCCGTGGAGGAGACCTTCACGGCCGCCGCCCCGACGGCCGGCACGGCCACCGCCCCCGCCCGCACCCCCGACGTCGCCGAGGCCATACGCGCCATGGCGCGAGGCGCCCTCCTCGGCGCCTGCGGCAACTCCGGGACCATCCTCTCCCAGTTGCTGCGCGGCATGGCCGGGGTCCTCTCCGGCGGCGGTGACGGGAATCACCTCGCCCGCGCCTTCGCGAGCGCCGCCGAAGCGGCCCGCCGCGCCGTCGCCCACCCCGTCGAGGGCACCCTCCTCACCGTCGCCGACGCCGCCGCGGCCGCCTGCGCGGGAGGCCGGGACCTCGTGGCGGTGGCCACAGCGGCCTACGAGGGGGCGCGCGAGGCCCTGGACGCCACCCCCGGACAACTGGCCGTGCTCGAACGCGCGGGGGTCGTGGACGCCGGCGGGCGCGGTCTGGTGACCGTGCTCGGCGCGCTCGTGGAGGCCCTGTCCGGCGAGGCGCCCGCGCGCCCCGCACCGGCCGCGCGCCACCGGCCCGTCCTCACCGCCGACTGCGACCGCGACGGCGACGGCGACTGCGAACGGGACGGCGCCGCCGGGCCGGCCGCCGGCCCCGCGTACGAGGTGATCTACCTCCTGGAGGCCGACGACGCCGCCGTCGACCGGCTCCGGGGCCGCCTCGACGGCCTGGGGGAGTCCCTCGTCGTCGTCGGCGGCGACGGGCTCTGGAACGTCCACGTCCACGTCGACGACGCCGGCGCCGCCGTCGAGGCGGGCGTCGAGGCGGGACGCCCGTACCGCATCCGCATCACCCACTTCGACCTGCCCGAGCCCGCCGGACGCGCGGTCGTCGCCGTCGTCCCCGGAGAGGGCCTCGCCGGACTGTGCGCCGAGGCCGGGGCCACCACGCTGCTCGCCCGCCCCGGCGAGCCCCCGACCGGCACCGACCTCGCGGAGGCGATCCGCCGCGCCCACGCCCACGAGGTCGTCCTGCTGCCCAACGACACCGAACTGCGCCGGGTCGCCGCCGCGGCGGCCGAGCAGGTCAGGGCCGAGGGCATCCGGGTCGCCCTCATCCCGACGCGCGCCGCCGTCCAGGGCATCGCCGCCCTCGCCGTCCACGAACCCGCCCGCCGCTTCGACGAGGACGTCGTCGCCATGACCGCCGCGGCCGGCGCCACCCGCTACGCCGAACTCGCCGTCGCCGAACGCCAGTCCTTCACCTCCGCGGGCGTCTGCCAGGCCGGCGACGTCCTCGGCCTCATCGAGGGCGACGTCGCCGTCATCGGCCAGGACCTCACCGCCACCGCCCGCACGGTCCTCGACCGCATGCTCTCCGCCGGCGGCGAACTCGTCACCCTCATCGTCGCCTCCGACACCCCCGCCGACCTCGCCCCCACCCTCGAACAACACGTCCGCGCCACGCACTTGGCCGTCGACACGACCGTCTACCACGCGGGCGACGGCGCCCCGCCGCTGCTCATCGGGGTCGAGTAGCCCTGCCTGCGGGACGACTGTCGGCGCCGTGGTGTGCAATGGACCCGTGCCCGCGCTCGACGAACCCCTGAAGAAGCTGCTCGGCGCCGCCACCGCCAAGGTGATGGCCGAGCACATGGACCTGCACACGGTCGGCGACCTGCTCCACCACTACCCCCGGCGGTACGCGGAGCGCGGTGAGCTCACCGCGCTCGCCGACCTGCCCCTCGACGAGCACGTCACCGTCGTCGCCCAGGTCGCCGACGCGCGCGTGCACACCTTCAACAAGGGCGGCCGCGGCAAGGGACAGCGCCTGGAGGTCACCATCACCGACGGCAGCGGCCGGATGCAGCTCGTCTTCTTCGGCCGCACCGTCCACTTCCACCAGAAGGAACTGCTCCCCGGCCGCCGCGCCATGTTCGCCGGCAAGGTCGGCGTCTTCAACCGCAGGCTCCAGCTCGCCCACCCCGAGTACAAGCTCCTCGACGCCGACAGCGGCACCGAGACCGTCAAAGCCTTCGCGAGCGAACTGCTGCCGATCTACCCGGCCTGCAAACAGATCGAGTCCTGGACCATCGAGCAGTCCGTCGCCATCGCCCTCGACTCCATGGCGGCCACCAACTGGGAGGGGCTTGTCGACCCCCTGCCGCCCGCCCTGCGCGAGGGCCGCGGCCTGACCGACCTGCCCGACGCCCTCACCAAGATCCACCGGCCCCGCACCAAGGCCGACATCGCCGACGCCCGCGACCGCCTCAAGTGGGACGAGGCATTCGTCCTCCAGGTCGCCCTCGCCCGCCGCCGGTACGCCGACACCCAGCTCCCCGCCGTCGCCCGCCGCCCCGCCGCCGACGGCCTGCTCACCGCCTTCGACGCCAAGCTCCCCTTCACCCTCACCGAGGGCCAGCGGAAGGTCTCCCAGGAGATCTTCGACGACCTCGCCACCGAGCACCCCATGCACCGCCTCCTCCAGGGCGAGGTCGGCTCCGGCAAGACCATGGTCGCCCTGCGCGCCATGCTCGCCGTCGTCGACGCCGGCGGGCAGGCCGCGATGCTCGCGCCCACCGAGGTCCTCGCCCAGCAGCACCACCGGTCGGTCACCGAGATGATGGGCGAGCTCGCCGAGGGCGGCATGCTCGGCGGCGCCGAGCACGCCACCAAGGTCGTCCTGCTCACCGGCTCCATGGGCACCGCCGCCCGCCGCCAGGCCCTGCTCGACCTGGTCACCGGCGAGGCCGGCATCGTCATCGGCACCCACGCCCTGATCGAGGACAAGGTGCAGTTCCACGACCTCGGTCTGGTCGTCGTCGACGAGCAGCACCGCTTCGGCGTGGAGCAGCGCGACGCCCTGCGCGGCAAGGGCAGGCAACCGCCGCACCTGCTCGTCATGACCGCGACGCCCATTCCCCGTACGGTCGCCATGACCGTCTTCGGCGACCTGGAGACCTCGGTCCTCGACCAGTTGCCCGCCGGCCGCTCCCCGATCGCCAGCCATGTCGTGCCCGCCGCCGACAAGCCGCACTTCCTCGCCCGCGCCTGGGAGCGGGTCCGCGAGGAGGTGGAGTCCGGGCACCAGGCGTACGTGGTCTGCCCGCGGATCGGCGACGAGGAGGACGGGAAGCAGAGCGCCAAGCGCAAGGCGTCGCCCGAGGACGAGGCCGAGAAGCGGCCGCCGCTCGCCGTCCTCGACGTCGCCGAGCACCTGCGCGCCGGGCCGCTCGCCGGGCTCCGCGTCGAGGTGCTGCACGGCCGCATGCACCCCGACGACAAGGACGCCGTCATGCGTCGCTTCGCCGCCGGCGAGGCCGACGTGCTCGTCGCCACCACCGTCATCGAGGTCGGCGTCAACGTGCCCAACGCCACCGCCATGGTGATCATGGACGCCGACCGCTTCGGCGTCTCCCAGCTCCACCAGCTCCGCGGCCGCGTCGGCCGGGGCTCCGCCGCCGGCCTCTGCCTGCTCGTCACCGAGATGCCCGAGGCGAGCCCCGCCCGCCAGCGCCTCGGCGCCGTCGCCTCCACCCTCGACGGCTTCGAGCTCTCCCGCATCGACCTCGAACAGCGCCGTGAGGGCGACGTCCTCGGCCAGGCCCAGTCCGGCGTCCGCTCCTCGCTGCGGATGCTCGCCGTCATCGAGGACGAGGAGGTCATCACCGCCGCCCGCGAGGAGGCCACCGCCCTCGTCCTCGCCGACCCCGACCTCACCGCCCACCCGGAGCTGCGCACCGCCCTCGACGCGCTCCTCGACAAGGACCGCGAGGAGTTCCTGGAGAAGGGCTGACGCACGGGAGTACGAGCCGCCCTAAGCTATTGCTCAGGCACTCGCTGACGGAGAACGAGGACACAGATGACCCGCGTGATCGCCGGCAGCGCCGGCGGACGCCGACTCGCCGTACCGCCGGGCAACGGCACCCGCCCCACCTCCGACCGGGCGCGGGAGGGACTCTTCTCCACCTGGGAGTCGTTCCACGGCCTGGCCGGCGCGCGCGTCGCCGACCTCTACGCGGGCTCCGGCGCGGTCGGCCTGGAGGCGCTGTCCCGCGGCGCCTCCCACGCCCTGCTCGTCGAGGCCGACCCCCGCGCCGCGCGGACCGTGCGCGAGAACATCCGCTCGCTCGGCCTGCCCGGCGCCGAGCTGCGCACCGGCAAGGCGGAGCAGATCGTCACCGGACCGGCTCCGGCCGAGCCGTACGACCTGGTCTTCCTGGACCCGCCGTACGCCGTCTCCGACGACGATCTTCGCGAGATCCTCCTCACACTGCGCGCGGGGGGCTGGATCGGCGAGGATGCCCTCGTCACCGTGGAGCGCAGCACCCGAGGCGGCGCATTCCACTGGCCGGACGGCTTCACACCGCTGCGGTCCCGTCGCTACGGCGAGGGAACGTTTTGGTACGGTCGCGCCGCCTCTACGTGCGAAGACGCACGATGACCGGACCGGAGAGCGAGGGACCCAAGTTGCGCCGCGCCGTCTGTCCGGGGTCATTCGACCCCATCACCAATGGACACCTCGACATCATCGCCCGCGCCTCCAAGCTGTACGACGTCGTGCACGTCGCGGTGATGATCAACCAGTCGAAGAAGGGCCTCTTCTCCGTCGAGGAGCGGATCGAGCTGATCCGCGAGGTCACCGCCGACTTCGGCAACGTCGAGGTGGAGTCCTTCCACGGCCTGCTCGTGGACTTCTGCAAGCAGCGCGACATCCCCGCCATCGTCAAGGGGCTGCGGGCGGTCAGCGACTTCGACTACGAGCTCCAGATGGCCCAGATGAACAACGGGCTCTCGGGCGTCGAGACCCTGTTCGTGCCGACCAACCCGACCTACAGCTTCCTGTCGTCCTCGCTGGTCAAGGAGGTCGCGGCCTGGGGCGGCGACGTCTCCCACCTGGTGCCGCCCGCGGTCCTCTCCCGGCTCACCGAACGCCTGCGCGAGCGGTGACCCCCGGCCACCGCCGCTGACGCTTCGTCACCAGGTCCCGGGCAGGGCCCGACTGGCCTTACAGTCGTCCCGTCCGTCTCCAACCAGCAGTAGAGAGTGGCGAGCACCGGTGGACGTGCAGAAGAAGCTCGACGAGATCGTCGCGACGGTCCAGAACGCCCGCTCCATGCCCATGTCGGCGTCCTGTGTGGTCAACCGGGCCGAGCTGCTCGCCCTGCTCGAAGAGGTCCGCGAGGCCCTGCCCGGCTCGCTCGCCCAGGCCCAGGAGCTCCTCGGCGGGCGCGAGCAGATGGTCGAGCAGGCCCGCCGGGAGGCCGAGCGGATCATCGAGGCCGCCCACGCCGAGCGCGGCTCGCTCATCTCCGACACCCAGGTCGCCCGCCAGTCGCAGGACGAGGCCGACCGCATCCTCGCCGAGGCCCGCCGGGAGGCGGAGGAGATCCGCGCCGAGGCCGACGACTACGTCGACTCCAAGCTCGCGAACTTCGAGGTCGTCCTCAACAAGACCATCGCCTCCGTCGACCGCGGCCGCGAGAAGCTCCTCGGCCGCGGCCCGGGCCTCGACGCCGACGGCTACGCCGACGAGGACGCCCCCGAGTACAGCGCGGACCCCCAGACCCTGATCCAGCGGGCCGACGCCTACGTCGACACCAAGCTGGGCGCCTTCGAGGCCGTGCTGAGCAAGACCCTGGAGGCGGTCGGCCGCGGCCGCCAGAAGCTGCACGGCCGGATCGCCAGCGACGCCCTCGGCGAGCACATGGCCGCCCAGGACGCGGCCGGCCCGGGCGCCCGGCACACCAGCGACGCCGACTACCTGGCCGGCCTCGCGGAGCTGGCCGACCCCGAGCCCGTGTCGATCCCGGCGCAGCAGCAGGCCGTCCCGCCGCAGCCGCAGCACCAGCCCGACCCGTACGGCTACCAGCAGCCCGCCCAGGACCCGTACGGCTACCAGCAGCCGGTCCAGGACCCCTACGCGTACCAGCAGCCGCAGGCCGACCCCTACGCCTACCAGCAGCAGTACGGCTACGAGCAGCCGCAGCACCAGCCCCAGCAGCCCCACCCGCACGCGCAGCCCCAGGCCGCCTCGCTCGACGAGACCAGCTTCTTCGACACGAGCATGATCGACCTGGAGCAGCTTCGCCGTTACGAGCAGGGTCACGGGTGACCGGATTGGGCTGTGAGCGAAGCGTCCAGTATCCTGGCTGTTCGGTCGCGCTATGTCCGCGATCAGTGCTGCCCACGTCAGGGCGGCCCTCCACCTCGTGAACGATCCGAAAGCAGGAAGAGCCCTGAGCACGCGCCTCGACCATCGCAACCCCCTCGTGTTCGACACGCACGAGCTGGGGCGGCGTCCTGGTGCCATGCAGCGGATCTCCCGCACGGTCGACGCCCCGGTCGACCTCGGCATCGCCGGGGTCGTCGCGGTGCCCGAGGGCGCTCCGGTGGAGATCGAGCTCCGTCTCGAGTCGGTCATGGAAGGGGTGCTTGTCACAGGCACCGCCCGTGCATCGGCCGAGGGGGAGTGCGTAAGGTGTCTGGAGCCCGTCGAGCTTGATGTCGACGCGGACTTCCAGGAGATGTTCTCGTACCCCGACTCCGACGACCGGGGCCGCTCGAAGGCGGCCGCGGACGACGAAGCCGAGGACGACGAGGACATGATCCCCCTCGAGGACGGCATGTTCGACCTCGAGCCCGTGCTGCGTGATGCGGTGGTGCTCGCACTGCCGATGCAGCCGGTGTGCCGGGAGGACTGTGCGGGTCTGTGCTCCGAGTGCGGAGCCAACCTGAACGACGACCCGGACCACCACCATGACGCCGTCGACGCACGTTGGGCGGCACTGCAGGGACTCGCCGGTTCGCTGGGAACCGACGAGAAGGACAACATGAGCGATGCCGCATCCGGTGTCGACGAGAAGCAGGAGAAGTAGCCGTGGCTGTTCCGAAGCGGAAGATGTCGCGCAGCAACACGCGCCACCGCCGGTCGCAGTGGAAGGCTGCGGTCCCCACCCTGGTTTCGTGTGAGCGTTGCCAGGAGCCGAAGCTGCAGCACATCGCGTGCCCGAGCTGCGGCACCTACAACAAGCGCCAGGTCCTCTCGGTCTGAGGGGCTGGTGAGAGGCACGATGTCTGACCACGTCAGTTCAGCCTCGTCCCACACGCTTCTGGAAGGGCGGCTCGGGTATCAGCTCGAGTCCGCCCTTCTGGTGCGTGCGCTCACCCATCGTTCCTTCGCGTACGAGAACGGCGGTCTGCCCACCAACGAGCGGCTGGAGTTCCTCGGGGACTCCGTGCTCGGCCTGGTGGTCACGGACACGCTGTACCGCACCCACCCCGACCTGCCCGAAGGCCAACTGGCCAAGCTGCGGGCCGCGGTGGTCAACTCGCGTGCGCTGGCGGAGGTGGGGCGCGGCCTCGACCTCGGCTCCTTCATCCGGCTCGGCCGGGGCGAGGAAGGCACGGGCGGCCGGGACAAGGCGTCCATCCTCGCCGACACCCTCGAAGCGGTGATCGGCGCGGTCTATCTCGACCAGGGCCTCGACGCGGCGTCCGAGCTGGTGCACCGGCTCTTCGACCCGCTGATCGAGAAGTCCTCGAACCTCGGTGCGGGCCTGGACTGGAAGACCAGTCTCCAGGAGCTGACCGCGGCCGAGGGTCTGGGCGTTCCGGAGTACCTCGTCAGCGAGGAGGGTCCGGACCACGAGAAGATCTTCACTGCTGCCGCCCGCGTCGGTGGTGTCTCGTACGGCACCGGCACCGGCCGCAGCAAGAAGGAAGCGGAGCAGCAGGCGGCGGAATCCGCGTGGCGCGCGATTCGCGCGGCCGCGGACGAGCGCGTGGCGGCGGCGGCCCAGGCCGCCGTCGAGAACGCGGTCGAGAACGCCGTCGCGGGTGACGGGGAAGAGGTCGCCGACCCCTCTTCCGCCAAGGACCAGGCCACGGCCTGACCCTTCGCTTCCCGGTGCCCCCGCCCTCTCCAGGGACGGGGGCACCGTCATGTCCGGGGCGCGGCGGGCGGAGGTAGGCTGCGAGCATCATCCGTCCCGGGCGTCATCCGCCCAGAGAAGCCGCCGGAGGAGTCACGTGCCCGAGCTGCCCGAGGTCGAGGTCGTACGACGCGGTCTCGAGCGATGGGTCGCGGGGCGGACCGTCGCCGAGGTCGAGGTCCTGCACCCGCGGGCCGTGCGCCGTCACCCCGAGGGCGCGGCGGACTTCGCCGCCCGGCTCAAGGGGCAGCGGTTCGGGGTGGCGCGGCGGCGCGGCAAGTACCTGTGGCTGCCGCTGGCCGACGCCGGCGCCTCCGTGCTCGGCCACCTCGGCATGAGCGGCCAGCTCCTCGTGCAGCCCGAGGGCGCGGCCGACGAGAAGCACCTGCGGATCCGGATCCGCTTCGGTGACGCCGCGGGCACCGAGCTGCGCTTCGTGGACCAGCGGACCTTCGGCGGGCTCTCCCTGCACGACACGGCGCCGGAGAGCACCGACGGGCTCCCGGACGTCATCGCGCACATCGCCCGCGACCCGCTCGACCCGGCCTTCGACGACGCCGCCTTCCAGGCCGCGCTGCGCCTGCGCCGTACGACGATCAAGCGGGCGCTGCTCGACCAGTCGCTGATCAGCGGCGTCGGCAACATCTACGCCGACGAGGCGCTGTGGCGGGCGCGGCTGCACTACGACCGGCCGACGGCCGCGCTGCCCCGGCCGCGCTCGGCCGAGCTGCTCGGGCACGTGCGGGACGTGATGAACGCGGCGCTGGCGGCCGGCGGCACCAGCTTCGACTCCCTGTACGTCAACGTGAACGGCGAGTCGGGGTACTTCGACCGCTCGCTCGACGCCTACGGGCGGGAGGGCGAGCCCTGCCGCCGCTGCGGCACGCCGATGCGCCGGCGCCCCTGGATGAACCGCTCCAGCTACTTCTGCCCGCGCTGCCAGCGCCCGCCGCGCGCCACCGCCGGAGGAGTGGCGCTGCCGGTCTGACGGGCGGCGGTGGGGGGAGCGGGCCGAGGAGTGCTCACGGCGCCACGGGCGCGGCGCGCTCCGCGTCCGCCTCGCGGGCGGCGTCGTACGCCTCCCGGGCCGCGAGGACCTGGTCCATGCGGCCCTCGACCAGGTGGATCAGGCCGAGAAGCCGCTCGGCGACCTCCTCGCCCAGCGGCGTGAGCCGGTAGTCCACGCGCGGGGGATTGGTGGGCTGGGCCTCGCGGTGCACGAGGCCGTCGCGCTCCAGCGCGTGCAGCGTCTGCGACAGCATCTTCTCGCTCACGCCGTCGACCCTGCGCCGCAGCTCGTTGAAGCGGAACGAGCCTTCGTGGAGCGCGCCCAGGGTGAGGCTGCCCCACCGGCCGGTCACGTGTTCCAGCGTGCCGCGCGAGGGACATGCCTTGGCGAACACGTTGTAGGCGAGGTCGTCGGTCATGCCCTCCACCATACTCCCGGACAGCGCTGCGCACGGGGTAGCGCTAACCAACAGGTTGCACTTTCTAAAAGTTAGTGCTCTACTTCTGGACGTTCCCCCTGCCGATTCATCGCACCGCCGAGGAGTCCTTCCATGACCACGCCCGTCGTCTCCATCGCGTACCACTCCGGCTACGGCCACACCGCCGTCCTGGCCGAGGCCGTCCGGGACGGGGCCGCCGACGCGGGCGCCACCGTCCACCTGATCAAGGTCGACGAGATCACCGACGCCCAGTGGGAGCTCCTCGACGCCTCGGACGCGATCGTCTTCGGCTCGCCGACCTACATGGGCACCGCGTCCGGCGCCTTCCACCAGTTCGCCGAGGCCACCTCGAAGCGCTGGTTCGCCGACGCCTGGCTCGACAAGCTGGCCGCCGGCTTCACGAACTCCGGCTCCAAGAGCGGCGACAAGCTGCACACCCTCCAGTTCTTCCAGACCCTGGCCGGCCAGCACGGCATGACCTGGGTGAACCTCGGCCTGAAGCCGGGCTGGAACCACAGCGCGGGCTCCGAGAACGACATCAACCGGCTCGGCTTCTTCTCCGGCGCCGGCGCGCAGACGCCCAGCGACCTGGGCCCCGAGGCCGTCCACAAGGCCGACATCGCCACCGCCGAGCACCTCGGGCGCCGCGTCGCCGAGACCGCCCGCACGTTCGCACGCGGCAAGGCCGCCGTCTGACCCTCGGTTACGCGGAAGGGCCCCGTCACCGGTGCGGTGACGGGACCCTTCCGCGGAGCGTGAGGAGGAGGACGCGGGGAGGCTCTAGAAGCCGAAGTCCTGGGTCCACCACGGGCCGCCGTCGGCGAAGTGAACGCCCACGCCCAGCTCCTTGTAGTCGCAGTTCAGGATGTTGGCGCGGTGGCCGTCGCTCGCCATCCAGGACTTCATCACCGCGACCGCGTCGACCTGCCCGCGGGCGATGTTCTCGGCGCCCAGGTTGGTGATGCCGGCCTTCGCGGCCCTGCTCCACGGGGTGGCGCCGTCGGGGTCGATGTGGTGGAAGAAGTCCCGGGCGGCCATGTCCGCGCTGAAGGCACCGGCCAGCGCCGCGAGCCCGGCGTCGGAGCGGACCGGGGCGCAGCCCACCTGGGCGCGCTCGACGTTCACCAGCCGCACGACCTCCGCCTCGGCGGCGGTCGCCCGGCCGGCCAGGGAGCGGGTGACGGCGGAGGGCGAGGAGACGGGGGCCTCGACGGCCGGAGCCCGGGTCGGGCGGGCCGTCCTCGTGGGCTCGGACTCCGGCGTCTTCGTGGTCTTCGTGACCTCGGGGGCCGGCTTCGAGGAGGGTGCGGACGAGGGCTTCGCCTTCGTCGCGGAGGGCTTCGGCACCGGCTTCGTCGAAGGGGTCGCCGACGGCTTGGCCGACGGGGGCGGCGGCGTGGCCCTGCCGGCTCCGGAGGGGGTGCCGTCGCCCGTACGGGCCGGGTCCGCCGAGGAGCCGCCCTGCGTCGTCAGACTCGGAGCCTGCTGCGCCTCCGTGCGCTGGCCGCCGGTGCCCGTGCTCCCGATCGTGAACGTGTCGCCGCCGGGCAGCAGACCCGAGGCGACCGCCATCGCGCCGACCGCGACCGCCGCGGAGACGCCGAGCAGTCCGGTGCGCACGGGTGCGCCGCGTCGTGCGCCGCGATGACGTCCCATCTCCTCCGCCTCCCTGACGGCCTCGACCGCGCCGGCCGGCCGGGGCCGACGGGAACCGCGATCTTTGCTGAACTTTGCTTCTGTGGATGCTGTCGAGCGGGGCGGGGCCATACGGGTGAGCCCCGTTCCGTCGGGACTGTACGCCATGACACGCCGGGCCGACGTGCCCCTTTCGTAATTCGCCCGTTAGCGTGCAGCCATGAGCGACGACGTACGGATGACCGCCTGGGTGCGCGGCCGGGTACAGGGAGTGGGCTTCCGCTGGTTCACCAGGGCAAACGCACTGGAGATCGGCGGCCTGGTCGGCTTCGCCCTGAACCTCGACGACGGCCGGGTCCAGGTCGTGGCCGAGGGGCCGAGTGAGAATTGCCACCGTCTGCTGGACTGGCTCCGCTCCGGCGACACGCCCGGCCGCGTCGACGGCGTCACTGAGATCTGGGACACCCCGCGCGGCATCTACGACACCTTCTCCATTCGCTGACGATCTTCCCGGCCGCGCTCCGCCCGGTGACCGGAACCGGCCTCGGGCGGACGTTCGACGAACGGTTCGCGAAGGGGAAAAAGCCTGGTGATTGCCAAGAAGCACTTGCCGTGCCAGGCTGCGCGAGGAAGGATGATCTCCAGAGCCCCTCGGGCACCGAGTTGCGAGGCGCCGCCGCCCTGCGTAGGGCCGTGGACCCCCCGGTGACCCGCCGATGCGGGGCGTGATCGTGTTGACCGTCAAACTTTTTGGTGAGACTCTGGAAGCCCCGCGCACCTTAGCTGTTCGAGCGTGAGAACGGGCACGACAGAAGAGCACGGTCGAGCATCGCGGGTGCGAAATCCCTCACGACCCAACCGCATCGGTCGGTCACTCATTGTGGAGGACCATCCATCATGGCAAAGGCGCTTCTCGGTTACGTCGGCGGCTCCGACCCGCGACTCCTCGCCGAGATGCGACGGCTTCAGCAGCGCGTCCAGGACCTCGAGTCCGAGCTGACTCGGATCCAGTCCGAGAACGACGCGCTGACCGCCGCCGCTCACCAGGGAGAGTCGCTGCTCGACAGCATCGATCTCGACGTCACCAAGGCGGAGCCTGCGCTCACCTGAGGTCTCGGCCGAGACCTCGGCCCCGAAAGGACAGAGGTGTCCCCGAGGGGTTCAGGTGAGAAACTCATTCGCCGACACAGTCAGCCAGGCGCTGGCTGGATATGCAAGGGACGCTTCGGCGTCCCTTCTTTCTTGCCCCCCGTCCGACCCTCCTTGGGGGAGGGTGTGCCCTGCGTCTTCACAGGTGAAACCCACGGCCCCGGGTAGAGTCCCCAGGCGTGCATCTCAAGGCCCTGACGCTCCGCGGTTTCAAGTCGTTCGCCTCCGCCACCACGCTGCGGTTCGAACCGGGGATCACCTGCGTCGTCGGCCCCAACGGCTCGGGCAAGTCCAACGTCGTGGACGCCCTGTCCTGGGTCATGGGAGAGCAGGGCGCGAAGTCGCTGCGCGGCGGCAAGATGGAGGACGTCATCTTCGCCGGCACGACCGGCCGGCCCCCGCTCGGCCGCGCCGAGGTCTCGCTGACCATCGACAACTCCGACGGCGCCCTCCCCATCGACTACGCCGAGGTCACCCTCACGCGGATCATGTTCCGCGGCGGCAGCAGCGAGTACCAGATCAACGGCGACACCTGCCGCCTGCTCGACATCCAGGACCTGCTGTCCGACTCCGGCATCGGCCGCGAGATGCACGTCATCGTCGGCCAGGGCCAGCTCGACTCCGTCCTGCACGCCGACCCGATGGGCCGCCGCGCCTTCATCGAGGAGGCCGCGGGCGTCCTCAAGCACCGCAAGCGCAAGGAGAAGGCGCTCCGGAAGCTGGACGCGATGCAGGCCAACCTGGCCCGCGTCCAGGACCTCACCGACGAGCTGCGCCGCCAGCTCAAGCCGCTCGGCCGGCAGGCCGCCGTCGCCCGCCGCGCCGCCGTCATCCAGGCCGACCTGCGCGACGCCCGGCTGCGCCTGCTCTCCGACGACCTCGTACGCCTCAAGGAGGCACTGAAGGCGGAGATCGCCGACGAGGCCGCGCTGCTCGCCCGCAAGGAGGCGACCGAGGCCGACCTCAGGGCGGCCCTCGCGAAGGAGGCCGCACTGGAGGACGAGGTCCGCCGCCTCGCCCCGCGCCTCCAGCGCGCCCAGGAGACCTGGTACGCGCTCTCGCAGCTCGCCGAGCGGGTGCGCGGCACGATCTCGCTCGCCGACGCGCGCGTGAAGAGCGCCGGCGACCGGCCCGTGGAGGAGCGGCGGGGCCGCGACCCCGAGGACATGGAACGCGAGGCCGCCCGCATCCGCGAGCAGGAGGCCGAACTGGAGGCGGCCCTGGAGGCCGCCGAGCGCGCCCTCGACGACACGGTCGCCCACCGCGCCGAACTGGAGCGCGCCCTCGCCGTCGAGGAACGCCGCCTCAAGGACGTCGCCCGCGCCATCGCCGACCGCCGCGAGGGCCTGGCCCGGCTGCACGGCCAGGTCAACGCCGCCCGCTCGCGCGCCGCCTCCGCCCAGGCCGAGATCGACCGCCTCGCCGCCGCCCGCGACGAGGCGCAGGAGCGGGCTGCCTCGGCGCAGGAGGAGTACGAGCGGCTGAAGGCGGAGGTCGACGGGCTCGACGCGGACGACACCGAACTGGCGGAGCGCCACGAGGCCGCCCGGCGGGAGCTCGCCGACGCCGAGACCGCGCTCACCGCCGCCCGCGACGCCGCCGGCGCCGCCGACCGCGCCCGCGCCGCCACCCGGGCCCGCCACGACGCCCTCGCCCTCGGCCTGCGCCGCAAGGACGGCACCGGCGCCCTCCTCACCGCCGGCCTCTCCGGCCTGCTCGGCCCGGCCGCCGAGCTGCTCACCGTCACCCCCGGCTACGAGGTCCCGCTCGCCGCCGCCCTCGGCGCCGCCGCCGACGCCCTCGCCATGACGGGCCCGGCCACCGCGGCCGAAGCCCTCCGCCTCCTCCGCAAACAGGACGCGGGCCGCGCCTCCCTCCTCCTGGCCGACGCCCCACCGGAGGCCGAGGCCCACGGCACCACCGGCTCCGGTGACACCCCCGGCTCCCCGGCCGGCGGACCCGTCGTGGTCGGTGCCGTCACCGTCGTGCCCGCCGTCGGCCTGGTCTCCGGGCCGGGCGAACTCATGGGCGCCGTACGGCGGTTGCTGCGGGACGTCGTCGTGGTCGGCACGCTCGACGAGGCGGTCGAGGTGGTGCGGGCGCGGCCCGGACTCACGGCGGTGACGGCCGAGGGGGACCTGCTCGGGGCGCACTTCGCGCAGGGCGGGTCGGCCGGGGCGCCCAGCCTCCTGGAGGTGCAGGCGTCCGTCGACGAGGCGGCGGCCGAGCTGGCCGGGCTGGAGGTGCGCTGCCGGGAGTCGGCGGCCGCGCAGGAGGAGGCCGCCGAGCGCCGGCGGGAGGCGGCGCGGCTGGTCGAGGAGCTGGGGGAGCGGCGCCGTACCGCCGAGCGGGAGAAGTCGGCCGTGGCCCAGCAGCTCGGCCGGCTCGCCGGGCAGGCGAGGGGCGCCGCCGGGGAGGCCGAGCGCACCGCCGCCGCCGCGGCCCGGGCCCAGGAGGCGCTGGAGAAGGCCCTGGTCGAGGCGGAGGAGCTCACCGAGCGGCTGCTCGTCGCCGAGGAGACCCCGGCCGACGAGGAGCCCGACACCTCCGTACGGGACCGGCTCGCCATCGACGGCTCCAACGCGCGCCAGACCGAGATGGAGGCCCGGCTCCAGGTCCGCACCCACGAGGAGCGGGTCAAGGGCCTGGCCGGACGGGCCGACTCCCTGGACCGGGCGGCCCGCGCCGAGCGCGAGGCCCGGGCGCGCGCCGAACAGCGCCGGGCGCGGCTGCGCCACGAGGCCGGGGTCGCCGCCGCCGTCGCCTCCGGCGCCCGCCAGCTCCTCGCCCACATCGAGCTGTCCCTGGTCCGCGCCGAGCGGGAACGCGCCCTCGCCGAAGCCGACAAGAGCGCCCGCGAGCAGGACCTGGCGGCCGCCCGCACCCGGGGCCGGGACCTGAAGGCCGAGCTCGACAAGCTCACCGACTCGGTCCACCGGGGCGAGGTCCTCGGGGCGGAGAAGCGCCTGCGGATCGAGCAGCTCGAGACCCGCGCGCTGGAGGAGCTCGGCGTGGAGCCGGCCACCCTCGTCGACGAGTACGGCCCCCATCAGCCCGTACCGCCGTCACCGCCCGCCGAGGGGGAGGAGCTTCCGGACGACCCGGAGCATCCGCGCAACCAGCCGCGCCCCTTCGTCCGTTCGGAGCAGGAGAAGCGTCTCAAGGCCGCCGAACGGGCCTACCAGCAGCTCGGCAAGGTCAATCCGCTCGCCCTGGAGGAGTTCGCGGCCCTGGAGGAGCGGCACCAGTTCCTCTCCGAGCAGCTCGAGGACCTGAAGAAGACCAGGGCCGACCTCCTTCAGGTCGTGAAGGAGGTGGATCTGCGGGTCGAGCAGGTCTTCACCGAGGCGTACCGGGACACGGCCCGCGAGTTCGAGGGCGTGTTCTCGCGGCTCTTCCCCGGCGGCGAGGGCCGACTGGTGCTCACCGACCCGGACGACATGCTCACCACCGGCGTCGACGTCGAGGCCCGCCCGCCGGGCAAGAAGGTCAAGCGGCTCTCGCTGCTGTCCGGCGGCGAGCGGTCGCTGACGGCGGTGGCGCTGCTGGTGTCGATCTTCAAGGCCCGGCCGAGCCCGTTCTACGTGATGGACGAGGTCGAGGCGGCGCTCGACGACACCAATCTGCAGCGGCTGATCCGGATCATGCAGGAGCTCCAGGAGTCCTCGCAACTCATCGTGATCACGCACCAGAAGCGGACCATGGAGGTCGCCGACGCGCTGTACGGCGTTTCCATGCAGGGCGACGGGGTATCGAAGGTCATCAGCCAGCGACTGCGCTGAGACATGTCACTTCAAGTTCTGAATGCAAGGTGCCATGCCGTGCGTTTCAAGTCATACGACATCCCCTCTTGACTTCGAAACCTGAAGGCATAGTCTCTGCAACGTTGCTTTTACCTTCAAGTGGTGGGCGGCGTGAAGTTGTGCGCCACTGGAAGGGCTCGCCCCCCACCGCACCGGCGACGCTGCCGGAGCCCCGAGGAGTCCCCGTGACCAGCACCGCGCAGGCGCCCACACCGCCTCCGTCCGAGGGCCGTTCGGCCCATCCGGACCACATCGGACACGTCATCTTCATCACGGCCTCGGCCGCGATGGGCGGCTTCCTCTTCGGCTACGACAGTTCCGTCATCAACGGCGCCGTCGAGGCCATCCGCGACCGCTACGACATCGGCTCGGGCACGCTCGCCCAGGTGATCGCCATCGCCCTGATCGGCTGCGCCATCGGCGCCGCCACCGCGGGCCGCATGGCGGACCGGATCGGCCGCATCCGCTGCATGCAGATCGCCGCCGTCCTCTTCACCATCAGCGCCGTCGGCTCCGCGCTGCCCTTCGCGCTGTGGGACCTGGCCTTCTGGCGGATCGTCGGCGGCTTCGCCATCGGCATGGCCTCCGTGATCGGCCCCGCCTACATCGCCGAGGTCGCCCCCGCCGCGTACCGCGGCCGCCTCGGCTCCTTCCAGCAGGCCGCCATCGTCATCGGCATCGCCATCTCCCAGTTGGTCAACTACGGCATCCTCCAGCTCGCCGACGGCGACCAGCGCGGCGAGATCGCCGGCCTGGAGGCATGGCAGTGGATGCTCGGCGTGATGGTCGTCCCCGCGCTCCTCTACGGCCTGCTCTCCTTCGCCATCCCCGAGTCCCCCCGCTTCCTGATCTCCGTCGGCCGCGTCGACAAGGCCAAGGAGGTGCTCGCTGAGGTCGAGGGCCACGGCGTCGACCTGGACCGCCGGGTCGCCGAGATCGACCAGGCCATGCGCCGCGAGCACAAGTCCACCTTCAAGGACCTGCTGGCCGCCGGCACCAAGTCCAAGCTGCTCCCCATCGTCTGGGTCGGCATCGGACTCTCCGTCTTCCAGCAGCTCGTCGGCATCAACGTCGCCTTCTACTACTCCGCGACGCTCTGGCAGTCCGTCGGCATCGACCCGTCGAGCTCCTTCCTCTACTCCTTCACCACGTCGATCATCAACATCATCGGCACCGTGATCGCGATGGTCCTGGTCGACCGGGTCGGCCGCCGGCCGCTCGCCCTCGTCGGCTCCGCCGGCATGGCCCTCGCCCTCGCCGTCGAGGCATGGGCCTTCTCCGCCGACCTCGTCGACGGCAAGCTGCCCGAGACCCAGGGCGTCGTGGCGCTCGTCGCCGCCCACGTCTTCGTGCTCTTCTTCGCCCTCTCGTGGGGTGTGGTCGTCTGGGTCTTCCTCGGCGAGATGTTCCCCAACCGCATCCGCGCCGCCGCCCTCGGCGTCGCCGCCTCCGCCCAGTGGATCGCCAACTGGGCCATCACCGCCAGCTTCCCGTCCCTCGCGGACTGGAACCTCTCCGGCACCTACGTGATCTACACGATCTTCGCCGTGCTCTCGATCCCCTTCGTGCTCAAGTTCGTGAAGGAGACCAAGGGCAAGGCGTTGGAGGAGATGGGCTAAACCCCGCTGCCCCGCTCCTCGGAACGCGAGACTGCCCCGGCCCCGGGCTCATGCCCGGAGCCGGGGCAGTACGACGTCACAGAACAGCCGCACGCTCCGCCACCCCTCCTCCACCGGCATCCCGCCGCACAGGGGATGCAGCACCAGACTGCCGAGCTCCCGCCCGAGCGCCACGCACTCCTCGGGCGTCACCACCCGGTACACGCCCTCCGCCCGCAGGTCCGCCACCGTCCGCGCGCCCGACCGCACCGCCGAGCGGATGTCCTTCGACTGCCAGGAGGCGTAGGTCCGCGCCTCGTGCAGGAAGTGCTCCCCGTACTCCGCCCAGGCCCGGTCCGGATCCTCCGACACATGCAGCAGCGGGGTCTTCCGGGCCGGCATCATCGTCCAGCCCTCCGTCCCGTACGCGGCGCACCGCTCCCGGTAGTACGCCTCGAGCTCCGGCAGGTGCGCGCTCGGGAAGAACGGCAGGCCGAGCCGGGCCGCCCGCCGGGCCGCCGCCCTCGACGAGCCGCCGACGAGCAGCAGCGGGTGCGGCCGGCTGACGGGCCGCGGGGTGACGCGTACCGTACGGCCCCGATACGGGAAGGGCTCGCCGGACCAGGCCGCGAGCAGGGTCTCCAGGAGCTCGTCCTGGAGCCGGCCGCGCCGCCCCCAGTCGACCCCGCGCTCCTCGTACTCCTCCGGCCGGTAGCCGATCCCCGCCACCGTCACCAGACGGCCCCCGCTCAGCAGGTCCAGGACCGCGATCTCCTCCGCGAGCCGCAGCGGGTCGTGCAGCGGGCCGATGATCGCCGAGACCGTCACCGCGATCGTCCTCGTCGCGCCGAAGACCGCGCCCGCGAAGACGAAGGGGGAGGGGAGCCAGTTGTTCGCCGCGCCGTGGTGCTCCTCGGTCTGCACCGTGTCCACGCCGTGGGCGTCGGCGTGGGCGGCCATCTCCAGGGCCGCCCGGTAGCGGGCCGAGAGGGAGGCGGGGTCGGCGTGCGGGTCGACGAGGTTGAAGCGGACGACGGTGAACGGCATGGGAAGTCCCCCTCCACGGATGCGTCGTGGAGGGGGACGTTAGCTGACGAGTCGTCAGATGGAAACGGTCTCGCGCGCCTCGGCGGGCTCACCGGCCACGGGCGCGGTGGCCGCACGGTCCCGCGGCAGCACCGCGTACAGCACCGCCGCCACCACGATCGTCGCCGCCCAGCCGAGCCCGTTCCGGCCGATCCACGAGGACGCCAGCGGCCCCGCGAACCAGTCGACCTTGGTGAAGAGCAGACCCGCCACCAGCGCCACGGCCCACGCGGTCATCGCCTGCCAGGCGAAACCGCCCCGGTACCAGTAGGCGCTGGTCCGGCCCGTGTCCATCAGCGCCTCGGCGTCGTACGACCTCCGGCGCAGCATGTCCACGCCGAAGACGCCGATCCACGCCGAGAACGCCACCGCGAGCAGCGTGAGGAAGGAGATGAACGAGCCGATGAAGCTGGTCGCCACCACCATCAGCAGGAAGCCGAAGACCAGACTGATCACCGCGTTCACGCTCACCGCCGCCGCCCGCGACACCTTGATGCCGAGCGTCTGCGCCGTGAACCCGGCCGAGTACATCGACATCGAGTTGATCAGCAGCATCCCGATCAGGGCGATCAGCAGATACGGCACCGAGATCCACGCCGGCAGCAGCTCACCGATGAAGGACACCGGGTCCTGCGCCGAGGCGAGATCCGGCGTGGACACCGCCATCACCGCGCCCATGAGCACCATGGGGAGCACGACGATCCCCGCGCCGCCGACCGTCGAGCCGACCACGGCCTTCGAGGAGGCGGTGCGCGGCAGATAGCGGGTGAAGTCGGGGCCCGACGGCACCCAACTGATGCCGCCCGCGGCGATCGTGCCGATGCCGGCCACCAGCATGGCCGTCGACCCGGCCGGCTTGGCGAAGACCGCCGACCAGTCGGTGTTCGCCACCAGATAGACCAGCACCAGCACCGAGAACGCGCCGAAGAGATACGTCGACCAGGTGCTGCACACCCGCAGCGCGTTGATCCCCAGCCCGGAGACCAGGAAGGTGCAGGAGACGAAGGCCAGCAGCGTCACCACGATGAGGAACGTGTTCGACTTCACGTCGAACAGCAGGTCGAGCACCGTGAGCACCGCGTAGGCGCCGGTGACCGCGTTGATGGTCTCCCAGCCCCAGCGGGCCACCCAGATCAGCGACCCGGGAAAAAGGTTTCCGCGCTGACCGAACACCGCCCGCGACAGCGCCATGCCGGGCGCGCCACCGCGCTTCCCGGCGATCGATATCAGCCCGACGATCCCGTACGACAGGACCGGCGCGGCCACCGCCACACACAGCACCTGCCAGAAGTTCAGGCCGTTGAAGACGATCAGACCGGCACCCATGGTGAGCAGCAGCACACTGATGTTGGCGGCCACCCAGGTCGGGAAGAGCTCGCGGACCCGGCCGGTCCGCTCGGCGTCGGGGACGGGTTCGAGGCCGCGGCTCTCCAGCGTGCCGCCGCTCGGCGCGCCTTCGGTCTCGGACGCGTGGGGCATAGGGGTACTCCGTTGTACAGATCGGGGGGAACCACCACTCTACGTGCTCCGCCTCCGGCGCCTTCGTGGCCGATACTGGAGCGGTTATGGAACTCATCCTTGCTGTAGTCATCGCTCTGGTCGTCGCGGTCGCCGTGACCAGCGGACTCGTGATCAGCGGTCGCAAGAAGAAGCAGCTACCGCCGGCCGAGCCGCCGTCCACCACGCCGACCATCACCGCTCCGCCCGCCGAACCGCACGTCGGCGACGAGGCGGAGACACCGCGGGAAGAACCACGCCGCACCGTCGAAGAGGTCGACCTCCCCGCCACCGAGGCCCCCGAGGCCCCGGTCGTCGTCGAGGAGCCGCCCGCCCCCGCGGCCCCCGCCATCGAGGTGCCCGAGCCCACCGCCGGCCGGCTCGTCCGGCTCCGGGCCCGCCTCGCCCGCTCCCAGAACTCGCTCGGCCAGGGGCTGCTCACGCTCCTGTCCCGCGAGCACCTCGACGAGGACACCTGGGAGGAGATCGAGGAGACCCTCCTCACCGCCGACGTCGGCGTCGCGCCCACCCAGGAGCTCGTCGAGCGGCTGCGCGAGCGCGTCAAGGTGCTCGGCACCCGCACCCCCGAGGAGCTCCGCGGCCTGCTCCGCGAGGAGCTCGTCGCCCTCCTCGGCCCCGACCTCGACCGCTCGGTGAAGACCGAGAGCCCCGAGGACGTCCCCGGCGTCGTCATGGTCGTCGGCGTCAACGGCACCGGCAAGACCACCACCACCGGCAAGCTGGCCCGCGTCCTGGTCGCCGACGGCAAGTCCGTCGTCCTCGGCGCCGCCGACACCTTCCGCGCCGCCGCCGCCGACCAGCTCCAGACCTGGGGCGAGCGGGTCGGCGCGCGCACCGTGCGCGGCCCCGAGGGCGGCGACCCGGCCTCCATCGCGTACGACGCGGTCAAGGAGGGCATCGCCGAGAAGGCCGACGTCGTCCTCATCGACACCGCCGGCCGCCTGCACACCAAGACCGGCCTCATGGACGAGCTCGGCAAGGTCAAGCGCGTCGTCGAGAAGCACGGTCCGCTCGACGAGGTCCTGCTCGTCCTCGACGCCACCACCGGCCAGAACGGCCTCATCCAGGCCCGGGTCTTCGCAGAGGTGGTCGACATCACCGGCATCGTCCTGACCAAGCTCGACGGCACCGCCAAGGGCGGCATCGTCATCGCCGTCCAGCGCGAGCTGGGCGTCCCGGTCAAGCTGATCGGCCTGGGCGAGGGCCCGGACGACCTGGCCCCCTTCGAGCCGGGCGCCTTCGTCGACGCCCTCATCGGCGACTGACACCCCGCGCGCCGAGCACGCACGAGAAGGGCCCCTGCCGCAGCTCAACGGCAGGGGCCCTTCTCCATGCGGCCGGCCCCGGTGCGGCCGGCCTCATGCGGCCGGTTGTCAGAAACGCGTCCGATGGCAGATGTACGCCAGCGTGCCGAGCAGCAGCCGGGCCTGCGGCGGCGCACCCGCCGTGTCGAGGGTCGGCGGCCGCAGCCAGCGGACCGGGCCGAGGCCGCCGAGGTCCGAGGGCGGCGCGGTGACGTGAGCGCCCGGGCCCAGACCGTGCAGATCGAGATCGGCGTCGTCCCAGCCCATCCGGTACAGCAGCCGCGGCAGCTCCGCCGCCGCGCCCGGCGCCACGAAGAACCACGCCCGCCCGGTCGGCGTCGCGCACACCGGCCCCAGCGGCAACCCCATCCGCTCCAGACGCACCAGCGCCCGCCGGCCCGCCGCCTCCGCGACCTCGATCACGTCGAAGGACCGGCCCACCGGCAGCAGGATCGCCGCCCCCGGGTATCGCGACCACGCCTTGGACGCCTCGCCGAGGCCCGCGCCCGCCGGAACCGGCTCGGCGAAGGCCAGCGGGTGCGCCCCCGGAGCCGTACAGGCCGCGTCGCCGCAGGAGCAGCGGCTGCCGGCCGCCCGCGCCCCCGGGACCACGTCCCAGCCCCACAGTCCCGTGTACTCGGCCACCGCTGTGCACTCCGTGGTGCGTACGCGGCGACGTGAGCCGGACCGCATCTCACGAATGCCGCCGATCGTGAAGCCCATGCCCCCTCCAACGGGTCGGACGCGCCGGTGGTTACGGACCGGAGATCCACCGCCACCCTCCGTGGCCGCCGCCTCGTCGCCGAGGCGCCCGGTCGTGCGGGTGGTGGTGCGCACCGCCGCGCGCGCCTCCTCGCGCTGCGATCCGCCGACCCCGTTCCGTCGCATGTCAAGTGAATCGCGTTCCGCGCGGGGCGAGTTCATTCGAAGGGGTGGCGAATGGTGGCGTTTCTTGAAACGCCATGCCCGGACGGGTGATCGTAGGATTACCTTCGGTACACGAACCCCGGGCCGAAGCGCACGCGTGGGTATGCCGGAGGCAACCCGGTTTTCCGTTCGAAGGAGGAGAAACGCCGGACGGACAGCGCGCGACACGGCATCCTGTCAGGGGTTCGCACGACGGCATCAGGTGGATGGGGGCGTTCCAGTGGGCGGCAACGGCGCAGACGGTACGACTGCCGGCAAGCGCCCCAACGAGCAGTTGGGCTCGTGGTTCGTGCGCAGCGGCTGGTCGAAGGGCGAGCTGGCGCGCCAGGTGAACCGCAGGGCACGCCAGATGGGCGCGCACCACATCTCCACGGACACCTCCCGGGTGCGCCGCTGGCTCGACGGCGAGCAGCCCCGCGAGCCCATCCCGCGCATCCTCTCCGAACTCTTCTCCGAGCGCTTCGGCTCCGTCGTCGCCGTCGAGGACCTCGGCCTGCGCACCGCCCACCAGTCGCCGTCCGTGTCCGGCGTCGACCTGCCCTGGGCGGGCCCGCAGACCGTCTCCCTGCTCAGCGAGTTCTCCCGCAGCGACCTGATGCTCGCCCGCCGCGGCTTCCTCGGCTCCTCGCTCGCCCTGGCCGCCGGGCCCGCCCTGATCGAACCGATGCAGCGCTGGCTCGTGCCCACCCCGGCCGGCGAGCCCGAGCGGCCCGACGGCGCGGCCGACGAGCGGCGCTCCCATCGGCTCTCCCCGGTCGAGCTCGACCTCCTCGAATCCACCACGGCGATGTTCCGCCAGTGGGACGCCCAGTGCGGTGGCGGACTGCGCCGCAAGGCCGTCGTCGGCCAGCTCCACGAGGTCACCGACCTCCTCCAGGAGCCCCAGCCCGCCGCCACCGCCCAGCGCCTGTTCCGCTGCGCCGCCGAACTGGCCGAGCTCGCCGGCTGGATGAGCTACGACGTGGGCCTCCAGCCCACCGCCCAGAAGTACTTCGTGCTCGCCCTGCACGCCGCCAAGGAGGCCGGCGACAAGCCCCTCGGCTCGTACATCCTCTCCTCCATGAGCCGCCAGATGATCCACCTCGGCCGGCCCGACGACGCCCTCGAACTCATCCACCTCGCCCAGTACGGCAGTCGCGACTGCGCCACCCCGCGCACCCAGGCCATGCTGTATGCGATGGAGGCCCGCGCCTACGCCAACATGGGCCAGCCCTCCAAGTGCAAGCGGGCCGTGCGCATGGCCGAGGACACCTTCGCCGACGTCGGCCTCGACGGCGAGCCCGAGCCCGACTGGATCCGCTTCTTCTCCGAGGCCGAGCTCAACGGCGAGAACTCCCACTCCTACCGCGACCTCGCCTACGTCGCCGGCCGCTCCCCGACCTACGCCTCGCTCGCCGAGCCCGTCATGGAACGGGCCGTCGCCCTCTTCGAGAAGGACCCCGAGCACCAGCGCAGCTACGCCCTCAACCTCATCGGCATGGCCACCGTCCACCTCCTCAAGCGGGAACCCGAGCAGTCGGTCGTCCTCGCCGAGAAGGCCCTCGGCGTCGCCCGCAGGGTCCGCTCCGAACGGGTCAACACCCGGCTGCGCAAGACGGTCGACACCGCCGCCCGCGACTTCGGCGACGTCGCCGAGGTCGTCCAGCTCACCGACCGGCTCACCTCGCTGCTCCCCGAGACGGCGGAGGCCGTCTGAGCGCGGCGGACACCCGGCGCCGGCCCACCGGCGCCACCCCACCGACTCCGGCCGCGCCGGCCGTCCCGTAAAGCCCGACTCGGCTCCCCCGCCGCACGGACAGACGGACGCCGGCGCGGCCGGGCCTTGTGCACGGACTCCCACGGCCCCCGGCCTCACCCCGACGGCCGTCGTCACCGCCCCGCGCCCGGCCCCGCGCACGGCCCCGGATGGTACCGCCGTGACCTTCCCGTGACCCCGCCGTTCACGGCCGCGTAACACGCCCCGCCCCTTCGTCACTGCGGCGAAACATCGAGCGGCATCGGCGGAAACCGCGCTGCGCGAATCTCTGGCGCATAACCGGCCACCCCTCATGGCCGAGCCGCTCTTCGGCCCCGCCCCCGCACAGGCCGTACCGACGACGAGGAGACGCCGATGGCAGCAGCCATCACGACCCTGGCAGCAGATGAGCCCACGCTCTCCGCAGCCAACACCGGGTTCATGCTCATCTGCTCCGCCCTGGTCATGCTGATGACCCCGGCCCTCGCCTTCTTCTACGGAGGCATGGTCCGCGTCAAGTCCACCCTCAACATGCTGATGATGAGCTTCATCAGCCTCGGGATCGTCACGATCCTGTGGGTGCTCTACGGCTTCAGCATCGCCTTCGGCACCGACACCGCCTCGCTCTTCGGCTGGTCCTCCGAATACGTCGGCCTCAGCGGCATCGGCATCACCGAACTCTGGGACGGCTACACCATCCCGGTGTACGTCTTCGCCGTCTTCCAGCTCATGTTCGCGATCATCACCCCGGCCCTCATCAGCGGCGCCCTCGCCGACCGCGTCAAGTTCACCGCCTGGGCCCTCTTCATCACCCTGTGGGCCACGGTCGTGTACTTCCCCGTCGCCCACTGGGTCTGGGGCACCGGCGGCTGGCTCTTCGAGATGGGCGTCATCGACTTCGCCGGCGGCACCGCCGTCCACATCAACGCCGGCGCCGCCGCCCTCGGCGTGATCCTCGTCATCGGCAAGCGCGTCGGCTTCAAGAAGGACCCGATGCGCCCGCACAGCCTCCCGCTGGTCATGCTCGGCGCCGGCCTGCTGTGGTTCGGCTGGTTCGGCTTCAACGCCGGCTCCTGGCTCGGCAACGACGACGGCGTCGGCGCCGTCATGTTCGTCAACACCCAGGTCGCCACCGCCGCCGCCATGCTCGCCTGGCTGATCTACGAGAAGCTCCGCCACGGCTCCTTCACCACCCTCGGCGCCGCCTCCGGCGCAGTCGCCGGCCTCGTCGCCATCACCCCCGCCGGCGGCTCCTGCTCCCCGCTCGGCGCGATCGCCATCGGCGCCGTCGCCGGCCTCGTCTGCGCCATGGCCGTCGGCCTCAAGTACAAGCTCGGCTACGACGACTCCCTCGACGTCATCGGCGTCCACCTCGTCGGCGGAGTCATCGGCTCCCTCCTCGTCGGCTTCTTCGCCACCGGCGGCGTCCAGTCCGACGCCAAGGGCCTCTTCTACGGCGGCGGCCTCGAACAGCTCGGCAAGCAGGCCATCGGAGTCTTCGCCGTCCTCGCCTACTCTCTGATCGCCTCCGCGATCCTCGCCCTGATCATCGACAAGACGATGGGGATGCGGGTCAGCGAGGACGACGAGGTCGCCGGCATCGACCAGGTCGAGCACGCCGAGACCGCATACGACTTCAGCGGGGCCGGCGGCGGCATCGCCGGACGCACCACCGCCGGCGCCGCACCCGCCCCCGCCCCGACGGAGAACAAGAAGGTGGACGCATGAAGCTCATCACCGCGGTCGTCAAGCCGCACCGGCTCGACGAGATCAAGGAAGCCCTCCAGGCATTCGGCGTCCACGGGCTCACCGTCACCGAGGCCAGCGGCTACGGACGCCAGCGCGGCCACACCGAGGTCTACCGCGGCGCCGAGTACACCGTCGACCTCGTCCCCAAGATCCGCATCGAGGTCCTCGTCGAGGACGACGACGCCGAACAGCTCATCGACGTCGTCGTCAAGGCCGCCCGCACCGGCAAGATCGGTGACGGAAAGGTGTGGAGCGTGCCGGTCGAGACCGCCGTACGCGTCCGCACCGGCGAACGCGGACCGGACGCGCTGTAGAGCACCGCACTGATAGGGAGCCGCTGGGTGACGAACCTCGACGTGACGACGGAAACGGAAGACTCGGGACCCAGCGGCTACGCGGCGGCCCGGCTGCGCCTTCTCACCGAGAAGGCGCGGTCCGGGCCGCCGCGCCGTACCGCCCTGGCCCGCCTCACCGACGACTGGCTCGCCGGCCTCTACCGGGCCGCCGGCGCGCCCCCCGGAACCGCGCTCGTCGCCGTCGGCGGCTACGGCCGCGGCGAACTCTCCCCGCGCAGCGACCTCGACCTGCTCCTCCTGCACGACGGCACCGCCGACGCCCGGACCGTCGCCGCCCTCGCCGACCGCCTCTGGTACCCCGTCTGGGACCTCGGCATCGCCCTCGACCACTCCGTCCGCACCACCGCCGAGGCCCGCAGGACCGCGGCCGAGGACCTCAAGGTCCAGCTCGGCCTGCTCGACGCCCGGCCCGTCGCCGGCGACCCCGCCCTCGCCACCGCCCTGCGCACCGCCGTCCTCGCCGACTGGCGCGACCAGGCCCCCCGCCGCCTCCCCGAGCTCGACGCTCTCTGCCGCGAACGCGCCGAACGCTCCGGCGAGCTCCAGTACCTCCTCGAACCCGACCTCAAGGAGGCCCGCGGCGGCCTGCGCGACGCCCAGGCCCTGCGCGCCGTCGCCGCCTCCTGGCTCGCCGACGCCCCCCGCGAAGGACTCGACGACGCCCGCCGCCGCCTCCTCGACGCCCGCGACGCCCTCCACCTCGCCACCGGCCGCGCCACCGACCGCCTCGCCCTCCAGGAACAGGACGCCGTCGCCGCCGAACTCGGCCTCCTCGACGCCGACACCCTGCTCCGCGAGGTCTACGAGGCCGCCCGCACCGTCTCGTACGCCTCCGACGTCACCTGGCGCGAGGTCAACCGCGTCCTCAAGGCCCGCTCCGCCCGGCCCCGGCTGCGCGGCCTGCTCGGCGGCCGGAACGGGGGCCGCTCCGGCGGCACGAAACCGGCCGTCGCGCGCACCCCGCTCGCCGAAGGCGTCGTCGAGATGGACGGCGAGGCCGTCCTCGCCCTCAGCGCCCGCCCCGAACGCGACCCCGTCCTCCCGCTCCGGGCCGCCGCGGCCGCCGCCCAGGCCGGCCTCCCCCTGTCCCTGCACGCCGTACGCCGCCTCGCCGCCACCGCCAAACCGCTGCCCGTGCCCTGGCCCGCCGAGGCCCGCGAGGAACTCGTCACCCTCCTCGGCGCCGGCGAGACCACCGTCCCCGTCTGGGAGGCCCTGGAGGCCGAAGGACTCGTCACCCGGCTGCTGCCCGACTGGGAACGGGTCCGCTGCCGCCCCCAGCGCAACCCCGTCCACACCTGGACCGTCGACCGGCACCTCGTCGAGACCGCCGTCCGCGCCGCCTCCCTCACCCGCCGGGTCCACCGCCCCGACCTGCTGCTCGTCGCCGCCCTCCTGCACGACATCGGCAAGGGCTGGCCCGGCGACCACTCCGTCGCCGGCGAGACCATCGCCCGCGACCTCGCCACCCGGATCGGCTTCGACGGCGCCGACGTCGCCGTCATCGCCACCGTCGTCCGCCACCACCTCCTCCTCGTCGAGACCGCCACCCGCCGCGACCTCGACGACCCCGCCACCGTCCGGACCGTCGCCGCCGCCGTCGGCACCCTCGGCGCCCTGGAGCTCCTGCACGCCCTCACCGAGGCCGACGCCCTCGCCACCGGCCCGGCCGCCTGGTCCTCCTGGCGCGCCTCCCTCGTCGCCGACCTCGTCAAACGCGTCGCCGGCGTGCTCGCCGGAGAGGAGCCGCCGGACCCCGAGGCCGCCGCGCCCAGCGCCGAACAGGAACGGCTCGCCGTCGAGGCGCTGCGCACCGGCGAACCCGTCCTCACCCTGCACGCCCACGAGCCGGTGTCCCCGGACTCCGAGGAGCCCGAGCCGGTCGGCGTCGAACTCCTCGTCGCCCTCCCCGAGCGGCCCGGCGTCCTGCCCGCCGTCGCCGGCGTCCTCGCCCTGCACCGCCTCACCGTCCGCGCCGCCGAGCTGCGCGCCGTCGCCCTCCCGAGCGCACTCGGCCGCGGCCCCGTCCTCGTCCTCGACTGGCGGGTCGCCGCCGAGTACGGCACGCTCCCCGAGGCCCACCGGCTGCGCGCCGACCTCGTCCGCGCCCTCGACGGCTCCCTCGACGTCCCCGCCCGCCTCGCCGAACGCGACGCCGCCTACCCCAGGCGGCGCGGCGTACAGGCCCCGCCGCCCCGCGTCACGGTCGCCCCGGCGGCCTCCCGCCACGCGACCGTCATCGAGGTCCGCGCCCAGGACGCCCCGGGCCTGCTGCACCGCATCGGCCGCGCCCTGGAGGGCGCCGACGTGCGGGTGCGCAGCGCCCACGTCTCGACCCTGGGCGCGAACGCGGTCGACACCCTGTACGTGACCCGGCCGGACGGCTCCCCCCTGTCGGACGAGGAGGCGGTGGACGTGGCGAAGGTGGTGGAGGGGGCGCTGGGGTGAGGGCGTGACCCCGGGAATTCCGCCCTCGCCGGTGATCCAGGACCGGCGAGGACGGCTCCGCCGCCGGGCCGGATACCCTGGGTGGCGACCATCCGCCCCGACCCGAGGATCGCGACCACCGTGTTCGATACGCTTTCCGACCGCCTCAGCGCGACTTTCCAGTCCCTCCGGGGCAAAGGCCGCCTTTCCGAGCAGGACATCGACAGCGCGGCCAGGGAAATCCGTATCGCCCTCCTCGAGGCCGACGTCGCCCTGCCCGTCGTGCGCGCGTTCATCTCGCGCGTCAAGGAGCGGTCCCTCGGTACCGAGGTCTCCAAGGCGCTGAATCCCAGCCAGCAGGTCATCAAGATCGTCAACGAGGAGCTCATCTCCATCCTCGGTGGCGAGACGCGGCGCCTGCGGTTCGCCAAGACCCCCCCGACCGTGATCATGCTGGCCGGTCTCCAGGGTGCCGGTAAGACCACCCTGGCCGGAAAGCTCGGTCTCTGGCTCAAGGGCCAGGGCCACTCCCCGCTGCTCGTCGCCTGTGACCTCCAGCGCCCCAACGCCGTCAACCAGCTCTCGGTCGTCGCCGACCGCGCGGGCGTGGCGTTCTACGGCCCGCAGCCGGGCAACGGCGTCGGCGACCCGGTCCAGGTCGCGAAGGACTCGATCGAGTACGCCCGCACCAAGCTGTACGACGTCGTGATCGTCGACACCGCCGGCCGCCTCGGCATCGACCAGGAGCTGATGCAGCAGGCCGCGGACATCCGCGACGCCACGTCGCCCGACGAGATCCTCTTCGTCGTCGACGCCATGATCGGTCAGGACGCGGTCAACACCGCCGAGGCGTTCCGTGACGGCGTCGGCTTCGACGGCGTCGTGCTCTCCAAGCTCGACGGCGACGCCCGCGGTGGTGCCGCGCTCTCCATCGCGCACGTCACCGGCAAGCAGATCATGTTCGCCTCCAACGGCGAGAAGCTGGACGACTTCGACGCGTTCCACCCGGACCGCATGGCGTCCCGCATCCTCGGCATGGGCGACATCCTCTCCCTCATCGAGAAGGCCGAGCAGACCTTCAGCCAGGAAGAGGCCGCCAAGATGGCCTCCAAGCTGGCGTCCAAGAAGGGCCAGGAGTTCACGCTCGACGACTTCCTGGCGCAGATGGAGCAGGTCCGCAAGATGGGCTCCATCAGCAAGCTCCTCGGGATGCTGCCCGGCATGGCGCAGATGAAGGACCAGATCGCCAACATCGACGAGCGCGACGTCGACCGCACGGCCGCCATCATCAAGTCGATGACCCCGGCCGAGCGCCAGGACCCGACGATCATCAACGGCTCCCGCCGCGCCCGTATCGCCCGTGGTTCCGGTGTCGAGGTCAGCGCCGTCAAGGGCCTGGTCGAGCGCTTCTTCGAGGCGCGCAAGATGATGTCGCGCATGGCGCAGGGCGGTGGCATGCCGGGGATGCCGGGCATCCCGGGCATGGGTGGCGGCCCCGGCCGGCAGAAGAAGCAGATCAAGCAGGCCAAGGGCAAGCGCAAGAGCGGCAACCCGATGAAGCGGAAGGCCGAGGAGCAGGCCGCGCAGGCGAAGCGGGAGCAGGCGCAGGCCGGCGGCGCGTTCGGGCTGCCGGGCGCGGGCCAGGGGCCGGCCGACTTCGAGCTTCCGGACGAGTTCAAGAAGTTCATGGGCTGACAGATGAGCTGACGGATGAGCTGACGGATGGGCGGACCGAGGGCCGACCCGTCGGCAGCCGGTACGCGGAGGGGCCCGGGGCGGTACGAAACCGCCGCGGGCCCCTTTTCGTACGGTCGGCCCATCCGTAATGCCGGGAATGTGAGGTTCTTCGATACTGGGGCCATTGCCACCCCGAGGAGAACCCGTGGCCAACCCCGTACCCCCGCGCGACCGGACCGACCAGCCCTGGCGCTCGGAAGGGGCGCCGCCGCCCACGCCGGCGAAGAAGAAGATGCCCGGCGGCTGGGGCGGTCTCATCCTCGCCGCGCTCGCCGTCTACCTCATCACCAACCTCGTCCTGTCGTTCTTCAACGAGGGCGACGGGCCGACGATCTCGTACACCGAGTTCGACAGACAGGTCGCCGCCGGCAACGTCACCAAGATCTACTCCAAGGGCGACGCCATCCAGGGCCAGCTCAAGAACAAGCAGCCCGTCCCCGACGGCGAGGGCGACTACACCAAGTTCACCACCCAGCGGCCCGCCTTCGCCGACGACGACCTGTGGGCCGAGCTGACCAAGCAGAAGGTCGTCGTCACCGCCGAGCCGGTGGTCCAGGAACGCAGCTTCCTGTCCAACCTGCTGCTCTCCCTCGCCCCGATGCTGCTGCTCGTCCTGCTGTGGGTGTTCATCGCCCGCCGGATGAGCGCCGGCATGGGCGGAGCCGGCGGGATGCTGGGCCGCAAGGCCCCGCCCAAGCCGGTCGAGCTGGAGAGCGGCAAGCGCACCACCTTCGAGGACGTCGCCGGCATCGACGAGGTCGAGGGCGAGCTCAACGACGTCGTCGACTTCCTGAAGAACCCCGGCGCCTACCGCGAACTCGGCGCCAAGATGCCGCGCGGCGTGCTGCTCGCCGGCCCGCCCGGAACGGGCAAGACGCTGCTCGCCCGGGCGGTGGCGGGGGAGGCGGGCGTGCCGTTCTTCTCCGCCTCGGCCTCCGAGTTCATCGAGATGATCGTCGGCGTGGGCGCCTCACGCGTGCGCGAGCTGTTCGCCGAGGCGCGCAAGGTCGCCCCCGCGATCATCTTCATCGACGAGATCGACACCATCGGGCGGGCCCGCGGAGCCGGCGCCGGCATGGGCGGCCACGACGAGCGCGAGCAGACCCTGAACCAGATCCTCACCGAGATGGACGGCTTCACCGGCTCCGAGGGCGTCATCGTCCTCGCCGCCACCAACCGGGCGGACGTCCTCGACCCCGCCCTCACCCGGCCCGGCCGCTTCGACCGGATCGTGCACGTCAACCCGCCCGACCGCGGCGGCCGCGAAGCCATCCTGCGCATCCACACGCGCGGGATCCCCCTCGCCGAGGACGTCGACCTCGGACACGTCGCCAAGACCACGCCCGGCATGACCGGTGCCGAACTCGCCAACCTCGCCAACGAGGCCGCCCTCCTCGCCGTGAAGCGCCGGCAGAAGGCGGTCACCCGGTCCGACATCTCCGACGCGTTGGAGAAGGTGCAACTCGGCGCCGAACGACCCCTGGTCATGCCGCCCGAGGAACGGCGGCGCACCGCGTACCACGAGAGCGGCCACGCCCTGCTCGGCATGCTCCAGCCCGGCGCCGACCCCGTCCGCAAGATCACCATTGTGCCGCGCGGCCGGGCCCTCGGCGTCACGCTCTCCACCCCGGAATCCGACAAGTACGCCTACACCGAGGAGTACCTGCGCGGCCGCATCATCGGGGCGCTCGGCGGCATGGCGGCCGAGGAGGTCGTCTTCGGCGTCGTCACCACCGGCGCCGAGAGCGACCTGGAACAGGTCACGAACATCGCCCGCGGCATGGCGGGCCGCTGGGGCATGAGCGAACGCGTCGGCCGCCTGACCGCGATCCCCTCCGACGCCCAGCAGGCGTACGGCCTCTCGGCCGCGCCCGCCACCCTCGACGCCGTCGACCACGAGATGCGCCGCATCGTCGAGGAGTGCTACGCCAGCGCCCTCCACCAACTCCGCACCCACCGCCCCCGCCTCGACGCCCTCGCGGCAGCCCTCCTGGAAAACGAAACCCTCGAAGAAGCCGCCGCCTACCGCGCGGCGGGCCTCCCACGCGAGGGTGAGGAGCGGGGTGGAGGGTCGGGGGCGGGGCCGGATGGCCCTGCGGATGAGGGTCCGGGGGCGGGCGGGCCGGTGCGTGGGGGATCGGGGGCAGGTGGGCCGACGGCTGCGGGTCCGGGGGCGGGCGGGCCTGCGGCGCCCGGTGCCGGCGGGCCTGCGCCTGCGGGGCCCGAGGCCGATGGGCCTACGGCGCCCGGCGCGAGGGCGTAGCCGTCGGCCGGGCATCGGGGCCCGCAGGGGCCCGTCCCGCAGTGAAGGGCCGGCCGTCGTGGGACCGGAGCGCGGTGGTGGCCGGCTGTCGTTGCCGGCCGCCGGCCTGCTGCTGCGGCGCGCGTCGCGGGAACGGCCGTCCCGCGTCGCGGAGCCCCTGTCGGGACGACGGCAGCCGGGCCCGGCCGCAGGCCGGCGCCATCGGCGCTCGGCAGCGGGCCCAGTCGACAGCCGGTCGCCGGAGCCCACGGCGCCGGGCGCCCCGGGGGCACCCCGCCCGCCACGGCATCCGGTTCGGGTCCGGGCCGTCAGGCGCGCGCCTCGGGGCACCCCGCCCGCCGGTCCGCGGCATCCGGGCCGGGGCCGGGCCGCCAGGCGCGCGGGGTGTCCATCCGGGCAACCCCGACGCCGTGCGTGGGGCTCGGCCCCGCCGGGCCCGCGGAGGCGCCTCGCAGGCAACTCGCCCGCCGGCCCACGGCAGGTCAGGTCCGGGTCATCGGGCGCGCGGGCGCCCACCCCGGCAACCCCGACGCCGTGCGTGGAGCCCGGCCGCGGCGGACTGCCGGGCCGCCCCGGTTACGGCACCCGGGCGATGACGTAGCGGAAGACGTTCGGCATCCACACCGTGCCGTCGGGGCGGACGTACGGTTCCAGGGCCTCCAGGAGCTCCTTCTCCACCTGGTCGGGGTCCGTGGCGCGGACGGCCGCGTCGAACTCGCCGGTGGAGAGCAGGCCCCGCACCGCGCTGCCCGGGTTCGCGTAGCCGAAGGGGCACGCCACCCGGCCAGAGCCGTCGGGGCGCAGGCCCGCGGCGAGGACGGCGCCGTCCAGGTCTTCGCGCGGCGCCGGGCCCCAGCCCGTCAGGCGGGCCGCGACCCGCAGCACGGACGTCGTCGCACACCGCTCCGGCGGTCCCCAGCCGGCCAGCACGATCGCCGCGCCCCGCTGAGCCGATCGGGTGAGGAGGGCCGGCTCCGAGTCGAGCGCGGCCGTCCCGTGGAAGGCCGTGATCACGTCGTATGGGCCGTGCTCCGGCACATGCGTCGTGCCGGTGCCCAGCACCGCCTCCGGCAGCCGCTCGCGGGCCAGCGCCACGCGCGCGTGGTCCCGGTCGACGCCGGCCACCCGCGCGCCCCGCCCCGCCGCCATCAGCAGCGCGAGGCCGGAGCCGCAGCCGAGGCCGAGCACCCGTGACCCGGCGCCCACGCCGAGCCGGTCGTACACCGCCTCGTAGAGCGGCACGAGCATGCGTTCCTGGATCTCGGCCCAGTCGCGCGCGGGGTGGTACGGGACGAGCGTAGGTGTCATGGAAAGCGCCCCAATCCGTGCCTGGACGACAACCCCCCGTAGCCAGGGAACTGCGCATCCGCGCGCCCGTCCAGTGCTCGGGCCGGACGACTCCGGGCCGATTCGCGCCGGAGCCGCCGGGGCCGCTCCCGCTCCGTCGATATCCGGCCGGAGAAGGGGGCCGGTGCCCGAGTTCGGGCAGACACCCGGTACTGTCCGTTCCACCGCCGTCCCGGCGCGCGTGAGTCACCCGCACGCCGGGGCGTATGCGCCGCTACGCACCACCTCCGGTCGCATCCGTACCGACTGACGGGTACGTGCAAAATATTTGAGTTGCCCCGGAATGGAACCCGGAAGGGATCCGGCTCGTTGTACCCGACGTGAGCACGACACCACCTGTTCTCGCCGCAGAGCTGGCACAGGCGTGGGCCGACATTCAGCGGCACCACCCCGAGCTGCCGGACCTTGCCGCGCCCGAGTCCCTGATCGGAGAGTCCTCGTCCGCCTGCGGCGCCGAACTCTCCTTCGAGCGACTGCTCCACGAGGCAGTCCACGGCATCGCCGCCGCCCGAGGAGTGCGGGACACCTCGCGCGCCGGCCGCTACCACAACCGCAGATTCCTGGCGATCGCCGAGGAGCTGGGCCTGGACCATCCCGAGGAGCCGCACGCCAGCAGCGGCTTCTCCCTGGTCACCCTCAACGCGGAGGCCCGGCGGCGCTACCGCCCCACCATCGAGCGGCTCCAGCGCGCCCTCAAGGCGCACACGGTCGCGACCGCCGCCGACACCAAGCGCTCCTTCCGCGGACCGGCCGCCCGGCACGGCTCCTCGGGCGGCGGCGTGCGGGTCAAGGCCGTCTGCGACTGCGGGCGCAACGTCCGCGTGGTCCCCTCCGTGCTGGCCCAGGCACCGATCGTCTGCGGCGGCTGCGGCAAGCCGTTCCGCATCCCGGAGACGGTGGGCGCCGCGAGCTGACCGCGCGGCGTGTGGCACAATGGCTAGCTGTACTCGACAGTCGCACAGGACCCCTCTCTCCTCCGACTGACGCGTCCATCGGGCACCCGAGTACCGCAACCCCACGTGGCATCTCAAGTGCCCAACCACGTCAAGACCAGGAGACACCACTCCAGTGGCAGTCAAGATCAAGCTCAAGCGCCTCGGCAAGATCCGCCAGCCGCACTACCGCATCGTCGTCGCCGACTCCCGCACCCGCCGGGACGGTCGTGCGATCGAGGAGATCGGCCTCTACCACCCGACGTACAACCCGTCGAAGATCGAGGTCGACTCCGAGCGTGCGCAGTACTGGCTGTCCGTCGGCGCCCAGCCGACCGAGCCGGTTCTCGCCATCCTGAAGCTCACCGGCGACTGGCAGAAGCACAAGGGCCTCCCCGCCCCGGAGAAGCCCCTGCTCGCCCCGGCGACCAAGGAAGCCAAGCGCGCCACCTTCGACGAGTTCGCCAAGGCGCTCGAGGGTGACGACACCAAGGGTGAGGCCATCACCCCGAAGGCCAAGAAGGCCGACAAGAAGTCGGACGAGGCCGCTGAGGCCGAGTCCACCGAGTCGACCGAGGCCTGACCATGCTCGAGGAGGCTCTCGAGCACCTCGTGAAGGGCATCGTCGACAACCCCGACGACGTGCAGGTCGCCTCGCGCAACCTGCGCCGCGGTCGCGTACTCGAGGTCCGGGTCCACCCGGACGACCTCGGCAAGGTGATCGGCCGTAACGGTCGCACCGCGCGTGCGCTGCGGACCGTCGTGGGCGCCATCGGCGGTCGTGGCATCCGTGTCGACCTCGTCGACGTGGACCAGGTCCGCTGAAGTTTGACACCGGCACGGGCCGGGGAGGGCTGACCGCCCACCCCGGCCCGTTGCCGTACGACAGGAGAGATCACCAGTGCAGTTGGTAGTCGCACGGATCGGCCGCGCCCACGGCATCAAGGGCGAGGTCACCGTCGAGGTGCGGACCGACGAGCCCGAGCTGCGACTCGGACCCGGCGCCGTCCTGCACACCGACCCGGCCTCCGCCGGGCCGCTCACCATCGAGACCGGCCGGGTGCACAGCGGCCGGCTGCTGCTCCGCTTCGAGGGCGTCAAGGACCGCACCGCCGCCGAGGCCCTGCGCAACACCCTCCTCATCGCCGACGTCGACCCCGACGAGCTGCCCGAGGAGGAGGACGAGTACTACGACCACCAGCTCGTGGACCTCGACGTCGTCCTCGCCGACGGCACCGAGATCGGCGTGATCTCCGAGATCTCCCACCTGCCGTCCCAGGACCTCTTCATCGTGGAGCGGCCCGACGGCTCCGAGGTGATGATCCCGTTCGTCTCGGAGATCGTCACCGAGATCGACCTGGAGAACCAGCGCGCCGTCATCGCCCCGCCGCCGGGCCTGATCGACGACAGCGAGGCCGTCGTCGCCTCCGCGCGCGACGCCGGCGCCGAGGCTTCCGAGCCCGCCGCTGCCGGGGATGCCGACGGCGAGGACGACGTCCAGAAGGACGTCCCCTGATGCGCCTCGACGTCGTCACGATCTTCCCCGAGTACCTCGAACCGCTGAACGTCTCGCTCGTCGGCAAGGCCCGCGCCCGCGGACGCCTCGACGTCCACGTCCACGACCTGCGCGACTGGACCTACGACCGGCACAACACCGTCGACGACACCCCGTACGGCGGCGGACCCGGCATGGTCATGAAGACCGAGCCCTGGGGCGACGCGCTCGACCAGGTCCTCGCCGACGGCTACGAGGCCGGCGCCCACGGCCCGGCCCTCGTCGTCCCCACCCCCAGCGGCCGCCCCTTCACCCAGGAGCTGGCCGTCGAGCTCTCCGAGCGGCCCTGGCTGGTCTTCACCCCCGCCCGCTACGAGGGCATCGACCGGCGCGTCATGGACGAGTACGCCACCCGGATGCCGGTCTACGAGGTCTCCATCGGCGACTACGTCCTGGCCGGGGGAGAGGCCGCCGTCCTCGTCGTCACCGAGGCCGTCGCCCGCCTCCTGCCCGGCGTCCTCGGCAACGCCGAGTCGCACCGGGACGACTCCTTCGCTCCCGGCGCCATGGCCAACCTCCTCGAAGGCCCCGTCTACACCAAGCCGCCCGAGTGGCGCGGCCGCACCATCCCCAACGTCCTCCTCAGCGGACACCACGGGAAGATCGCGCGCTGGCGGCGGGACGAGGCGTTCCGGCGCACCGCCGCCAACCGCCCCGACCTCATCGAGCGCTGCGACCCCGCCGCGTTCGACAAGAAGGACCGGGAGATCCTCTCCATGCTGGGCTGGGCCCCCGAGCCCGGTGGCCGATTTTGGCGCAGGCCGGAGAGCGTGGAAGAATAGGCCGCTGTCGTACGTCCGGCGCGCGCCCCTGCCACAGGGGGGACGACGCCCGCCAAGACGGACGGCGCTCACCCACCATTCGTACGTTCCGCTGATGACCTGTGGCATCAGCGAGGAAAGAGACCTCCATGGCCTCCCTGCTCGACCAGGTCAACGCCGGTTCGCTGCGCTCCGACGTCCCGGCCTTCCGCCCCGGCGACACCGTGAACGTCCACGTTCGCGTCATCGAGGGCAACCGCTCCCGTATCCAGCAGTTCAAGGGTGTCGTCATCCGCCGTCAGGGCTCGGGCGTCTCCGAGACCTTCACGGTCCGCAAGGTCTCCTTCTCCGTCGGCGTCGAGCGCACCTTCCCGGTGAACAGCCCGATCTTCGAGAAGATCGAGCTCGTCTCCCGCGGTGACGTCCGTCGCGCCAAGCTCTACTACCTGCGTGAGCTGCGCGGCAAGGCTGCCAAGATCAAGGAGAAGCGCGACAACTGAGCTCCGGCCCACAGGGTGGCGGGATAGGCTCTGCCCCCGATGGACACCGAAGCACAGCACACGGAGCGCGATCGCTCCTCCGACGAGGAGGAGCGGTCGCGCTCCGCGCGCGTTTCCGGGCCGAACGCGGGCACGGCCGCGGGCATGGCCGCGGGCCCGGAGGCGGATGAGGCCACGGACGCCGCCGCCGCCGACGCCGGGCGAGGCGGCGATGGCAGCGAGGGGGACGACGGTGACGCCGCGTCCTCCGGGGCCCTCACCTGGCGCCGTACGGGTCTCATCGGCGGCGCCTGCATGGTCTTCCTGCTGCTGTTCAGCCACTTCGTGCTCCAGCCCTTCCTGATCCCGAGCGGCTCCATGGAGCCCACCCTCCGGGTCGGGGACCGGATCCTGGTCAACAAGTTGGCGTACCGTTTCGGCGACGAGCCGCACCGCGGTGACGTCGTCGTCTTCGACGGCACCGGGTCCTTCGTCCAGGAACAGCCCGAGGGCAACCCCGTCACCGGCCTGCTGCGCGGCGCCGCGGCGGCCCTCGGCCTCGCCGAGCCCGACGAGACCGACTTCGTCAAGCGGGTCGTCGGCACCGGCGGCGACCGCGTGATCTGCTGCGACAAGGACGGCCGCATCACCGTCAACGGCGTGCCCGTGCCCGAGACGTACGTGCTGCTGGGCGACCGGCCCTCGGACGTGCCCTTCGACATCGTCGTGCCGGACGGCACCCTATGGGTGATGGGCGACCACCGCAGCCAGTCCAGCGACTCCCGCGACCACCTCGGCCGGCCCGGCGGCGGCATGGTGCCGGTCGACAAGGTCATCGGGCGCGCCGACTGGATCGGCTGGCCCGTCGACCGCTGGTCCACCGTCCCCGCCACCGACGCCTTCGACGCCGTACCGGAACGGTCGACCGGCGGCCATGGCGGTCACGGCGGTCACGGCGGCCATGGGTAGGCGGGGCAAGGCCCCCGCGGGCCGGCGGGGCGGCGAGCACCGGCCGGACGACGAGGGCCGCACGCCGCCGGGGCGGGCCGAACGGCGCAGGCTCGCCCGCAGGGTCAAGCGGCGCCGTCGGCGCTCCGCCGTCACGGAGATCCCCCTCCTCCTCACCGTCGCCGTCCTCATCGCCCTGGTCCTGAAGACCTTCCTGGTGCAGGCGTTCGTCATCCCGTCGGGCTCGATGGAGCAGACCATCCGGATCGACGACCGGGTGCTCGTCGACAAGCTGACGCCCTGGTTCGGGGCCACCCCGCAGCGCGGTGACGTCGTCGTCTTCAAGGACCCGGGCAACTGGCTCCAGGAGGAGGCCGAGCCGTCCGCCGACGACCCGGTGGGCGTCAAGCAGCTCAAGCAGGCCCTGACCTTCATCGGTCTGCTGCCCTCGGCCGACGAGCGGGACCTGATCAAGCGCGTGGTGGCGGTCGGCGGGGACACCGTGAAGTGCTGCGGCAAGGACGGCAGGCTCACCGTCAACGGCGTACCGCTGGACGAACCGTATCTGCACCCCGGGAACGAGCCGTCGACCATCCCCTTCGAGGTGAAGGTGCCGCAGGGACGGATCTTCGTCCTCGGCGACCACCGGTCCGACTCGGCCGACTCGCGGTTCCACCTCGACGAGAAGCACCACGGCACCGTCGCCGAGGACCAGGTGGTGGGGCGGGCCGTCGTCATCGCCTGGCCGGTGGATCACTGGCGGCGCCTGGAGGAGCGGTCGACCTTCGCGTCCGTGCCGGACGGCGGCGCGGGCGCGGTGCACGCGGCCGAGGCACGGGGTGTGTCGCATAGTGTGTCCCAGCGGAACATGAACGGATTGCCCCGACTCCCGACCCCTGCGGAACTTCTGCTCGTTATGGGAGTGATGGGCCTGTCCCTGTTCTGGGACGGGCGAGCGCACGGATTGAGGAGTGGATGTGGGGGATTTGGCCGTCGGCGCACGGTCCGGACACGGCGAGCCCGAGAAGAGGCCCGAGCGGCCCGCACCGGCGGTGGCCATGACGGATGACTCCCCGAGCCGTCCGGACCCCGACCCCGATCCGCGCTCCGACCAGCGCCCGGGCCAGGGCCCCGACCAGGGCCAGGGCTTCGAGGCGGGTTCCGGCACGGCCGGCGGCACAGCGGCCGGCGGGGACGGGGACGGGGACGGTGGTGAGGACACCACCGGGCGGGACGGCCGAGAGCCGCGCCCGCAGCGTTCCTTCTGGAAGGAACTGCCCCTCCTCATCGGCATCGCGCTCGTCCTGGCGCTGCTGATCAAGACCTTCCTGGTGCAGGCGTTCTCCATCCCCTCCGACTCGATGATGAACACGCTGCAGCGCGGCGACCGGGTCCTCGTCGACAAGCTGACCCCGTGGTTCGGCTCCGAGCCGCAGCGCGGCGAGGTCGTCGTCTTCCACGACCCGGGCGGCTGGCTGGAGGAGAGCAAGGCGCCCGAGCCCAACGTGCTGCAGAAGGTCCTCAGCTTCATCGGCCTGATGCCGTCCGCGGAGGAGAAGGACCTGATCAAGCGGGTCATCGCGGTCGGCGGCGACACCGTCTCCTGCAAGGAGGGCGGCAAGGTCGTCGTCAACGGCAAGGAGCTGGACGAGAGCGCCTACCTCCACCCCGGCTCGGTGCCCTGCGACCCGCCCTTCGGCCCGGTCAAGGTCCCCGACGGCCGCATCTGGGTCATGGGCGACAACCGGCAGAACTCGCTCGACTCGCGCTTCCACATGGAGCTCCCGGGCGGCGGCACCGTCGCCGAGGACGAGGTCGTCGGCCGCGCCGTCGTCATCGCCTGGCCGGTGACCCGCTGGGCCACCCTGCCGGTTCCGGACACCTTCGACCAGCCCGGCCTCAGCCAGGCGCTGGCCGTCGCCCCCGGCGCCGCCGGATTCGCCGCAGCTCTTCCGCTGGTGCTGTGGCGACGGAGGCGGCGCACCGCTCGCGAGACGGTCACGGTCGCCCGTACCGCGCAGTAGGGACCCGCGGGTAGGGTGCCGTCCCGGACCGTCGCACGGACGGCCCGCGGATCTCCCGATCCACCCGTCCTCCGAGGTGAGGTGCCCATGAGCGTCGGCACGAGTGTCACACCCCGTACGAAAGGCGGCCACGGCCGCCTCGGCAGCGTTCTGTCGGGGCTGGTCGTGGCCGTCGGCTGTGTGCTCTTCCTCGGCGGCTTCGTCGTCGGCGCCGTGCTCTACCAGCCGTTCTCCGTGCCCACCGACTCGATGACACCGACCCTCGACGTCGGCTCCAAGGTCCTCGCCCAGCGCGTCGACGGCGCCGAGGTGAAGCGCGGCGACATCGTCGTCTTCGAGGACCCGCTGTGGGGCGACGTGACCATGGTCAAGCGGGTCGTCGCCGTCGGCGGCGACACCGTCGCCTGCTGCGACGCCGACGGCCGTCTCACCCTCGACGGCAAGCCGGTCGAAGAACCGTATCTGCCGGCCGGCAAGCCCGCCTCCGGGCAGAAGTTCTCCGTCACCGTGCCCGACGGGAAGCTCTTCCTGCTCGGCGACGAGCGGCACACCTCGATGGACTCCCGCGCCCACCTCCAGGAGGCCGGACAGGGCACGGTGCCGCGCTCTGCGGTCGTCGCCCGCGTGGACGCCGTCGCCTGGCCCGCCAAGGGAGTCCTGGAGCGGCCCGCGCCGTTCGCCGCACTGCCCGGCGGCGTCTCGCACCCCGGCCCGATCGGGCCCCTCTTCTACGCGATCGCCGCCGGGTGTGTACTGATCCTGGCCGGAGCGGCGTACGGGCCGCTGGCCCGGGCGCTCGGCCGGAAGAGGCCCGCGGCGACGACCACGGGGACGGGCGGGGGCAAGGTGGGCGCATGAGCGAGGCGAATGAGGCGTACGAGACGCACGAGGCGCGCGAGGCGGTTGCCGGCGGCGAGGGGCGTGAGGTCCGCGAGGACCGTCCGGACCGTGCGGCGGCGCTGGTCGCGGTCGGCACGGAGGGCGAGGCCCCGGCCCCGCGGCGGGTGGCGCGGGTCGTCCTGCTCGACCCCGACGACCGCGTCCTGCTCCTCCACGGTTACGAGCCCGACGACCCCGCCCAGACCTGGTGGTTCACACCCGGCGGCGGCCTGGAGGGGGAGGAGACCCGCGAGGAGGCCGCGCTCCGCGAGCTCGCCGAGGAGACCGGCATCACCGACGTCGAGCTCGGGCCGGTGCTGTGGCAGCGCTACTGCTCGTTCCCCTTCGACGGGCGCCGCTGGGACCAGGACGAGTGGTACTACCTGGCCCGCACCACCCAGACCGCCACCGCTCCCGCGGGCCTCACCGAACTGGAGAGCCGCAGCGTCGCGGGGCTGAGATGGTGGACCTCCGCCGAACTGTCGGCGGCCCGTGAGACGGTGTACCCCAACAGACTCGCCGAGCTGCTCCGCACGCTGCTCGACGAAGGACCTCCGAGCACGCCGCTCGTTCTGGCCCCGGAAATCGTTTAGGGGCCCGGGCGACTGGCGCACAATAGGGGGACGCACGGCTGAAGGGGAACATGCCATGAGCGCCGAGGACCTCGAGAAGTACGAGACCGAGATGGAGCTGAAGCTCTACCGGGAGTACCGCGATGTCGTCGGGCTGTTCAAATACGTGATCGAGACCGAGCGGCGCTTCTACCTCACCAACGACTACGAGATGCAGGTGCACTCGGTTCAGGGCGAGGTCTTCTTCGAGGTCTCCATGGCCGACGCCTGGGTCTGGGACATGTACCGGCCCGCCCGCTTCGTGAAGCAGGTCCGTGTCCTCACGTTCAAGGACGTGAATATCGAGGAGCTCAACAAGAGCGATCTGGAGCTTCCGGGTAGCTGAGCCCGCTGCCGCAAACCACCCGGAAGGGTGACGCGGTTTTCCACAGCGGACCACTCGTCCACAGCCCCGCACACGCAGCGTAGTCGCCTGTCACATTCGGTACCGGAGGTGGTACCGAATGAACGACCCGACAGCCACGACAGCCACGACAGCAACCACAGACCCGACCGCCACGGCAGACGCGACAGCGGCGACAGTCCCGACCACCGCACGCGGAGCCCTCGGGCGGTACGGAGAAGAGCTCGCCGCCCGCCGGCTCACCGCGACCGGACTGCACATCCTCGCCAGGAACTGGCGGTGCGGCCGCACCGGAGAGATCGACATCGTCGCCCGCGACGGCGACACCCTCGTCGTCTGCGAGGTCAAGACCCGCCGCGAGGGCCCCTTCGAGCACCCCATGGCCGCCGTCACCCCACGCAAGGCCGAGCGGCTGCGGCACCTCGCCGCCTGCTGGCTCGCCCGGCACGGCGGCCCACCCGCCGGCGGCGTCCGCATCGACCTCGTCGGCGTCGTCCTGCCCCGCCGCGGCGCCCCCGTCGTCACCCATGCCCAGGGGGTGGCGTGATGGGATTCGCCCGCACCTGCTCCGTCGCCCTCGTCGGCGTCGAAGGCGTCGTCGTCGAGGTCCAGGCCGACCTCGAAGCCGGAGTCGCCGCCTTCACCCTGGTCGGACTCCCCGACAAGAGCCTCACCGAGAGCCGCGACCGCGTCCGCGCCGCCATCGTCAACTCCGACGCCGAATGGCCCCAGAAGAAACTCACCGTCGGCCTCAGCCCCGCCTCCGTCCCCAAGGGCGGCAGCGGATTCGACCTGGCCGTCGCCGCCGCCGTACTCGGCGCCGCCGAACGCATCGACCCCCGCACCATCGCCGACCTCGTCCTCATCGGCGAACTCGGCCTCGACGGCCGCGTCCGCCCCGTCCGAGGCGTCCTGCCCGCCGTCCTCGCCGCCGCCGACGCCGGATACCGCCAGGTCGTCGTCCCCGAACAGACCGCCGGCGAAGCCGCCCTCGTCCCCGGCATCTCCGTCCTCGGCGTCCGCAGCCTCCGCCAACTCATCGCCGTCCTCGCCGACGAACCCGTCCCCGAGGAAGAACCCCGCGAGGAAGGCCGCCCCGACCCCATGCTCGCCGGCCTCCTCGTCCCCGGCGCCGGCGTCGGCACCGGACTCGCCGCCGACCCCGCCGACGGACCCGACCTCGCCGACGTCGCCGGACAGCACACCGCCCGCCGCGCCCTGGAGATCGCCGCCGCCGGCAGCCACCACCTGCTGCTCTCCGGCCCACCCGGCGCCGGCAAGACCATGCTCGCCGAACGACTCCCCGGCATCCTCCCGCCCCTCACCCGCCAGGAATCCCTCGAAGTCACCGCCGTCCACTCCGTCGCCGGCATCCTCCCGCCCGGCGAACCCCTCGTCCACCGCCCTCCCTACTGCGCGCCCCACCACTCCGCCACCATGCAGTCCCTCGTCGGCGGCGGCAACGGACTGCCCCGCCCCGGCGCCGTCTCCCTCGCCCACCGCGGCGTGCTCTTCCTCGACAGAACGTGCAAAACAAGTGGGTCGGGGCTGGCGACTTGACGAAGTGAGGGCCCGGCCAGGAGCACCTGGCCGGGCCCTCGTTCCCGCTGCCCGTGTCTCGCCGAAGATGCACGGACAGTGGGAGCTATGGGGAGGCAGTCCCTCCGGTTGGTATACCGAAGCGGACTCTACTCAAGAAGCGACCGTTTGGGTACTGACCCAAGATCGTCTGCGACTCACCGTTGGCGAGGTGCCAGCGCGACGAACACCCCTGCCTGAATCAGTCCTCGAACGCCGCAGGGTCCTCGGTGAGCGCCTTGCCGAAGCCCGCCGAACCGCCGGCCTCTCGCAAGATCAGGTTGCCGATCGCATCGGCATGGAGCGGCGCAGCATCCAGCGCTACGAGCGTGGGGAACGAGACCCCCGCTTCAGCGACCTCGTACTCATCGCCGACGCGATCGGCGTACCGCTCGCCGAGCTGGTGCGGTAGCCCCGGCCGGGGGGCGGCCAGCCGGGGCTACTTGCTCAGGCCGGCGGCTTCGGGACTACGAAGCCCCGCGCCGGCCTGGGCCCGCTCCGGTCAGGATCCTGCGGCGGACACTGCGCGCGCCGCATGGCGGCGACCAGCTCCGCGTACCGCGGGTCGATCCACTCGGTCATGTGGGCCTCCTTCCTGACCGGCAGCCTACGGGCACGGCTACTTGGGCTTCTTCGGGATGAGGACGATCGGCCCGGAGTCGTCCGAGTGCTGGCACGACGCCGCCACCGGCACCAGCGAGTCCTCCGGGCCGCGCCACAGGTCCATGTCGACCTCGTACCCGGCGGCCTCCATCGCGGTGATCGTGCGGCGGATGCTGGCCTCGCTGCGGCGCGCGGGGTCGGGGCGCTCGGGGGTGTGGTGGAGGAACCCGCCACCGAGCGCGCTGCACAGGTTGTAGTACAGGCTGGTGTGGAGGATGAGGGCGTGCCAGCCCTCGTCGACCACGCGGGACGGCACCAGGCCGGTGCCCGGCTGGGTGGCGGCCGTGGCGAGGAACGCGAGGGCCTGCTCCAGGATCCGGCTGGCCATGCCGGGTTCCATGCCGGGGTTGTTGTCGAGGATCGTTGCGCGGACGTCGTTGAACTGGCTGTCGCTGAGCAGGGCTCGCGGGTTGACGGGGGCTACGACGCCAGCGTGGTTGGGCGGCGGCGGCTTCGTCGGTCCGTTCTTGCAGGCCATAGGGTCCTCCTGATGGATGTCCGATGGTGCATGAACCCGCCCACGGGCGGGAGTCAGTGGGTGATGCCGAAGGCGAGGTACGCCAGGACCGCGGCGACAGCGAGGCAGTACAGGGCCTGCCGCTGAAAGTCGCTCACGGGGCATCTGTCCGAACCGGCGGGAGCTCGGTGCGGCCGACGAACCGGGCCCGCTGTGCGCTGCGGCGCTCGCCGAGCGCGTCCAGCATGTCCCGGGCGGCGTAGGCAAGGAGCCGGGCGTAGGAGTGGTTTCCGAGCGGCTCGTCCGCCGGGCCCTGGTCTCGGAGCCGGGCCCACGTCTTCAGGGCCTCGGAGCCGCGCTCGGGCCGCTGGTCGGCGGGGATGCGTTCGATGAAGGGGGCCAGCGTGATGCAGTGCTGAATCAGCCGGTCGGTCAGCTTGGCCAGGGCCTCGGCGCCGGGCAGGGTCAGGACCGTGCTCCGCGCGCGGGCGATGTCCAGGCGGGCGGCCTCGGCGATGTGGTCCTCGACAACGTCCGCGACCTGGAGAACCAGCGGGCCGAGCGGCACCTCGATCGTGTGCTCGGGTGGTCTGTCGTGCTGCGGCTGCTCGTCCATGCCCGCTCCCTACCGTCGTCGTGACTGCGGCATCAACGACGGTAGGGGCGGTGCAAGGGGTCAGAGGGGGGAAATCTCCCCCCTTCGTTCAGGCGGCCAGCAGACCGACTCGAGCGGCGAGTTCGGACGCGCGGCGCCGGCGGCCGGCGACCCGGGATTCGGTCTCCTCGAGGATGATGGCGCGGGCGTACCCGTTGTAGCGGATCGTCTCCGGCGCCGCCTCGTACGCCTGGGCCAGCGTCGCGATCGCGACGTCCGGCTGCCCGTCGAGCTGATAGCCGCGGGCCTGCTCAATACGGTGCCGGGCCCGCCGCGGCCGGGACGGAATCGTGTCCGCGTCCGCTCGAGCGGCCTGCCGCACCGACTCGCGGCCGGAGTGCAGCTCCACCGCCACAGTGACGGCGTGAGCGCCCATGATGGCCTGCGAGAAGGACGTGACCGGGTGGTAGTACGTCTCGGGCAGGCGCGCGGCCATCAACTGGGCCGTGTCCCAATATCGCCATGCGTCGGCGGTGTCGCCGCGGCGGGCCGCGGTGTAGCCAGCTTCGAAGGTGAGGGCGCCGGTGATGGCGAGGACGTCGTCGGTGGCGTCGGGCAGTATCGGCTCGAGGTAGGCGAGCGCCTCGAGGTTGACCGCGTCGGCAGCGTCGTAGTGGGACGGGCCGGAGTCCCGGTGCGCCTGGGCGAGGAGCCAGGCGGAGACGCCGATCGTGTGCGGGTCGTCGGACTGCTGCGCGGCGACCATGCTCCGCTCGGCCACACGCCACAGCAGACTTGCGTCCGGCTGGTACGCGAGGAAGAACTGGCTGAGGCTGTACACCTCGGCGAGGACGGCCTGCGCCGCACGCCACTCGGCCGGCGCCTCGGCCTGCTTCACCGCCAACTGCGCATCCCGGATCAGGTCCGGCAGCAAGGCGCCGATGACCTCACGGTGATTCGGGGCGGAATGCCGGGCCTTCCACGCTCGAGCGAGGCGCGCGGCAATGTGCTCCGGGGACGGCGCCCGCTGCGTCGTGGTGAGGCCGAAGGAGTCGACGGCCGCGCGGACGGCGGCGAGGCGGGGGTGGCCGGGGCCGGTGAAGAGGTCGACGTGCATGTCGGGGCGTCCTGTGAGGTCTGCGAGGTCACGCACGCGGAGGGCCTCGGCGATTCGGTAGACGGTCTCGAGGCCGGGCGCCTGGGTGCGGCCCCGCTCGAGGTCCTTCACCCACGCCTCGGACATGCCCAGGAGGCCGGCGAGGACTTCGCGGGTCATGCCGCGGCGCTGGCGGAGGATCTGCATGCGCTGCCCGAAAGCCATCGGGTTGGCGTACGGGTCCGGGGTAGCATCAGGTGACACGGCCTTGCCCCTTCTCTGGTCAGACTCGACACCTGCCAGCGTAGAGGGCAAGGCCCTTCTCGTGTGATCGAGAACGCACGAAAACGCCCCCTCCCGCGCCGTAGCGCGGGAGGGGGCGTCTTCACTTCACCAGCACGCTGAACAACCAGCCGCACGCCGGCGCCGCCACCGCACCGACACCGACCGCCGACCAGGCGACCTTCTCCACCGCCGACAGCCGGTCCCCATGCGTGGCCGTGGCCTTCGCGTCCGCCTCCAGGGCGTCCACCCGCTTCTCCAGGCCCTTCAGCTCCGAGCTCTGCTCGTCGAGCGCGCGATCGGTCTGGTCGGAGCGCTGCACTAGGAGCGCGAGGGAGCCGTCGACGCGAGCGAAGCCGGCCTCCAGCGCGCCACGCAGCCGCTCCAGCTCGACCGCCACCTGCGTGGACTCCGCCGGCGTCACGGGCGCTGCCTGGGCACCCAGCCGACGGTGGACTGGTCACCCACCCACGTGCCCACCGCAGCCTTCAGCACGGACAGGCCCGCGGGGATCGCGGCGATCGCGGCGGCCTTCACGGCGCCGAGGCTGGTGAGGTCGAAGCCGTCGGCGAGGAGCAGGCCGAGGAAGGCGACGGCGTAGGTGCCGACCGTGCGCTCGATGGTGTCGAGGATGAGACGAGACATGAGGGGCTCCGTTCAGGGGGTGATGGTGAAGCCGCGCTTCGCGGCCAGCTTCTTCAGGGATTCGGCGCCGGGGATGCCGTCGGCGTCCGCGCCCTTGTAGCCACAGCGCCGCTGCCACGCCGCGTACGCCGCGACGGTGGCGGTGCCGAAGTGCCCGTCGGCGACGTCCCGGGCGAGCAGGCCCTCGGCCACCAGGGCGGTCTCGACGGTCTTCACGCCGTAGTAGGAGACCGGCGTGCCCCGCTTCGGCGGGTCGGCCTTGGCGGCGGCCACCAGCTTCGACAGGTCCACGACCGGCTTCGGGCCGGGCCCAGGCGCTGGCTTCGGAGGAGGCGTCGCGGCCTTGGGCCGCGGGGCGCCACGCTTGACCCAGTCGTACAGGGCGTCACCGGGGCAGGAGGTCGGGTGCCCGTCGCGGTGGCCGCCGATCCACGTGCCGGCCCGGCCGTGGTCGCGGAGGTGCTCGATCGCGTCGCGGAGGCCGTGCAGCATGGCGTCGGTGGGCTTGACCAGGCCCTTGTTGCCGAGGAGCGCGCAGACCGCGTAGTCCTGCCGGTTGAGGGTGGCGGTGCCGTTGGCGCCGGTCCGGCGGTGCACGCCACGGCCCTCGTAGACGTCGCCGTGCTCGCAGACGAGGTAGTTGTACGCGATGTCGACGTACTTCTCCTTGACGTTCGCGAGGTGGGAGGCGCGGATCTGTCGTACGTACGCCGCGCACTCGGCATGCGGGCGCGAGGTGTACTCGGTGCCGAGGTAGTGCACCTTCACGCCGCGGGTGGAGCCGATGTAGTCGGCAGGGCTGGTCGCGGGGGCGCCCCACTGCGGGCGCCGGATGATCGCCATGGCGACCTCCAGACATGAGAAAGGCCCCGGCCATAGCGGCGCGGGGCAGACAGGGAGAGCGAGGTCAGGCGGGTATCTCGCGCCAGAGGGCCTGGTAGAGCTCGTTCGTCATCTCGGCGTGGAAGCCGCGATACGCGCCAGAGCCGCCGGCCACGACCCAGTTGCCGACCGCGACCGCGCGGGGGGACCCGCAGTAGAGGAGGACGAGCTGGGTTCCGTCGTCGCTGGCGAGGTCGGCCGAGCCGTTCAGCCAGTCGACGATGTCCTGGCCGTTGGTGCCGTTGTACTGCATGGACTCGTAGCGGGGAACGACGAAGGGCATGGTGCTCCGATCGGGGGGTTAGCCGAGACCTTCGAGGATGATGCAGCGGTAGTCGTACGTGGCCGTGCTCGCCGTGTTGACGCGATGCTGGGTCGTGACCGTGAGGGTCTCGCCGGGGACGAGGCCGGTGAGCATGTCGCGGATCATCTGGGGCTGGTTGGAGCCGGTCGCCGCGACGATCACGCCCTCGGCGTCCGACGGCGAGTACACGGTGCCGGACGACGAGCCGACGGCCAAATAGCTCGTGATGCCGTTGTTCGTGGGGTTGCGGCCGGTCGCGCGGATCGTGATGTCGACCGCGCCCGAGGCGGGCACGATCACCGACGTGGCGAGCGCCCCACCGCTCAGGTTGCCGTAGGTGGTGGAGGTGGTGGTGCGGCCGGCCGTGGTGTCCTTCACGATCGACTGGTACTTGTTCAGACGGGCCGGGGTGATCCGCATGCCCGCGAGCCAGAACGACACGAGGCGGCCTCCTACAGGGCGAGATGGGCAGGTTGGGCGAGCTGGATCGGGGCGCCAGCGGTGTGCGCCTTGACGACGCCGTTGACCGCCCGGATGACGGTGGCGGTCTGGGAGCTGGTCGTACCCGTGATCGCGGTGACGGTGACGACCTCGCCGCCGACCGTCCAGTCGAAGGGGAACTCCGTTGGGTAGGCGGCCGAGTTGATCCAGCGGGCGCCGGCCGACGTCACCGACCAGGAGGTGTCGTCCGCGTCCACGCCGACGGCCAGCGTGCAGCCGTCGGTGTCCGCGCGGCCGAGCTCCGGATCGTCAACGACGCCGACCGTCCACGGACCCGCAGGCGAACAGGTGAGAGTGACGTCCCACGTGTGGGTGCGGATGTCGTCGTCGATGCGCTGCACGATCAGGTCGACCGGGCCCGGCGGCATCCACGCGGGCGTGCCCGTGATCTGGATGCGGTCGCCAACCTGGAGAGCGGCCACCTGGGGGATGAGCTCGGGGCTCTTGTGGAGCATGATGTGGACGGTCGGGTAGCGGGCCTCGTCCCACGACGCCAGGTGCAGGCGCCATCCAGCGTGGATGGGGGCCTGCTCGTCGTTGTACAGCGGCAAGGTGACCGACTCGTCGTAGACGCCGATCTCGTCCGCCGTCAGGGGTCCCTCGTCGACGACCGCGATGCCGGAGGAGCCGCCGTCCCGGGTGACCTCGACGATGTTGCGCAAGTTCAGGTCGGACTCGGTCGGCTCGAACGGCGGCGCCAAGGCGCCGTAGTCGAGGACCAGCTTGGGGACCTGGTTCTCCATCGACGTCCGTGTCCGGTACACCAAGGCCGACCGCTCCGGGTCCTCGTAGAGGATCCCCCCGTCCACGTCCGCCGCGTCCTGCAGCAGATCCAGCAGCACGCCAGGCCGCTGCGGCCCGAGCTTCTCCGTGTCCCGGGTGGCGTCCCTGTCGGCGATCGTCACCGACACCGTTTCGGACTCCTCTGTGGCCAGACGCGTCAGCCGGTCCCGCGCCCGCTCGCCGTTGTAGCCGTGGTCGGCGAAGTCGTAGGCGGTGATCGCAGTCGCCAGGGACGTGAAAACGGCGATGTGGCCGAGGCGGAGCCCGGTGACCGTGCCGATCTGCGTGTCGATCTGGGACACCGTCCCGACCGTCCCGGCGTAAGTGCCACTGATCGCGCCAGACGAGCCGCTGACACCTGTCCACCGGATCTCCCAGTCGACGTTGCTGCCATCCTGGGTGGCGGAGAACGACAAGCGCTGCCAGGAGCCGTAGAGGTTCGATCCGGTGCCGAGACCGGAGTCCACGAGTAGCCCGCCTGTCGCGTCGTAGCCGTACAGGTGCGATGAGGAGGGCCCCTGCGTGATCCGCCAGCGGCGTACCGAGCCCGTCGACCGCCACGACAACCACTCCTGCTCCGAGGCTGGGGCCGTATCGGTGTTGTAAACCATGGTGACGGCCCAGGCGGTGGTCGACGAGGTCGGCCCGGGCACCGTGCCCCGGATCGTCGCGCCGGCGTCGACCGCAGGGAGAGCGGCCGAGCCCGCGAGACTGTCGTCCTGGTCGAAGGTGAAGCCGGTGACGCGGAGGGGACTGACGCGGGCGATCGGGGAGTACGCCTGCGTGGCGGTGGCGCCGTCCTCGCACGGCCAGTAGGCCAGGGGGCTGTACGAGGGGATACGCCGGCGTAGCGTCGAGTCCAGGGGCTTCTTTCCCTGCCCAAGACGGCGCAGGATCCCCGCCGTCTGAATCGGGGCCCGCTGATCGTGACCGGAGACGTGCCAGCGCGCCGGCCAGGTAGGGACGGAGTGCACGACGCGCGTGCGACGGTCGGTGATGGTGGCGCCGGCGGCAGTGGTCCAGGTGCGTCCGGCGCTGTCGACGAAGCTGGTGGCCCCGGGCGTCTGCCCGCTGAAGGCCGGGCTGGCCACTACGGTGCCGCCTATGCCGTTGCGGACCTCTGCGGCGTGGAAGCGGCGGCTGGTGGCGGTGAGGTTCACGCCTTGGATGTCGCCGATCTCCATCGGGGCGGTGGAGTTGAAGATGCTGGTGGTGCCGCCGGTGGTGACGAGCTGGTCCAGGTGTGTCCAGGGCCCGGCGATCGTCGGGGCGGTGTAGTAGGTGACGGTGTAGCCGCCGAGGCCGTTGTTGACGTCCAGGGTGGCGCGGACGGCCCCGCGCTGGTGAGGGCCGAAGGGCACCGAGACGGTGCCGAGCCATTCGACGATGTTGGTGCCGTCGGCCGACCACGTCAGCCGCGGCTGCCCTCCCGAGCCGATCGAGAGGCGCCACGACCGCTGGCCAGCCGCTGCGTGCTTGCCGATGAGCTCTAGGCCGAAGTTGGCCGCGGTCCACGTTTCAGGCTCGACGTCCACGCGGATGTCGATGTCGCCGGTGATGTCGAGGGAGGCGTGGTCCGGTGTGGCAATGCGGCCGCCGGGGGTTGCGGTCGTGGTTTCGAGGACCGTCTCACCGGCGGTGGTGCTGATGCGGATGGGTGTGTTGCGGGGCAGCAGCCCAAAGTAGGGCGAGTACGGGTTGCGATTCGAGAACCGCCCGGCTGGGCTGAGGAGAGTAAGCGCCCCGGATCCCGGGTCCACGGTTCGGCCCTCGTCGTAGCGGCCGCAGGACAACTGGACCCCGGTGGCCTGGACGACGTAGTCGGTCACGTCGGTCCAGGCTCCGGCGATCTGGAGCTCGACGCGGGCGTCGGGAACCGGCACAGCTACCTCCTACCTCTGGCCGAAGGCCACTTGCACGTTGCCCCGGCCGGAGACCTGGACGATGTCGGTGATGACGTCCTTCAGGCCCGGGCCCCGGAGCTCGATGACGACCGGCTGCGGCGCCCCACCGCCGCCATGCGGCCCACCGGCGGTGGCCATCGGGCCCACCGCCATCCCCGGCAGGGCCGTGGTGATCCCGGCGAGCTGCCGCTGAAGCGCCGGCACCTGGGCGGCGATACCGCGCTGGAAGCCCGCGATCACCGACCGGCCGGCCGGGGTGAGCAGCTTCGCGTCCTTCTCCGGCGGTCCCTTCAGGTCGGGGATCATGCTGGTGATGCCGCCGAGGGTGGACCGCAGTGACCCGATCATGGACTGGATACCGGAGATGAAGCCGCGCAGCAGGGATTGGCCGGCGCCGTAGAGCGTGCCCGCCAGTCCGCCGAGCGCACCGCGCGCCCGTCCGGGGAGGCCACGGATCGCTCCGACCGCCATGTCCAGGCCGCGGCGGACCGCGCCCAGCATCCGGCTGGCGGCCGAGGTCGCCATGCCGGTGACCGCTGCGGGGAGCCCGGCGAGCGCGCGGGCCGACTTCCCGGGCAGGGACGCGAACCAGCGGACGATGGCGTTGACCAGGTCAGGGACGATGCTGTGGCCAACGAGGACGTCGTAGAGCCACTGAAATGCGCCGACGATCTTCTGTACGAAGCCGCGGATGGTGCCGTACAGCTCCGCCGTTCCGTGGATGAAGTAGCCGAGGCCGACCAGCGTCCACTCGATCAGCTTGCCGAGATCCCGCAGGGCATCGCCCAAGTTCTTCGGCTGCTTCCCGATGATCTCGAACATCCTGCCGAGGCCCGACCCGATGTGGCCGAGCATGTCCCGCAGGCCCTCGAAAACGGGCTCACTGCTCTTGAGCGCCGACGTGATGCCGGGCAGGAGGTTCTGGACCAGCTTGGTCAGGCCGTCGGTCAGCGGCTTCACCAGCGGCGCAGCGGCCGCGAACATCTGCTGCAGGGACGGCCCGAGGTCGACGACGGCGGCCTTCACGTCTTCCAGGGCGCGCAGCATCGGCGACTTCATCGGCCAGGCGGCCTCACGGAACACGCGCTTGGCGGTCTCCGCCAGGGAGGAAGCGGCCTTCTTGACCTCCGGCTCGTCCTTCAGGAGCGCCGCGCCCAGGCCGACTACTCCGATACCAGCGACCGAGATCACCAGACCGCCGAGGGCCGTCACCAGCAGCGGGCCGACCGTCGCGATGATGCCCGCGACGATGGCCGCCCCTATCGCCCCGACGTACGGGTTTGAGGACACCGACTGCGTGACCCGCTGGAGCCCGGACATGCCCGTCTCCACAGCCGTCCCGATGCCCGCCCGGATCGCGGACCCGATCCGCGACAGCATCCGCATCGCGAACCCGCTGCCGGCATCGTTGCCGATGCTGCCCGTGTCGCTGCGCAGCTCGCTGCGGAGGTTGCGCATACGGGACCGGACGTTCAGGATGAGGCGGCGCAGCCCCGCGTTGGAGCCGTTGGCCAGGCCGTCAGCGACGAGCTGGGCCATCACGCGAGTCTCATCGACGAAGCGCCCGTTCAAGGTCCGGAGGCGCCCGTTGACGTCGCGCTGGAAGCCGGCCAAGCGCAGGTCAGCTTCGGAGATGCCGTGTCGGAGTCCGTGGTCGTCCGCACGGATCAGGGCGACGAGTTCGCCCACGTTGAGGGCCATGGCGTCTCCTCTCGTGGGTCAGGCGCCGTGCAGCGCGAAGCGGATCTGGTCGGGGTCGTCGATGATCGCGATCTCGTCACCGGCCACCCGCAGGAACGCCGACTTCGCCGACAGGCCGCTCACGAGGGCGTAGAAGCGGCGGCGGGTCAGGCGCGCGATCTCGTGCGGGCCGAGCCGGTATTCGCGCTGGAAGTCGGCTTCGATCGCCCACCAGTACTTGCGGATGGCGACTTCGAGGCGGCTCGGCGCTGGGCCCGGTTCGGGGCTTTTCCCTCAGCGGCCTCCGCGGCCACGACCGCGTCGTACGCCTCCCGGAAGGACACCGGGGAGCCGGCGGCGTGGGCGGAGCCCCACGCGAGCGCCGTCTTCAGCTCCATGAGGCCCATGCCCGCGGCGATCCACTGGTCGAGCACGCCGTCACCGAAGAGCAGGGCGACCATCTCGTGGACCGCCTCGTCGGACGCGTCGTCCTCGATGGCCTTGAGGCGCTGCTCCATGACGAGCGGGATGTCCGTGGGGACGCGGACCGTGACACCGCGGATGACCTCGGTGCCCGTGCCGGTGACCTCGGTCCAGAAGGCGTCCCAGGACTCGTTCTTGCGCGCGGTCATGCCTTGACCGCCGTGGTGGTCGGGCCGGAGCGGGTCACGGTGACGGCCCAGGACTTGGGGTCGTTGTTGCCGCCGCCCTGCGTGCCGAGCTGGAACGACGCCTTGGCCCATACGGTCCAGTTGGTGTCGCCGGGAGCGGCGTACCGGAAGCCGGTGTGCGAGTTGGCGCCCAGCCGGGACGACTGCGCCTCGGCGAGCGCCTGTGCGGGATCCAGGGCCCCGGTAGACGGGTCCTTGAGGCGGAAACCCTCCAGGGTCAGCGCCATGCCTTCCTGCATGACCTGGTGCTCCGCACGGCCCTCGGAGCCGAAGGTGGTGGTGTCGGTCGTCTCGTATTCCGGTTCGAGGCTGAAGGTGTTGATGCCGCCCTCGCCCGTGCCGCCCTGGGCGGTGCGGAAAGCCACCCAGGTTCCGGGCGTGTTGTAGTCCTCGATCTCGAACTCGCAGTCGCGAGCGGAGTACTTCTGCGCTGCCATGTCTCCTCCAGGGCATGACGAAGAACCCGCCGCCGGAGGGGCGCGGGCAGTGCTGGTGGGGTGTGTCAGGGGCGGTGCATGGTCGGTTGCCGGATCTCCATCCGGAAGTTCACGACGTGCTCGTGCCGGCCGCTAGCGTCGACGCCGAGCGATCCAGGGGCGGCCTGGATGGCGACCGACAGGATCAGGTTGGTGCCATCCGGCAGGACGACGGGGCCCAAGCCGTGCAGGTGGGAGCGGATCGCGGCGCACCGGCGACGGGAGACCCGCGGGTCGGTGGTGCCGCGCACCCGGACCTGCACGCGCGGCTCGTCGTACGGCAGCAGCGAGTCGGACTCGGTCCGGTCGTCGTAGATCGACAGGGCGACGGCCTCGTCAGGGCCGGAGGGCATGGTCTCGATGAAGCAGTCCCCGGTGACTCCGCTCTCGTCGTAGGTGACGAGGCCGCGCTCTTCGAGGTAGCGGGCGAGGCCGTCGAGGAGTTCGGGCTCAGCGGCCACGGAACCACCTCCGGAGGTCGACCTGCATCATTCGCAGCACAACGTCCCGTTCCCGGTTCATCGGGATCTCCAGGTACTTCGCGCTCCTGCCCGGCAGGTGCTTCCAGCTCAATTCTTCGTGCTGGCGGCGGGCGTAGACCGTGTCGTACGTGACGGCGCCGTTGAGGCCGTCACGCACGACACGGCCGGAGCGCTCCAGGGTCCCCTCTTCGAGTGGGACGAGCTTGCGGGACTCGTTCAGGACATGCTCCAGGCCACGCTGAAGACCTTGGGCGGCAAGCCGGCGGCCGCGGGCGGTCCACTGGCGGCGGGCGTTGCCGGGGGTGAAGCGGGTGTACTGGGGGCTCACAGCAGATGCACCTCCACGTGGTCCGGGGTCGGCATGCCGCCGCCCGAGCGTTCCAGGCGGGCGATCACCCGAGTCACCCGGCCGTCCGGCAGTGTCACCCGCGACTCGGCCGGGCAGACCAGGCCCGGCCGGGCGTAGAACGTGCTGCTGGAGGTGACCTCCTGGCCCGTGGGGTCCCGTACGACGCGGGTCTGCTGGTCCAGAAAGCACCGCACCGTTGTCGCCGTGCCGTAGCTGGGGCCGTACGCGCTCGCGCCCGCGTACGGCTCCACCACCACCTCATGGCCGAGCATGAAGGCCGGCAGGGGCGTCAGCATGTCGTCACCGCCCCGACCCAGAGGATGTCCGGCGTGAGGTCCGACGAGCGGACCGCGTCCCACACGGCCGGGGCGATCTGCCGACCTGGCGCTTCGTCGCCGCTGGTCGCGGTGACCGACCGGGACAGCTTGGCCGTCCCGATCTCCACACTGCCCCAGCCGACCCCGGCCGCGCCGGTGACGTCGCCGACCTCGACACCCCACTCGACCTGTGCGCACGTCGCCTCGGCGAAGGCGGCGGCCACTAGGCTGTTGGTGGGCAGGCCGTCGTCGTCGACGTCATACCGGCACAGCCGGAACACCTGCGCGTCGAGGAACTTCGAGGCTCGGCGGAGGCGGACGTCGATGTCGGTCGGCGCCGCCTCCCCGGTGTACTCGGTGTACTGCGAGCTGGTGGCGTAGACACGCGCCACAGCCACCACCTCCCTCAGGCGGACGCGCCGACGATGACGATGTCGTACGAGACCGAGCTGCCGGCACCCGAGTTGGCGACCTTCAGCAAGTCCCCCGTGCCAGCCGTGACGGCCCAGGCGGTCGCCTGCGCAGCTCCGGAGATGGCGGCGAAGGTGTCGCCGGGCCGGAGCGTGATCGTGCCCGTCGCGTTAAACAGCGTGGCCCAGGCGTTGCTGGTGGCCGCGCCGATGACGACGTTGTTCGTGTTCGTCGACGCAGCGGAGACGAAGATTCCCTTGATCCGGGCGAAGGTGATTGCTTGCCCGTAGACGTCGGTGAGGACGCCGGCCAGGTCGAGATCCTCCGTCGCCGACGCCGCGAGCGTGCGCGTGTCGGCGAAGCGGAGGTCGGCCTTTCCGGCGGTCGTGCCGGACTCCAGGTGCACCCCGCGCCGCCACGACAGCGGATCGGAAGGCGTCGACAGGTCCGCCGTCTTCGTCAGCGTCGCCGAGACGGAGATCCCGAGATCACTCGTCAGAGCCATCGTCGCCTCCGTACAGCTCGACGAGGTCCGCCTTGGTCATGCCCTCGGCGTCCTCGGGGTCGGCGCCCTGGGCGACGGCCCAGCCGACCCACTCCGCCTTCGGAGCGTTCTTAGCGGGCGCCTCGGTGGGCGTGGCGGGCACGCTGTCGTCTGCCTGCTCGACGTACGGGGTGCCGTCCTCGTTGACGCGGCGGAGCAGGCCCTTGGTGAGCCGGTCCGCGATCGGCTCGGGCAGCGGCAGATCCATCGCGTGGACCCCGCCCCCTTCCCCGAGGAGGTAGATCGTCTCGGCCATGTCAGGTGTTCCTCGGGACGCGGAAGGCGGTCATGGTCATCGCGACCGAGGTCTCAACGATCAGCGAGCCGTCGGACTGGAGGAAACGGCCCGACTCGAACGGCCCGATCCACTGGGTGGCGCCGTTCGCGACCGTCACGGCGAGGTTGCCCTGACCGGCCGCGGCGGCCAGCGGCAGGGCCCCGGCGAGCACCGTCGCCGTGCCGGACCCGCCCGAGGCGTTGGACAGGCGGAGCATCGTGAGCTCCGGGCGCGCGGCCGAGACCTGGCCACCGTTCCCGGCGCCCGAGGACACCGCGGTGCCGGCCGGATCGGCCAGGCTGGAGTTGGGGACGAGGGCGCTGTAGGCGACAGCAGTGCGAGGCATGGGTCAGCTCCGATCAGGTCTGGGAGGCCAGCGCGGTGGCGATGGCGTCGGGGCGGATGACCTTGGCGCCGTACAGCGCGAGGCCCTTGATGGCGTCGGAGAACGACGACTCGGGGCGGTACGCCTCGGTCTTGTTGATCTGCTCGGCGAAGGACACTGCGGCGTTCGTGCCGGCCTGCACGACATAGTCGTCGCCGGTCGGGTTCGGGGCGTTGTTCGACACGAGGATGTCGAAGCCGGCGGCGCGGCCGACCAGGCCGTTGCGCAGGCCCTCGCTGGTGCCGGAGGCGTCGACGCGGATGAACCGGTCGTCGCGCAGGGCGCGGCCGTGGAGCCACGGCGGGATGACGCAGTAGCGGCCGGTGGCGGGGACGTTGGCCTCGTCGAGCTTGACCTTCAGCGGGACGAGGATGCTGTCGTAGAACGCGGTGGGCGTGCCGGTGGGGACGGCGACGGTGCCGAGCTGGTTCGCCGCCTGGGCCTGGGTGTAGAGGCTGGCGACGTACTGGTCGACCACGTCGGCGAGCGCGTACGCGGCCTCGCTGAGCGCCTGGGGCATGACGTCGCCCTTGGCCTGGCGGGCGTCGACGTCGTCGACCTTGAACGCGAAGTACTTGCACTGGTCGACGACCAGGGTGCGCTGCGCGTCGGTCAGCTCCTCAGGCGTGATCGTGGTCGAGTTCGGCACGTAGGTACCGATCGTCGGCCGGCTGATCGAGGTGATGCGGACGATGTCGCCGGCCTCGCGGATCTCGCCCTCGTAGTCGCGGTTGACGATGCCGGGGCCGGCGTAGATGAGGGACTTGCGCAGGGCGACGAGGAGCCTGGCGGACCAGATCTCCGGGCGGAAGCGGGTGATGGCCACGGTGGGCCCTCCTTATGTGGTGTCAGCCGCCGAGGAGGTTGCGGAGCAGGCCCTTGTCCTGGGCCTCCACGATCTGCTCGGGCGTCATGCGAGAGAGGTCGTCCTCGGTGAGTTGCCGAGGGTCGTTGCCGCCTCCACCAGAGAGGTCAGCGCCACCGCGCGCCGGGCCGGCCGGGGCTGCGGAGAGGGAAGGGTTGGCGGCGAGGGCCGCCTTGGCCGCGGCCACCAGGGCTGCGGAGTCGGTGGGGTCGATGTCCTTGATCGAGTCGAGGAAGGACACGGAGTCGCGGAGCGCGCCGGGGTTGGCGCCGTGCTCGGACGCGGTCTCGTAGAGGGCGGCGCGCAGGAGCGCGTCACGGCGCTCGGACTGCGCGGCAGTGAGGCTGGCCTGGAGCTGCTCGGCGTCGGGCTTGTCGCCGAGCTGGATGCCGGCGGCCTTGAGCTGGTCCATGAGGCTGGTGAAGCGGGCTTCCTGGGCTTGCTCGGACTCGCGGAGCTTGGTGCGCCACTGGGCGGCTTCCTTGCGGAGGCCGTCGACGTACGCGGCGTCGTACATCCGCGGCTGCTGTCCGGACGGGTCTCCGGACGGTCCGGACGGCTGTCCGCCCTGTTCAGCGGCGGCCGGGGCGGTGGGTGCCGGATCGGATCCGGAGGCGGCGCCGTCCCCTCCGTCGGCATAGAAGACCGGGGAGAAAGGGGCGCGGCCGTAGGGGTGGGCCCAGCCGGGCGTGTGGGCGCGGGTGAGGGAGCGAGCATGCATGGGATGCCCTCCTGGGGCGAATCGGCCCGCACCAGGCGGGCTGTGAACTAAGTTGCGCTCATGGCTATTTCGAACGCTGAACAGCAGCTCCGGGGCGAGGCCCGTACGGCCCTCCTGGAACAGATCAAGAAGTTGGCGGCCGAGTACGAAGACCCCGCCGCCCTGCTGCGACTGCCGAGGCGTACGCCCTGGTCTCGCAGGACCGAGCCGTCGGATCGGGTCGGGCCGTCGGCCTCTAGCGGGCGGAGCTGATCTGCTCCCGCGCGGGCTTTCTTCGCAGGTCGGGGTGCGCGGCCACGTGACTGCGCATCTCGGCCTGCCACTTCCGGACGAAGGCCCCGGCACGACGCCGGGCCTGCTCGTCCATGGCGGCCGCCTGAACACGCTTCCAACGGCGAATGTGCCGCTCGATTTCCCGCTGCCGCTGCGTGTCCTCGTACGACGTGCCTGGTGTCGCGTGGTGCGGCGGCCGGGTGGTCACCCCAGGTAGGAAGGCGCCCAGGGAGTGCCTGCAGTTCGGGTGGAAGAGCCCCGATCCTCTGGCTTCCGCCAGGGACCCGGCCACGTGCACCGCGACCGTCCTGCGGCCGTCCGCGTGCGGCTCGCGCACCGTGTGCGGGCCTGATGTGCTGCCGAGGGCGAGCACCTCGCCCTCCCAGGGGCGGCACAGGGGGCATTCCAGCGGTGCGTCGGAGACGATGACAAGGCCGACGCGGATCTCGGCGAGGGCGTCGATGTGTCCCTCGATGGCTGCACGTGCCGTCACGCTGCGCACGGCCATCTCTGCGTAGCTGGCCATGTCCCACCGGCGGCCTGCCGAGTCGACGAAGCCGGTGACGCCCTGCTGCGCGAACTGGTCCAACGCCCGCTGGCTGGCCTGCCGGCGGGTCATGCCGGTCAGGAGCTGGGTGCCGGAGGCCCGGCCGACGATCCGCCGGTAGATGTCGACCACAGCGCGGGTGATCCGGGCGTACATAGGCCGGGTGTCGTGCGCCATCGAGGCGGCGAGCCGGTCGACCGCGGGCGCCCCGGGCAGGGTGTTGCGGGCGACGAGTTCCCGGCCGATGTCCAGCGCCCCCAGCTCGGCTACGGCGGCCTGGCGGCCGCGGTTGTAGGCGGTCACCAGGGCGTGGCGTACGGTGCCGGTGGTGTCGGTCTGGAGGGCGTCCGCGACCTGCTCGACGGCGGCCCGGAGGTTGCCGATCGACGCGAGTTTGAGCTCGGCCCACCTGGGGCTGTCGATGTCTGCCTCCAGGGCGGCCGCGAGCAGCTCCAGGAGGGCCGTCTCGGCGTCCCGGTACAGGGCGCCTACCTCATGGGCGAGATCCTCCGCCATCGCTGGGGAAACCGGCATCGCTCGGGCCCTCCGCTCCGGTCAGTGTCGGGTCGGCGACCAGCCGGCCGGTCTCTTCGAGGATCCGGTCGACCTCTGCTTCGACGTCTGCGTCCTCCCAGTCCGGGTGCAGCATCCGTACGAGGGTGTCGCGGGACGCGGCCTCGGCGCGGTTCAGGAACTCGGCCGTCTCGGCGAGGGTCTTGGGGTCCTCGCTGATGGAGTCGCCGAACTCGATCGTCGGCGGGCCCACCGTCACGCCTGTGCTGTATACGGCCTTGTCGATGGCAAGGAGCGTCTCCACGGCCTCGACGAGCGCGGGCCGCCAGTACACGATCTTCCGGTTGCGGGTCGTGAACGACATCCGGTTCCGTGACACGACCTCCGTCGCGGTGACCGCGGCGTCGCCCTGCTCGCCGAAGGTCTGGGCGGAGTAGCCGGCCGAGCGGAGGATCTGCTCCAGGAGATCCTGCGCGGTGTCGCGGTGCTCGGTGACCCGAATATCAAACTGCACTGCCTCGATCGTGGCGCCGTCGCCGGCGCGGGGCAGCAGGTTCAGCGGAGAGTAGACCCGCCGGTCGGGGTCCCAGGTGGCGCCCTTGCCGGGCCCGTTGGACTCCAGGTAGGCGCCAGGGACGATGATCCGGCCCTTGCCGAGCTCGATGTCCCGCATCCACGAGGAGTACACCTCGTCGAGCGCGTCGAGCAGGGGTTCCGTTCCGGCGATGTCCGGGCGGCCGAGGTGCGTCGCGGCGGGGTTGCCGCGCCACAACCGGTTGGGCCTCATGTTGGGCACGTAGACGGCGGTGAGCTTGGTGATGCCGGTCGGGATGGCGTCGCCGGACGGGCCGAGGGCACGGGCGATGCCTGCGGTGGCGGGGTGATCGGTCAGCGGGACACGGACGCCGAGCTGGTCGCGTGTGCCCTGGTAGAGGCCGTGGAGGATGTAGCCGGGTTCGTGCTTCTCCAGGTGGCGCAGGACGCGGTCGCCGTCGGCCTCCAGGATCCGCCAGAACGTGACGGCGCTTAGCCTGCCCCACTGCCATTCGGGCACGGCGTGCGTGGCCGGGTGGGCGTCGAGCCACGGCGCCGGGTACGTCTCGCGGTCCCAGACGACCCGCAGGTACACGCCGCCGAGCGCGGCCGCGAGTTCTGCGGCCTCCAGGAGGGTGCCGTGCAGGCCGTCGTCGACGATCTCCTTCAGCCGGGCGGTGGTGGTTGTGTCGCCTGCGGTGACGGTCGGCGGCTCCGAGAACAGGAGCGATGCCGAGGTGACCGCGATGTCGGAGGCGATCGGCACGTGCAGCTTCGAGCGCTTCTCGCCGGAGGGGGTGGGCTGGCCCCAGAACCACCGCTCGACCGCGCGGCCGACGGCGCCGCGCCAGCCGCCACGCTCCGATGAGAAGAACCCGGTGCCACCCGGGTCGGTGCCGCCGCCGTAGACCGCGGAGAGGGCGTTCGGGTCGCCGCAGTACCAGGCGTCCCATACGGTCAGCTTGTCGCGGACCGGGTCGAGCGCAGCCGGCGGCCACTGTTCGTTGCCGGAGGGCAGGGGCATCAGGTGTCCTCCTGCTCTGGGGCGTCGAAGGCGTCGGCAGCGGCGCGGAGCAGCGCAGCGAAGGCGGACCGGTCGAAGGCGATTGTGCCGTCGCCGTTGACGGGGATCTCGATGCAGCCGATCTCCACCTCGGCGCTCCCACCGAGGCGCATGTAGACGGGCATGTTCACCTGCGCAGCCATCAGGCAGCCACCTCCAGGGTCGGGATGTGTGGCCGCCACAGGGCCTCGGTCGTGCGCACCCCGTACCGCAGGGCGTCGCAGGAGTGGTCATCGATCTTGATCGGCTTGTCCTCGCCCCTCTCCGCCGCCTCGTCGTCCCAGGAGTAGCCCGGGAGTTCGTCGATGAGGCCGGTCGCGGAGGCGTGGATGAACAGCCGGTCGGAGGCGAGGAGGTTCGCGACGCCGCGGATGCCGTCGAGGACCGTATTGTCAGCGGGGGTGACGCCGCTGACGCCGTCGCGGTGGAGCTGCTCGATGAAGCTCGCGGCGGACGGGTCGACGACGGTCCACTCCGGGCGGACGCCGAGCACGTTCCCCGCCTGCGGTTGGGGGACGGAGGCGAGCCAGCGGCGGCGGGCGGCGGAGTACTCGGCGTCGGTGAGCTGCCGGCGGGTGGCCCGGGAGTCGTGTCGGTACTCCGAGACCACGTACAGCCCGGCGCGGCCCTGGTTGTCGCGGCCGAGGCCGATCAGCAGGTCCGCAAAGGGGTTGACGGTGCCGTAGTCGATCGCGTCGCACAGCCAGCGTTCGATGTGCGGGAGCTCCCGGACGACGTGCCGCTCGGCGTCGAACATCTCGTAGATCGCGCCCTCGCTCTGGACCCAGTGCCCAAGGATGAACCGCCGGTACCAGAGGCCGACATACTCAGCCTTCAGGGAGGCGACGTACGCGGCAGGAAGGGACGGGTTGTCGTCGAGGGTGAACTGCCAGTGCCTCAGGTCGAGGGCGCCGGCCCGGTTGATGAACTCCTTCCGGAGCCAGTGGCCTGGGTTGTCCGGGTTGGTGGTCGCGAACAGGCGTGCATCGTCCACCGACAGACGGCCGAGGAGCTGGTTCCAGAACCCGCGCGGCACGAGGGTGGCCTCGTCGACGTAGGCGAGGCACGCTGTGAGGCCACGGAGCCTGCCCTCGGCGCGGGAGTCGGCCGCGCCGATCAGGTGGATGGTGCGGCCGAGGACGACGGCCGTGGTGGCGCCACGGGTGTGCTGCACCAGACGGGCCACGGGGCCGAACAGCTTCTCGTCCTGAAGGGGGTCGAGGACGTTGCGCTCAATCGTCTGGAGCGACCTGCCAACGATCACGATCAGCCCGGACGACGGGGCGCTTGCGACCGCAATCAGGAAGGCGATCAGACTCGCGATCGTCTTCCCGGACCGGATCGCGCCGTGCCACAGGTTGATGCGGGCGGTCGCGTGGGCGATGCTCCGGATCTGCTTCGCGGAGAGCGGCAGGGAGTCGAGCATCAACCCTCCCCGGTGTCGTCCTCCACGGGGCCGGCCGCCTGACGGAAGGCATCGGACAGGTTCATCAGCAGCGACGTGGCGCCTGCGACGCCAGGGTCGCCTTCGAGGGCTTCGAGGCGGGACGCAGCGGTGATCGCGGTGCTGATGCCGCTGATCAGGGCGCGCCGGTCCTGAGCGGGAAGGCGTTCGGCGGCGAAGTGCACGGCCTGGCCGGCGGACACCTCGACGAGGCCGTAGGCGTCGGGCTTCTTCAGGTAGGTGAGGTCGGCCTCGATGACGTCGTAGAGCTGGGCGACGATGTTGGCGCGGCGGGCGCGGGCGTCGATGACCTTGGCTTCGGTGGCGATGGCGGTCGCGGTGCGGTCGAAGGACAGGCCCAGCTCCTGGGCGACCTCGGAGACGACGCGGCCGCCGCGGTTGATGCGGCGGGCGATCTCGTTGCGGCCGTGGCCTTCGGCGTGGAGGCGCCGGATCTCGGCGCGCTCGTCTTCGGTGACGCGCGGGTTGTGGTCGTCGTCGGCGTACTGGTTCGTCACCGGGCACCTCCTACGCGGGCTGGGGGCCGATGTTCTCCAGGAGCATCACCCAGGGGTACGTGGTGTTGGCGTACACGCGTCCGGCGCTGGTGCCCTGGTGGACGAGGGCAACAGTGGCCAGGCCAGCGTTGAGGTGGCCGGAGGCGACGGTGAACATGGTTGCCGTGGCGGCCTTGGAGAACGCAGTGCTGGGGTAGAGCCACGGCGCGCCTTCGGCGAGGGCGCTGGACGTTCCCGAGGCGTCGTAGAGGGCGATGGCGCCCGCGCTGGAGAGCAGCGCAAGGTCCAGGAAGTGGCCGCCGTTGTACATCATGCCGAGATAGACGCGGATGCGGTCTCCGGCCACTGCGGCAATGGAGCACTGAAGCGGAGTGCCGACCGAGGAGGTGACGATGGTCCACGTTGGTGCCGAGGCGAGGTCGGTGACGGCGCCGTCGGTGATCCGTGCCTTCGCCGTACGGATGCTTGTTCCGCCGGAGCCGAAGCGCGGGTCGTCGCCGGCGGCGACGGTGCCAGCGGTGGTGCCGACGTTCCGGGTGGCGGAGGTGCCGAGGCCGAGGTTCGTGCGGGCGGTCGCGGCGTTGGCGAGGTCGGACAGGTTGGACGTCTTGGCGGCGAACTGGCCGGTGGCCCAGGTGCGGTCGCCGTGCGGGTCGGGTGCGGCTGCGTGGGTGGCGACCGTTCCCTCAGGCTCGGCGTCCACGTCCGCGTACGTCAGGACGACCACGCCCGTCTTCCCGTTCACGGAGGACACCGCGCCGCTGCCTGCGGTCCCGCCGTCCGGGGCGGGGACGGGAATCAGGCTGGAGATGTCGACCGTGCCGGATCCGGTGACGTAGGCCCAGAACTGGATCCGCGGGGCGTTGTCGGGCTCGATGCTGAAAAACCAGCGCCAGCCGGCCGGGCCGATCCCCGCCGCGTCGTTGGGGAGCAGCTCGACGGAGAAGGTGCCGTTGGTGAACTGGGTGGTGCCGCCGCCTGCATAGATGGCCTTGCGGCTGGTGTCGACGAGGTACGACGACGGGGTGGCGACGAACCGGCCGGTGACCGGGCCGCCACCGACGGCGTTGGGGAGGGTGCCGGTGAGGGTGATGGTGGGGGTGCCGACGGGGAAGGGCATGGGCACCTCCGGAAGTTGGGCCGCCGTCCGGTCGCTGACGTCGCAGGGGCCCGTGGTCCCCTGGAGGCTCTCTACGCCCCATCGCCGGACGGCGGGGTCTAAGAAGGCCCGTCCGCTACGGGGGATGAGCGGACGGGCCAGTCTGATGGGTGGGGGCTACTTCACGGACCACTGCCCGGTGTTGTTCGAGAACCCGGAGTTCATCGTGAACTGCACGCTGGCGATCTTCGACGCCTTCGGTACCTCGAAGACGATCCACCCGAGGGCCTTCTCACCCTTCGGGAGCTTCACGGCAGAGGCCATCGATGGGCCGGCGGTGATGTCTCCGAAAGTGGACATGAACCGCTGTCCCTCGGCGTCGGCGACCTGGGCTCCATTGCCCGGGCTGTCGTCGTAGATCTTGCTGCCGGTGTTGACGAGCTCGAACTGGGCAGCGACCCAGCGCATGCCGTCCTGCGGACTCATGAACTCGTCCTTGGACTTGGCGGGGTCGGCCCACTTCTTGAGCGTGACGGCGAGCTGCTCCCCTTCGCTGTTGCCCTTGAGCGTGAGGGTGTCGCCGATGCCGGCGTCCTTCTTGGGGGCTACGCTGCTGGGCTTGGCGGCCGGCGCGCTCGTGGGGGCGGCGGTCTTCTTGTCTGGGGTGGTGGTGACGCCGGAGTCGGGGCCGCAGGCTGTGAGGCCCAGGGCCGCAACTACCAGGGTGGCGACGATGGTGGTGCGGGTGCGCATGGGTAATCCCCCTGTCGTAGGTGGAGGGGATTGTTCCTGCTGTGGTGGGGGTGTGGCGGCGGGGTGTCTGAACCGTGACATCCGGTCAGCCGTCCTGTTTCCGGGCACGCCGGATCTGCCGACCATGATGGGGCACGATCCCCGGTTTTGCAACTAGGTGCAAAAGGAAGCCCCGCCGGGCGCTGTTCCGGCGGGGCTGGGTCCTCCGTCCCGGGGGCCGAGGCTGTAGCGGCCTCAGCGGACGGATGTTGATGCCTTCACGGTACGCCCAAGCGCTGACAGTTCAGTGGCCGCAGCGGGGCTTGGTCCACCACGCACACGTCTCGCAGTACTCCATCAGGCCACCTCCTCCGCGTGCTGCTTGTCACCGGGCCGGAAGAGGACCGCGCCCCAGTCGAACCGGCGGCTCGTGTTGTTGTTGTCGTTCTGACCTGCGGCAACAACGCCAACAGGCGGGTCGGAAGCAGGGGAGGGGAGGGGCGGGAAGTGCTCGGCCTTCACGCCCGTGGAGGAGCCGCGGCCCTTCATGCGACACGGCTCGGTCGGGATCCCGGCCTCGGTGAGGGCGGCGCGGGTGGCGTCCGCGGTGATGCCGAGGTGGTCGGCGAGGGCGGCCACGTGGGCGTGCGGTGTGCCGATCTCGTGCAGGGCGTGGGCGAGTTCGTCGACGGTCGGCCCGGTCCGGGTCCCGGCCGTCTCCTCATCGGCTGGCGGTTGCTCCCCCGGCTTGATCGAGGGGTGGCGGAGCCCGAGGACGATGGCACCGGCGAACCAGCCGCCGGCTGCGGAGCCGACGATGGCGGTGGTCCACGGCAGGCCCTTGGTGAACCCGGCGGCAAGCAGGAGGGCGACGCTGCGGGGCAGCGGTCCCCCGCGGATCCAGGTGGCGATGCGGCGGCAGATGAGGGTGGAGCCGTCCCAGATAGCGATCCAGATGCGCATGGTCAGCTCCCGAACGAGGCGAGGATTCCGGCGATCACGTCGCTGGGGATGGCCCAGATGGAGCCGGTGCCGGCGGCAGGCCAGACGAATCCGGCGATGACGCCGAGCGTGGCGCCGAAGACGGGGGTGAGGGCGGCGAACAGGAAGATGATCAGGATGATGGCTGCGACCGCGCCGAGGCCGACGTCGCCGAACGGGCCGTCGGCGCCCTGCCCGACGCCGACCCCTTGGAGGCCCTGCCCGACGACTTGCTCGGGCTTGGCCCACATCTTCCCGGCTCCGGCCGCCGCGGTGGCGGCGATGAACCCGACATACGCGGCCGGGGAGGAAGTCAGCTTGACCCGACCGTTCCCGCGGACGCCGAGGACCAAGACGATGGCGACGGCGAGGGCGATGCCGCCGGTGCCGAGGGGGCCGAAGGGGCCGCCAGACGCGGCGAGGGTGATCACAGGGCTGCTCCCGGGGCGTGGAGGGCGAGCGCGACAAGGACGGTCGCAGAGGGGATGTGTGCGGCCCAGTCGGCAGCCAGGTGGACCTCTTCGACGGCGGCGCGCGGGACGAGCAGGAGGGCCTTGGTGGCGCCGTACCAGGTGACGAGCCACAGCAGGAGGGCGAACCCGACGGCGCCGGGCCCGGCGTCGGTGAGCTGGTGCTGGGTGACGGGGCCGAGGCCGGTGAGGTAGTAGCCGAGGGCGCCGGCGGTGCCGCGCCGAAGGACCCACCAGCGGATGCGGGCCTTTCGGTCGCTGGTGGGGGCGGGCGGGGCGGTGGGCTGGATGGTGACCTGGACGCCGGGCTGCGCCGGCTCCGGCTCGGCCGGTGTGGCCGGGGCGGAGTCCTTGCGGATGGACCACCAGCGCGGCTCGCTGGATGCGGGGGTCTGCTCCCAGTCCCCTGCGGCCTGCCAGTCGTACGGCTGCTGGCCCATCATGCGGTCCTCCGGAGGCTCCGGAGGGTCCGGGCGACGGACTCCTCCTTGGCGTTGGCGTCGACGACCTTGCGGACGTAGCGGACGACGGCGTCCTGGTCGGTGATGCCGCAGGAGAGGGCTGTCCGGACGGCTTCCGCCATGGTCACGGGCCCGGAGGCGGGGAGCTCCGGGGTAGCTTCCGGAGTCTCCGCCTCGTTCTCCGGAGTATCCGGAGCCGTGTCCGGAGACGTCCGGAGGGCGGCCTCCTCGGCGGCGACGAGGCCGCGGGCACGGGTGAGCTCACGGCGGATGGGGACCATGGCCATCTGTCCGCCGACCTCGGCTCGCTGGGCGTCCACCCACTGCTGGGTCAGCGGGTCGAGCGGGATGGCGTGATGGGCGAGAACGATGGTCCACAGGCCCTTCGCGAGGCCGGAGACGGTGGCGCCGACGACGCCGATGACGAGCTGTCCCTCGACGTACCCGTGGACGCCGACGGCGGTCATGGCGAGGGTGAGGGCGATCCATCCGGCGCGCCGCGGGAGGGCGGCGCGGGCGGGGTCGTAGCGGGCGAGCCACTCCAGGGCCATGCACGAGATCCAGACGAGGTCGAAGACTCCGGCTGCGGCGTAGGCGGCGGGGGTGATGACGACGATGTCGAGGAGGGCGCCGATGCTGGCGGTGGACCAGGCGATCGAGGCGAGCCCGATGCCGGCGGCGGCTGCGGTGACGGCGGTGCGGACGAGATTGTCCCAGTCGCGCGGGGGGACGGGGATCTGGACGTGGTGGGGCTCGTCGACCATGACGGTCTTGCCATCGATGGTGTGGGGGATCTTGTGGGTCTGGACGATGGTGCGGGTGCGCATCAGGCGGTGGCCTTTCCGGCGGCGCGGAACAGGATCTGGGCGTACTCGCCGCGGGTGACCTGCCAGTCGACGTTGGGCATGAGGGCCTGGGCAGCGGTGGCGACCTGCTCGCCGTACAGGCCGCGGCCGTAGAGGCGGGCGGCGACGGCGAACGGCTCGTCGGCCCAGATCTGGGCGGCGAGGCCCTGCCAGGGCTTGATGTCGTTGAGTTCCTGGGCGATGGAGTGGATGACGGCGCGGGCGTGGTCGTCCAGGCGGGACTGGCGGAGGGCTTCGTCCTGCTGGGTGAGGTGGGTGCGTCGGCTCACTTCATCGCCTCCTCGTGATCGCGCTGCTGCCTGGGCTCCGGCTCGGGAGTACGGCCCGCAGCCTTGGCCGCGATGACGCGCTCGCGCCAGCGGGTGCAGGTACGGCACTCCCTCTTGCCCTCTGCGCGGGGGATGAGGTTGGAGCTGGTGAGCTCGTGGCCGCGGTCGCAGTGGGTCTTGCGGGCGTTGATGGCCGCGAGGGCGACGGGCGAGCGGCGAACGTTCGTCCTGCAGCTCACGGCGTCGAGGTGTGCGGGATTGCAGCAGGCGCGGTTGCGGCAGAGGTGGTCCAGGTGGAGACCCTGCGGGATGGGACCGTAGTGCAGCTCGTACGAGACGCGGTGGGTGTACCAGTCGCGGCCACTGAAGCGGAGGTTGCCGTAGCCGTTCGGCAGCTTCCGGCCGGTCCACTCCCAGCATCCGCGCTTGTTCTGGTCGATCTTCTTCCAGAAGAGTCGGTTGACCTGCTCGGCGCTGAAGTGGAAGGGCTTGCCACGGAACGTAACGGTGCGGCTGAGAGGGAAGGGTATGGCCCTCGGCGTAGCGGGGGGTCCGCCAGTAAAGTCGGTCACGCTTGCTCCTGTGTGCTCAGGGGTGGGCGCGCCCCGGCCGGGCCTTCACACACCGGTCGGGGCGACTTGTTGGTG
>NZ_JBEXQW010000027.1:0-113438 GCF_040612775.1 Streptomyces sp. NPDC006339
GGCTCGCGACCGAGCCGTGCACGTAGATCCGGTCGCCCTCGACGCCGTACACGGTCGGCACGACCATCGGTGCCCCGTCCACGACGACCCCGCCGTACCGAGCTCGACCTCTTCGTACTCCGGCTTGAGGGGGCGGGCGCGACCAGGGCGAGCTGCGACTCGGCGGCCCGCGCCACCGCCTGCACGAACGCCAGGCTGTGCGGATGCGCGAGACCGTCCCCGCCGGTGATGTCCACCGCCCCGATCAACCGCCCGCTGTGCGGATCGTGCACGGGCGCCGCGGCACACGTCCACGCCCGCACCGGCCGCCGGAAGTGTTCCGCCGCGCACACCTGCACCGGCCGGCCGACGGCGAGGGCGGTGCCGGGCGCGTTCGTCCCCGCCGCCGACTCCGACCAGCGCGCCCCGGCCACGAAGTTCATGCCGCGCGCCTTGCGCAGCGTCCCGGGGTGCCCCTCCACCCACAGCATCCGCCCGGCGGCGTCGCACACGGCGAGCAGATGCTCGCCGTCCCGCGCGTACGTGCCCGTGAGCTCGCGGATCACCGGCATCACGGCCGCCAGCGGATGCGCCTCCCGATGGGCGGCCAGGTCCTCCTCGTCCAGTTCGACCGGCGGCGTTCCGTCCGGGCTCACCTTCGCCCGTACGGAACGCCGCCAGGACTCGGCGACCAGCGGCCGGACGGCGGCGGCCGAGGACGCCCCCTCCGAGGGGGGAGAGGCGGTGGGCGCCGGCTCCGCCGATCCCGCACCCGCGCTCGTGGACGCCTCGTGAGCCCGCCGCACCGCCGCCGTCGCCCGCCCGGTCACCTCGCTCAACTCGGCCTCCCCGGCGAGTCGTCGCTCTCGTGGAGGTCATCGTGGTCGGAGCGCGGCCCGGGGACAAGCGCCCGGACCGGCCCGTGGACGCCGTACGGCCGGTACCGCCCGCCCTCGTCACGCAGACCCGTCACGTAGAGTGGAGCCCGGGCCGTGACTCGCGCTCGAGGTGGATCACCACCGGGGAGCGGCCCGGCGGACGCGCGCACCCCGCGCGGCGGTGTCGCAGCCGTGCGCCTGGGCGATCCCTCGTTCTCGACGACGCCCAGGAGTGGCCCATGTCCACCAGTACCGCCCGCCTCATGGACGGCACCGCGCTCGCCCGCCGCACGGTCGAGGAGACCGCGGCGCGCGCCGCGGAGATCACCCGCCGCACCGGCACCACGCCCTGCCTCGCGACCGTCCTCGTCGGCGCCGACCCGGCCTCCGTCACGTACGTGAAGATGAAGCAGAACCGCTGTGCCAAGGCCGGAATCCGCTCGAAGCACATCGAACTGCCCGCCGAGACGACCACCGAGGAGCTCGTCGCGGCGATCACCGCGCTCTCCGAGGACCCCGAGGTCCACGGCATCCTGCTCCAGCACCCGGTGCCGCACCACATCGACGAGCGCGCCGCCTTCGAGGCCATCGCCCCGGAGAAGGACGTCGACGGCGTCACCATGGCCTCCTTCGCCGCCATGGGCTTCGGACTGCCCGGCTTCGTCTCCTGCACCCCGGGCGGCATCATGCGCCTGCTCGACGCGTACGACGTCGAGCTCAGCGGCAAGCGGGCCGTGGTCGTCGGCCGCAGCGCGATCCTCGGCAAGCCGGCCGGCCTGCTGCTCCTCGGACGGGACGCGACCGTCACCTACTGCCACTCCGCACCACCGACCTCTCCGCCGCCGTCCGCGAGGCGGACATCCTGGTCGCCGCCGTCGGCAAGCCGCAGTTCATCAAGGGCGAGGACATCAAGCCCGGCGCCGTCGTGATCGACGCCGGCTACAACCCCGGCAACGTCGGCGACGTCGACTTCGACAGCGCCGCCGAGCGCGCCTCCCTCATCACTCCCGTCCCCGGCGGCGTCGGCCCGATGACCATCGCCGTCCTCCTCGCGCAGACCGTCGACGCGGCCGAGCGCCGGCTCGGCCTGTAGTCCCGTGCGACCGGCCCAGGGTCTCGCGAGAGCCGCGATATGGTCACGGTTCTGTACGAGCGGGCCCCAACCGGCCGTTAGCGCTCGCCACACGGGCGAGCGCGGGCGACCCTGATTCCCATGCTCCACCCGTCGACGGAATCCCCGTCCCGCGACGCCCGGTCACCGAGACGGCCGGGCGTCTTCGTCCTGCCGGCCGCGGCGCTCGCCGCGCTCCTCATCGCCACCGCGGTCGTCGCGGCGTCCGTCACCACCCGCGGTGACACGGACGACGGCGACCGCCGCGCCGCGCCGTCCGCACCGGCCGCGGGCGGCACGGACACGCCGTCGCGGAGCGGCGGGACGGGCGGCAGTCCGGACGGCGGGACGGACGGTGTGGGGGAGGGCAGGGCGGCCGGTACGCCGGGGCAGCGTCCCTCCGCCCAGGGCGAGAGCGCCTCGCCCCTGCCCGCGCCCACCCAGAAGCGCGCCGTGCCCGCCCGCACGGACCGGGGCCGCACGAGCCCGCCGAAGGACACCACCGGCACGCCCGGCACGTCCGGCACCGCGAAACCCCGGCCCCGCCCGACCGCCGACCGCCGGGCCGCGACCGCCGCCCCGCGCGCGCCGTACGACGCGCTGCGCGTCGGCGACTGCTTCGACATCGCCCGCGACGCGCCCGGCACGGTCGTCCGCCGCGCCTGCGACACGCCCCACGACGCCGAACTCGTCGCGCGGCTCCGGCTCACCGGCGCGTACGCCGACGACCGCGCGGTACGGGACGCGGCGGCCGCCCTGTGCCGGGCGCCGCTGCGGGCCGAGGCGGCACAGCAGCCGCTCGGCACGCGCTGGGCCACCTTCGTCCAGTACCCCTACCGCACCAGCTACCTCCTCGGCAGCGACACCGTCGCCTGCAGCCTCGCCGCTCCCTCCGACTCGGGCCGGAAACTGACGTCGCCCCTGCAGTGACGGGACGCCGAGGCGGCGGGCGCCGGAGCCCGGCCGCCCGCCGCCCCGGCTCCGGGCCCGAGGGCGGCGCGCCACGCGGGACCGCCGCGTCCGTCCGTAACGGCGCGTCGTGTCCCGCCACCCCTCGGACGCGGCGGGACACGAGCAGACACCGGCCGGCGGCCGGCCGACCGCTGACCGGCTGGTCCTACGTCCTACGGGGCCGCCGCCCCCGCCAGGGCCGCCGCGGGGTCCTGTTCCGGGGGACCCGCCGGGGTCCAGGCGCCCCGCTCCTCGCGGTAGGGCCACCAGCGGCCGTCCGGGCCGAGGCGGAGCTGGGTGGTCGTGCCGGTGACCGTCCAGCGGGCCGGGCCGGCGGGAAGCAGGGCGGGGCGGTCGGTGTCGTCCCAGGACTCGGCCAGTTGCGCGTCGGCACGGCGCAGGGCCTCCGGGCCGGGCGTCCACTCCTCCTCCAGGACCGCGAGGGCGGCCGGACCGCCGAACCGCCAGGCGCGGACCGCGCGGTCGAGCGCGGCCGGGTCGCGGCGCGAGCCGTCGGCGAGGCGCGCCGCGATCCCTGGGGCGGGGGAGCCGGCGGCGAGCCGTACCGCGTCCTGAGCCGCCGTCAGGGGCGGCGTCCCGAAGGGCGCCGCGCCGGACAGCAGCCGCTGCGCGCGGGCCGCCGCGTCCGCCGCCAGGAACGCGAGGGCCGCCGGGTCGACCCCCGGGCCCGGCGCGACCTCCGTGTCGAGGGACGGGGGCTCGCCCGGCGCCGTGGGCGGGACCGGCGGGGCGGGCAGCGGCGGCAGGATGTCCCGCGCGGCGAAAGCCTCGTACGCCGACACGCCCGACACGCCGGGCCCACGCACCGCGCCCGACACGCCGCCCGGCATGTCGCCCCGCACGCCGCTGGACGTACCCGACCGGCCGAACCGGTCCCCGCGCGCCTCCTCCTCGGCCGTCGCCCGGGCCGTGCTCCGCTCCTGCAGCGCCTCGATCAGTGCCCGTTCCCCCCGCCCCCGCAGGAGCAGCAGGACGAACGGGTCCTCGTCGAGCAGCCGCGCCACCTGGTAGCAGAGGGCCGCCGTGTGCGGGCAGTGGTCCCACGCCTCGCAGCCGCACTGCGGCTCCAGGTCGCCGATGCCCGGCAGCAGTTCGAGCCCGGTGGCCGCCGCGTCCTCGACCAGATGCGGCGGCATCTCCCGGTCGAGGAGAGCCGCGATGTGCCCGGCGCTGTCCACGGCGAGGTCGACGAGCCGGTCCCACTCCTCCTCGGACAACTCGTGGAACAGCACGTCACTGCGGTACGCCGTGCCGTCCCGGTCCTGCACCACGGCGGTGACCCGGCCGGGCCGCACCGACACCGCGCCGACCGCCCCGGCCCGCGCGTGTCGCCGCCCCGCCTTCAACTGCTGCGCGTCGAGCGCCGTGTCCTCCAGCGCCTTCAGCCACGCCCGGCCCCACCACGTCCGGGCGAAGACCGCGCCCCGTACCGGCGGAAGCGCCGCGAAGGTCCGCTCCTCCACGCCGTCCACGTCCCCCCGGTCCTCCCGTTCCCCCGCGCCGTCCATCCCGTGCACACGGTCTCCGCTCATCGTCCGTCCTCCCCGCGCAGCCGCACCAGTTCCGCCAGCTCGGCGTCGGTCAGCTCGGTCAGCGCCGCCTCGCCCGAGCCCAGCACCGAGTCGGCGAGCGCCCGCTTGCGCTCCAGCATGTCCGCGATCCGGTCCTCGATCGTGCCCTCGGCGATCAGCCGGTGGACCTGCACCGGCTGGGTCTGACCGATCCGGTACGCGCGGTCCGTGGCCTGCGCCTCGACGGCCGGGTTCCACCAGCGGTCGTAGTGCACCACGTGACCGGCCCGGGTCAGGTTGAGCCCGGTGCCCGCCGCCTTCAGGGACAGCAGGAAGACCGGCACCTCGCCGGCCTGGAAGCGCGCGACCATCGACTCCCGCGCGGCGACCGGCGTGCCGCCGTGCAGGAACTGCGTCGGCACCCCGCGCGCCGCCAGGTGCTCCTCCAACAGGCGTGCCATGGCCACGTACTGGGTGAAGACGAGCACGCTCGCCTCCTCCGCGAGGATCGTGTCGAGGAGCTCGTCGAGCAGTTCCAGCTTGCCCGAGCGCCCGCCGATCAGGGGCCGCTCCTCCTTCAGATACTGCGCGGGGTGGTTGCAGATCTGCTTGAGCCCCGTGAGCAGCTTCACCACCAGGCCGCGCCGCTCCATGCCGTCCGCCTCGGCGATGGCGGAGAGGGTCTCGCGCACCACCGCCTCGTACAGTCCCGCCTGCTCCTTCGTGAGCGTGACGGAATGGTCGGTCTCCGTCTTCGGCGGCAGCTCGGGCGCGATGCCCGGGTCCGACTTGCGCCGCCGCAGCAGGAACGGCCGGACCAGCGCGGCGAGTCGCGCCGCGGCGCCCGGATCGGCGCCGCCCTCGACGGCGGAGGCGTACCGCGCGCGGAACGCGCCGAGCCCGCCGAGCAGGCCCGGCGTCGTCCAGTCGAGGATCGCCCACAGCTCGGAGAGGTTGTTCTCGACGGGCGTGCCGGACAGCGCCACCCGCGCCTTCCCGCCGATCGTGCGCAACGCCCGCGCGGTCGCCGCGTACGGGTTCTTGATGTGCTGCGCCTCGTCGGCGACGACCAGACCCCAGGGCCGGTCGGCGAGCCGGGGCGCGTCGAGCCGCATCGTGCCGTACGTGGTGAGCACGAAGCCGTCGTCGGCGAGTCCCTCCAGGGTCCGCGCCGCGCCGTGGAAGCGCCGTACGGGCGTGCCGGGGGCGAACTTCTCGATCTCTCGCTGCCAGTTGCCCATGAGGGAGGTGGGGCAGACCACCAGCGTCGGACCGGCGGTGGCCGGGTCGGTCTGCCGGTGGAGGTGCAGCGCGATCAGGGTGATGGTCTTGCCGAGGCCCATGTCGTCGGCGAGGCAGCCGCCGAGCCCGAGCGAGGTCATCCGGTGCAGCCAGCCGAGGCCGCGAAGCTGGTAGTCGCGCAGGGTCGCGGCCAGCGCGGCCGGCTGCTCGATCGTCTCCGGCTCACCGCCTTCGGGGTCGGCGAGCCGCGCCCGCAGGCGTTCCATCCAGCCGGTCGCCTGGACTTCGACCTGCCGTCCGTCGACCTCGGTGGTGCCCGTGAGCACGGCGCCGAGCGCGTCGACCGGGGTCAGCTTGCGGTCCTGCCCGGCCCGGGCGCGCCGGATCTCCTCGGGGTCGACGAGGATCCACTGGCCGCGCAGCCGTACGAGAGGACGCCCGGCCTCGGCGAGGAGGTCGAGCTCGGCACGCGTCAGCTCCTGGTCGCCGATCGCGAAACGCCAGTTGAAGGCGAGCAGCGCGTCGGCGGAGAGGAACGACGGCAGGGCGTCGCCCCGGTCACGGACACCGTTCCCGTCCTTGTCCCCGGAACCGTCCCCGGCACCGTCTCCGTCGGGCGGTCCGATCACGGCGCGGGCCGTGAACCCCTGGGCGAGGTCGCGCGGCCAGTGGACCCGTACGCCCGTGGCGGCGAGGGTACGGGCGGCCGGACCCAGGAGTTCGGCCACCTCCTCGTCGTCGAGGTCGACGGCGTCGGGGACGGCCGCCGTGAGCAGCGGGGAGAGCGGCGGCCACGCGCGCGCCGCCCGCCGCAGCGCGAGCAGCGCGTCCATCCGGGCCCGGGGCCCGAAGGCGGCACCCGCGACGGTCGTGCCGGCCCACACCTCGGCCGCGTCCGCGACGAGCGCCGGGTCGGCCACGCCGTGCATCTGGAGGACGGCACGGAAGGAGGGCCCCGCACCGGTACCGACCGGCCCGGCAGGCTCGGCGCCCTCGATCGGCCCGGCCGGCTCGCCCGATGCCACCAGTTCGATGCGCAGCGACAGCCGTACACCCGCGTCGTGTCCCGCGGCCACGTCCGCCGCCCAGGCCCGCTGGTGCGTCAGGGCCTGCGGCTCCTGGTGCTCGTCGGCCGCGAAGGCGGGCCCGCCGGCGGCCAGCGGGGCGGCCGGGGTGCGGGGCAGGACGTCGGCGACGGCGTCGGCGAACGCCCGCAGCAGTTGCTCCGGTTCGGGCAGCAGCAGCCCGTGGTCGTCGGCCTCGGTCTCTGCCCGCCTGAGTGGTACGGCGTGGGCCGAAGGAGGCATGCAGGCGGCGAGGTCGCGCAGCGCGCCCAGGTCCTCGGGGCCGAGCGGACCGACCCGCCAGGCGTCGAGGTCGGTGGCGGTGAGGCCGGGCAGGAGCAGTCCCCGGGCGACGAGGTCGAGGGAGAAGAGCGAGGCCGCGCCCCAGAAGGCCGCCGACGCCGAGGAGCCCTCGTCGAACCGGGCGCGGGCCAGGACGGGTAGGGCGTCCCGTACGGACAGCAGGAGCGCGGGGACCGTCCGCTCCTGGACATCGTCGTCGACCACGGTCAGTTCGGCGTGCGTCCCGTCCGGGACCTGAGGAACCTCGGATTCCGCGTCCGGGGACCAGAACGCGATCCGGCCCGCGCGCGGCGGATCGGCGGGCAGGAAGAGGGCCGCGCAGCGGGCGAGCTCACCGCCGTCGAGCGGCGGAGCGGGAGACGGTGCGGGTGAGGGCGAAAGAGAAGGCGACGGAGAAGGAGAAGGGGAGGAGGGCGAAGAAGAGGGCGAAGAAGAGGGTGGGAGAGAGGGGGACGGCGACTGCTGCGGAGACTGCGACAACGCATTCCTCAAATTTGACTACCGGGTCGAGCGGCCGAGGGTACCCCAACTCGGCGCCCCCACGCACACCTCACCACCGTGATCCACATCACGCCCCTCGTCGCAGGTGGGGGAGGCCCCACCCTCGCCCCCGGGCCGCCCCCCGAACGGGTCGGGGTGGTGACGCCATGGTCGCGGGTGATCACCGATCCGTACGTTTTCGGTAGCCGACGCGGCCCGCGCGACGGCCGCTCCCACGGACTTCCACGGACACCGGAGACCGCCATGTCCCAGGCCACCGCGACGCTCACCGAGCTCACCGAACTCACCGAGCTTTCCGCGCCCCCCACGCCCTCCGCGCCCGCGCCCTTCGCGTCGGACCCCGCGACCCTCGACCCGGGCCGCCCCGGTCCCCATGCCCCCGCCCCTCGCTCCCGCGGCCAGGCCAAGGGCGGCGGCAGCGAATTCGCCCCGCTGCTGCGCACCATCAAGAAACAGGGCCTCCTCGAACGCCGAGGCGGCTGGTACGCCCGCGGCATCGCGGCCAATCTCCTCGGCGTCGCCGCCGTCGTCACCGGTCTCGTGCTCCTCGGCCCGTCCTGGTGGGCGCTGCCCCTCGCCCTGCCGCTCGCCCTGTTCTCCGCCCGCATCGCCTTCGTCGGGCACGACGCGGGGCACGCGCAGATCACCGACAGCCGTCGCCTCGGCCGGATCATCCAACTCGTCCACGCCAACCTGCTCCTGGGCATGAGCCGCGAATGGTGGAACGACAAGCACAACCGCCACCACGCCAACCCCAACCACCTCGACAAGGACCCGGACGTGGCCGCCGACGTCCTCGTCTTCGCCGCCCACCAGACCACCGACCGCGCCGGACTGCGCCGCTGGCTCACCCGCCACCAGGCATGGCTCTTCTTCCCGCTGACGACCCTTGAGGGCATCGCCCTCAAGGTGTACGGCATCCAGGCCCTGCTCTCCAGGAACGGCCCCTACCGCACCCGCCGCGAGCGCATCGTCGAAGGCGCCCTGCTCCTCACCCACATCGCCGGCTACACGGCCCTGCTGCTCACGCTTCTGACCCCGCTTCAGGCGCTGGTCTTCGCCCTCCTCCACCAGGTGCTGCTCGGCGTTCACCTCGGCATGGCCTTCGCCCCCAACCACAAGGGCATGGAGACGCCCGACGCGCACCCCGACGGCGACTCGTGGGGTCACCTGCGCCGCCAGGTGCTGACCTCCCGCAACATCCGCGGCGGCGCCCTCACCGACTGGTTCCTCGGCGGGCTCAACTACCAGATCGAACACCACCTGTTCCCCAGCATGCCCCGGCCGCATCTCCGCCTGGCCCAGCCGGCGGTGCGCGCGCACTGCCAGGCGCTCGGCATCCCGTACACGGAGACCGGCTTCGTCGACTCCTACCGGCAGGCGCTCGGCCACCTCCACGAGGTGGGGGCCCCGCTGCGCGCCGAAGGCGTCGCGTAGGGTCGAGGACGCGCGACACCTCAGGCACCTCGGAGAAGGGGAACTCCACGTCATGAGTGCGGAATCCACCACGGGCACCGGAATCGTCACCGCGGTCAGCAGCAACGGCGTCTACTCGTTCACCAAGCCCAACCGGGACAGCATCACGCTCCTCGCCGGGCTGGGTGTCGAGGGCGACGTGCACGCCGGAGTGACCGTCAAGCACCGTTCCCGTGTCGCGCAGGACCCGACCGCGCCCAACCTGCGCCAGGTCCACCTGATCCACGCCGAGCTCTTCGACGAGGTGGCGGGCGCCGGCTTCGAGGTGGCGCCCGGCGACCTCGGCGAGAACATCACCACCCGAGGCGTCGACCTGCTCGGCCTGCCCACCGGCACCCGGCTGCACCTCGGCGCCGAGGCCGTCGTGGAGGTCACCGGCCTGCGCAATCCGTGCGAACAGATCAACGGCTTCCGGCACGGACTGCTCAAGCAGGTCGTCGGCCGCGACGAGAACGGGCAGCTCGTCCGCAAGGCGGGCATCATGTCCGTCGTCGTGACCGGCGGCGAGGTGCGGCCCGGCGATGCCGTCCGCGTCGAGCTCCCGGCCGCACCGCACCGCCCCCTGGAGAGGGTCTGACGCCCCCTCCCGGTCTCCGCCCCCGCGTCCCCCGGTCTCCGCCGCGCGCCCCCGGGCCCCCGGCCCGGGACCCCGCCCCCTGACCCGCGTCAGCGCAGGGCGCAGGAGTTGACCACGTCACCGCCCGCCGGCCGTGCGACCACACGGTCGGCGGGCGGCGCGGCCTCCGCCTCCACCCACCGCGTCAGCGCCGTGAACGCCGAGCGGTAGCAGGGCAGGATCGGCCGCAGCCGGTCCGGGTGGGTGTCGTACAGGCCGTCGGTGTGGGTGCCGTCCTGGATCGTGTAGAAGCGGTGTAGGGCGCCCCGGCCCCGGTCGTCGACCATCCGTGCGTACACGTCCGAGCCGGTGGCCACGGGCAGCAGCGCGTCCAGATCGCCGTGCAGCGTGATCAGCGGCTTCCCGATCCGTCCGGTCAGCGCGACCTTCGCGACCGCGCGCCGCACCGAGGGCGGCCGGGCCGCGTAGTCGTACGAGGCGTCCGACGCGCACGGCGCGAGGATCCGCTCCACTGTCGAACCGGCCGTCGCACCCGGGCACTCCGGGTCGTAGGAGGGATCGAACTCGGCCCGGAAGATCTTCTGCGTCAGCCCCCAGTAGGCCCGGTCGTGGTACGGCCAGAGGAACCGCGAGCCGGGCGCGAAACCGGCCTCGATCAGATCCTCGTCGGAGGCCGTGCCGAAGTGGCGGGCGACGGTGACCGGCAGGCTGGTGAGGAGGTTCGGGCCGTGGGTGGTCCACAGCACCCCCTCCCAGTCCACCCCGCCGTCGTACAGCTCGGGCCGGTTCTCCAGTTGCCAGCGGGTCAGATAGCCGGCGTTGGAGATGCCCGTCATGTACGTCCGCCGGGGCGCCGTGCCGTACCGCTGCCGCACTGCCTTCTTCGCGGCCACGGTCAGCTCGGTGACCCGCCGGTTCCACTCGGCGACGGCGTCGCCGGGTTCCCGCCCGTCCGTGTAGAAGTCCGGCCCGGTGTTGCCCTTGTCGGTGGCGGCGTACGCGAAGCCCTGCGCCAGGACGTGGTCGGAGATGATCGTGTCGGTCGCGTACTGGCGGCGGGTCCCCGGAGCGCCGGTGACGACGAGGCCGCCGTTCCAGCGGTCGGGCAGTCGGATCACGAACTGCGCGTCGTGGGTCCAGCCGTGGGTGGCGTTGAGGCGTGAGGTGTCGGGGAAGTAGCCGTCGATCTGGACCCCGGGGACCCCTGTCGGGTTGACCGTGCCCTTCGCCGACAGGCCCGCCTGGTCGGCCATGTCCGTGTACGGCGTGCCGGCGAGCCCCGCCGTCGTGAGATCGGGCAGACACGCGGTCTCCTGGTGTGCGGCGCCGGGCACGTCGAGGCGGTCCTGGCGGGCGCAGTGACCCGCGCCGTGCGCCCCGGCGGGAGTGGCAGGGCCGAGGACGGTGAGACCGGTGAGGAGGGCGGCGGCCAGCAGGGGAACGCGTCGGAACGGGTGCATGGGGCCTCCGGTGGGACGGCGGTACGGGGTGCCCCGGCGTGAGCGCGCCGGGGCGCGCACCGCGATGCGTCGGCGGACACCTCGGCGCGCCGCCCCATCGTGCGCGCGACACGATCACCGCGGCCATGGGCCCTGACCACACCTCGGCGGCCGCCGTCGTGTGGGGCGCGCTCAGCTCGGCCGTACCGCCATGGCGTCCAGCGCTTCGAGCAGCGCGGGCAGCCGGGGGCCGCGCGTCACCGGGAGCACCTCGTGCGGCTCGTCGTCGAGGAGGACGAACGCCATGTCGTCGGTCCGTGCGACCAGCGACCAGCCCGGGCCGTCGGCCCGCAGCATCCGGGCCTCGCCCCCGGCGAAGCTCGACCGGACCCGCCCGACGGGCGGTGCGTGGGTCACGTACTCACCGAGCTCCTTCAGCGCCCGCCGCACCCCGTCGTACGGATCGGCGCCACCGCCGGCCTCCGGCGCCTCGCCGGCCCCGGACGGAACGGCTGCCGCCGGGCCGCCTCCGTCCGCGCTCGGGTCGTCGCCCACCCGGGCCCGCCACTCGTTCCACTGCAGGGCGACCATGTCCGCGCCCAGGCGTCGCTGGGCCGGCCCCCATGCCGCGCCGTCCGGCGGGGCCAGGGGAGCGGGGTCGCCCGGTTCCGGCGCCGGATCGTGGGGCGCCGGGAGGCCGGGCGCGGAGGTGGCGACGGCCAGCGGCCAGCCGGGGAGCGCGGACACGACGGACCGCTCGTCGGGGGAGAGGTCGTACTCCATGCCGCAGTCCCAGGACGCGATGGCGACCGCGACCAGCGACACGTCGTCGACGACCACCGTCCAGCGGGCCCCCGTGCCGTCCTGCCCGAGCACGAGCCCGTACCCGTCCGCGTACGGCTCGAGCCCCAGCGCCGCGCAGGCCGCCGGGTAGTCGTCACCGAGCACGCTGGGGAACTGCGCGGGCGTGAGCAGCGCCGCGGTCAGCACGAACAGCGCGTCGTCGTCGCCGTCCTCCGTGCCGGTCACGGCGGATTCCGGTTCACTCACGTGAGCCTCCCCATCTGGTCGTCGGCGCACCCTAACCAGTGAGTAACCCACCCGTCGAGAGCCGCGCGAGTCGGAGACCCGGCCCAGGCGGTCGAGGCGGCGGAGTACGGCGGCCCGTCCTGCGACGGCCGCACCGCGCCGCGGCGCCGCCGGCTCAGGGCCCGGCTGCGGCGTTTTCCGTGCCGTCCGGTCCTGGGCGGGGAGAGGGCGCGAAACCGGTGATCGAGGTGACCCGGAGCGCCATCGCCCCGGGTGCCGCTCCGCCCGTCCGCCCGTCCGCCCGTCGACCGCCCGTCAGCCGGGGAGGGCATCCGTTGCCGTTGCCGTTGCCGTTGCCGTTGCCGTGGCAGGCCGTCAGAGGGCCCCTCGTGACATAAGTGCGATCACCGGATCACCGGCACCGTCACTCCGCCCGGCGCACGGCAAGCGCGAGGTAGCGGTGGTCCTCGTCCACGTAATCGCGCAGCTCCCAGCCCGAACCGGCCAGCAGGGGACGCAGGTTGGGCTCGGCGCGCAGGTCGTCGTCGGTGATCTGGCGGCCGTGCCGGGCGGCCAGGGCGGCGCGGCCGATCGGGTGGAAGAGGGCGAGCCGTCCCCCGGGCCGGACGACGCGGGCCAGTTCGCGCAGATCGCGGGCCGGGTCGGCGAGGTGCGAGATGAGCCCCGCCCCGAACACTGCGTCGAGCGCGCCGTCGCGCACCGGCAGCCGTGCCACGTCCGCGAGGATCAGCGTCCCGTCCCGGTCGCGGCCCGCCTTGACCGCCTCGGCGAGCATCTCGGGCGTGAGGTCGGCCCCGATCACCGTGCCCGTGGGGCCGACCGCCGCGCGCAGCGGGGGAAGTGCCCGGCCGGTGCCGCAGCCCGCGTCGAGCACGGCGTCGCCGGGGCGCAGACCGAGATCGGCGACGGCGGCGGCATAGGCGGGGCCGTCGTCGGGGAACCGGGAATCCCAGTGGGCGGCGCGGGCGCCGAAGAACTCCCGTACACGTGTGGGGTCATCGCTCATGTGCCCATGATCCCTCAGACGCGCCTCACTCACAGGGGTGAGTCACCCGCCCCGACCACCCCCCTGTGAGTGAACGATCTGCGCGCATGTTCGACCCTGTGCTGATCGTTCGGGAACATCTCTCTGTCATATTCCATCAGCTTTCGAAATGCGCCCCCGATGCGCCCCCGAGTGCGCACTAGCGTCCCCGAGTCATGGGACACCTGGACCACGCCACCTTCGGCTGGCTGACACCCGTGCTGTCGTACGCGATGGCCTGCGTCGGCGCCGCCCTCGGACTGCGCTGCACCGTGCGCGCCCTCGACGCGACCGGCCGCTCGCGCCGCAACTGGCTGCTCACCGCCGCCTCCGCCCTCGGCACCGGCATCTGGACGATGCACTTCGTCGCCATGCTCGGCTTCGGCGTCACCGGCACCGACATCCGTTACGACGTCCCGCTCACCCTCCTCAGTCTGCTCATCGCCATGGCCGTGGTCGGCGTCGGCGTCTTCGCCGTCGGCTACGGCAAGGACCGGGTGCGTGCGCTGCTGATCGGTGGTCTGACGACCGGCATCGGCGTGGCGAGCATGCACTACATGGGCATGGCGGCACTGCGACTGCACGGCGAGGTCCGGTACGACCCGCTGCTCGTCGCCCTCTCGGTCGTCATCGCCGTCGTGGCCGCCACGGCGGCCCTGTGGGCCGCGCTGAACATCCACGCTCCCGCGGCCGTGGCCCTCGCCTCCCTCGTCATGGGCGCGGCGGTCAGCAGCATGCACTACACGGGCATGTTCGCCGTACGCGTCGAGGTCGCGCCCTCGCCGGCCCCTCTCCCGGGCGCCACCGTCATGCAGTTCGTCTTCCCGCTCGCGGTCGGGCTCGGTTCCTACCTCTTCATCACCTCGGCCTTCGTCGCTCTCTCGCCCACGGCGGGCGAACGCGCCGCCTACGCCTCCGCCGGACGGCTGACCGAGCCCGACGAGCGGGCCGTGGACGTCGCACCCGCCGGCTTCCGGCCCGAGGCGGCGCACCCACGCCGGGCGGCCGCAGCCACCCCGGCCCCCGTCCACCCGTCGGGGCCGGTCCACGGCCCGGCGACCGGAGCGGGCATCCATCCCACCCCTGACGCCCATGGCCATGCTGCCGCCGGCGACGACGCACGGACCTGAGCAGCCCGTCGGACCCCCGGAGCCCGCCGCCCCCACGGGCCCGTGATGAACCAAGGAACGAGGAGGCCATGCGAACTCCCCGCAGGACCCCGGACGAAGCCGGAGCCCCCGGCCGGCCGGCCACGGCGGCCCGCGGGCGCCGCGCACACGCCGGGCGCCCCGCCGACGAGACGGCACCCCGCGAGCGGTCCGCACCCCCCGCCCCCGGAACCTTCACCGCCACCGCCACCGCCACCGCCACCGCCAAGGCCACGGCACCGGCCATGTCCGCACACCCCGCGCCCGCTGGCTCCGAGGGAGGCGAGAGCCGGATCCACCGGCTGCGGCCGCGGACCGTACGCGCCAAGATCGTCTCGCTGCTGATGGTCCCGGTCGTCTCCCTGCTCGCCCTGTGGGGATTCGCCACCGTCACCACCGCCCAGGACATCGCCCGGCTCCGACTCCTGCGGTCCGTGGACGCCGAGGTCCGGCAGCCGGTCACCGCCGCGATCGCCGCGCTCCAGGACGAACGGCGCGCCGCCGTACGGCAGGCGGCGGCTCCCGGAAGCGGGCGCGCCGCCGAGCTGAAGGAGTACGTGAGGGCGACCGACTCCGCCGTCAGCCGCCTCCGCCTCGGCGACCGGCACACCGTCGGCGACAACGGCAGCCTCCCCGCCGACGTCGCCACGCGCGTAACGGCGTTCGTCGTGCGGACCGAGGGCCTGAGCCGGCTGCGTACCGCGGCCGTCGCCGGACGGGCCGACGGAGACCAGATCTACGAGGAGTACACCGCCACCATCTTCGCGGGCTTCGCCCCCCTCGGCGCCCTCGCCGGCATCGAGGACGCCGGGGTTGTCGGGCACAGCGGGAACGGCGCCGAGGCGCGCGTCCTGCTCGAACTCGGCCGTGCGGGCGAGATGCTCGCCCGCGAGGACGCGCTGCTCGGCTCCGCCCATCTCACCGGAGCGCTCGACGCCGCACGACTCCGCGCGTTCGCCGCTGCCGTCGCGGCCCGGCGCGCACTGACCGAGTCCGCCACCGCGGACCTTCCCGCGGCGCAGCGCACCGCCTGGCGGACCCTGACCGCCCGGCCCGCCTACGGTCAGCTCGGCGCGGCCGAGGAACGGGTCGTCGCGGCCGCCCCCGGCCGACGCGCCGCACAGGCCGTCACCTCCGGCGAATGGGACGCCGCCCACTCCGCCGTACGGGAGGGCCTGGCCGCCGTCGAGCAGGCCGCCCGCACCGCCGCCGCGGACCGCTACCGTCCCCTCGGCGGCGGCCTGTTCAGCGCCGGCGGCGCCGCGGTGCTGCTCGGCCTGGCCGCCGTCGCCGCCTCCCTCGCCATCTCCGTACGCATCGGCCGCGGGCTCGTCGTCGAACTCGTCAGCCTCCGCAACGGCGCTCTGGAGATCGCCCACCGTAAACTCCCCGCCGCCATGCGCCGACTGCGCGCCGGCGAGGAGATCGACGTCCTGGCCGAGGCCCCGCCCGGACCCGCCCCGCAGGACGAGATCGGACAGGTCGGCGACGCCCTCACCACCGTTCACCGGGCCGCGCTCTTCGCCGCCGTGGAGCGCGCCGAGCTCGCCAGCGGCATCTCCGGCGTCTTCGTCAACCTCGCCCGTCGCAGCCAGGTCCTGGTGCACCGTCAGCTCAACCTGCTCGACAGCATGGAGCGGCGCGCCGACGACCCGAACGAGCTCGGCGACCTCTTCCGGCTCGACCACCTCACGACCCGGATGCGGCGTCACGCCGAGAGCCTCATCATCCTCTCGGGCGCGGCCCCCGGCCGCGCGTGGCGCATGCCCGTCCCCCTCACCAACGTCGTGCGCGCCGCCGTCTCCGAAATCGAGGACTACGCGCGCGTGGAGGTGCGCCGGCTGCCCGAGACCGCCGTGGTCGGCGGCGCGGTCGCCGACCTCACCCATCTGCTCGCCGAGCTCATCGAGAACGCCGCGCAGTTCTCCCCGCCCCACACCAAGGTGCGCGTCAGCGGCGAACCCGTGGGCAACGGCTTCGCCCTCGAGATCGAGGACCGGGGGCTCGGCATGGGCAAGGAGAGCCTCGCCGAGGCCAACGCCCGGATCGCCCAGTCCGAGGCCCTCGACCTCTTCGACAGCGACCGGCTCGGTCTGTTCGTGGTCAGCCGCCTCTCCGCGCGCCACGACATCAAGGTCCACCTGCGCACCTCGCCCTACGGGGGCACGACGGCCGTCGTCCTCCTGCCCACCGATCTGCTGCAGAACGCCCTTCCGCCCGGGCGCGGCACCGCGGGCACCGTCCCCTCCGCGGCCGACCCCGCGCGCGCCCACGCGCCCACGCACCCCGGAGCGCCCGCCGAACCCGATCCTGGTTCCGCCGCGCCCAGTTCCTCGGAGTCCCCGGGCGCGCCAGGCTCACCGGTCTCCCCGGTCTCACCGGCTCACCCCGTCGGGGCCCCCGCGACGAAACCCGGCCCAGGTCCCGGTCCCGGCCCAGGTCTCGGTCCCCGTCCCGGACCCGGTCCCGCTCGACCGCCGGCCGGAGTCACCGCCCTGCGCCGGCGTACGCCCCCCTCGCCTCCGGCCCCTTCCCCCTCAGGGACCCCATCAGGGCCCTCGTCGGTGACCCCGTCCGGCCCGTTCGCGCCTCCGCCACGAGAGCGGCCCGAGTCCCTCCAGCCTCCCGGGGCGCCGCCGCCATCCGGCGCCTCCGCTGAGGACACCGGAGCCGACCTGCCCCGGCGCGTACGGCAGGCGAGCCTCGTACCGCAGCTCCGCACCGCCGCGCCGGCGCCCGAACCGTACGCCGCGCCGGCGCCCGCCGATGCGCCGGGCGGGCGGACCCCGGAGCAGGTCAGGGACCGGATGTCCGCCTACCGCGACGGCTGGCGGCGCGGCGGCGGCCCGGCACCCGGCACCCCGATCGGCACCCGGCGCCCTCTGGGCACCGGCCATGGCCCGCAGGCATCCAGCGAAACCGGCAGTGAAGGAGACGACGAGTGATCGACCACGAGAGGATGTCCCACCACCGCTCCGGAGAGCTCGACTGGCTCCTGGACGACCTCGTCACGCGTGTCCGCGAGGTCCGCCACACGGTGGTGCTCTCCAACGACGGGCTCGCCGTCGGCGCCTCCAGCGGTCTGAGCCGGGAGGACGCCGAGCACCTGGCCGCCATCGCCTCCGGCTTCCACAGCCTCGCCAAGGGCGCCGGACGGCAGTTCCACACCGGCGGCGTGCGCCAGACGATGGTCGAGATGGACGACGGCTTCCTCTTCGTGGCGGCGGCCGGGGACGGCTCCTGCCTGGCCGTGCTCAGCACCGCCCACGCCGACATCGGCCTCATCGCCTACGAGATGGCCCGCCTGGTGAAACGGGTCGGCGAGCACCTGCACACCCCGCCGCGGCTCACGGTGACCCCGCCCGCCGCCGGCTGACCCGGAGACCTTCCATGAACGAGGACAGTACGGGCGACGACACCGGCGACCGCATCGGTGACGGCACCGGAGACGGCACGGGCGACGGCCGGGCCGTACCGGACGGTCGGTGGTACGACGCCGAGGCGGGGCCGCTCGTACGGCCGTACGCCATGACCGGCGGCCGCACCCGCCCCGGACCGAGCAACGTGCGGTTCGACCTCATCGCGCTCGTCGTCGTCGACGACGACCCGCCGGGCCGGGCCGAGGAGTCCCTGCTCGGCCCCGAACACCGGGCCCTGCTCGGGCTCTGCCGGGCCGAGACGCAGTCGGTCGCCGAACTGGCCGCCGACGCCGACCTCCCCGTCGGGGTGGTCCGGGTCCTCCTGGGCGACCTCCTCGAAGCGGGCTTCGTGAAGGTCAGCCGTCCCGTCCCGCCCGCCCAGCTCCCTGACGAACGGATCCTGAGGGAAGTCATCGATGGCCTACGAGCGCTCTGAGAGCACCCCCGCCGGCGACGTGGACCCCACGGTCCTCGCCCTGAAGATCCTGGTCGCCGGCGGCTTCGGGGTCGGCAAGACCACCCTGGTCGGCGCGGTCAGCGAGATCCGCCCCCTGCGGACCGAGGAACAGCTCAGCCGAGCGGGGGAGTCCGTGGACGACACCGAGGGAGTGGACCGGAAGACCACCACGACCGTCGCCATGGACTTCGGCCGGATCACCATCCGGTCCGGGCTCTCGCTCTACCTCTTCGGAACGCCGGGTCAGGACCGCTTCTGGTTCCTGTGGGACGAACTGTCCCAGGGGGCGCTCGGCGCGGTCGTCCTCGCCGACACCCGCCGCCTGGAGGACTGCTTCCCTGCCGTGGACTACTTCGAGCACCGCGGGATCCCGTTCGTCGTGGCCGTCAACTGCTTCGCCGGCGCCCGCACCTACGGGGCGCACGACGTCTCGCGCGCCCTGGACCTGGACCGCGGTACGCCGGTGGTGCTGTGCGACGCGAGGGACCGCGACTCCGGCAAGGAGGTGCTCATCCGGCTCGTCGAGTACGCGGGACGGATCCACACGGCGCGACTCCTGGACTCGGTGGGGTGAGGGCAGGTGCTTGCCCTGTCCACGACAGTGCGTAAGGCTGAGGCGACGCATGCACCGCACAGGGGGAGGACAGGCATGGCGCTCGACAAGGAACTCGACTGGCTCCTGGACGACTTGACGCGACGGGTCGACTCGATACGGCACGCACTGGTGCTGTCGAACGACGGGCTGGTGACGGGGGCGAGCAGCGGCCTGGAGCGGGAGGACGCCGAGCACCTGGCAGCGGTCTCCTCGGGCCTGCACAGTCTGGCGCGCGGTTCGGGGCGGCACTTCAAGGCGGGCCGGGCCCGGCAGACGATGGTCGAGTTCGACGAGGCGCTGCTGTTCGTGACGGCCGCCGGCGAGGGCAGTTGCCTGTGCGTCCTGAGCGCCGCCGAGGCCGATGTCGGCCAGGTCGCCTACGAGATGACGCTGCTGGTCAACCGGGTCGGTGAGCATCTGGGCGTGGCGGCGCGGCAGCCCGGCGGCCGGGGGATCGCCGAGCTCTGACTCTCGCTCCGGGCGGGCGCCTGGGAAGTTATCCACAGGGCGAGCGGGAAGTTGTCACTCTGCGTTACGGTCATCACTGAAAGTGTTCGAGCCGAACGACGCACGGGGGAAGGACCGACCGCATGACCATGGACGGGACGACAGAGAAGACCGAGACGGGCGACGGGGGCACGGTGGCGCCGGGGCGGGCCGCACAGGAACTGGGGCTGAAGCGCGACGAGTTCCGGCTGGCGGTCCACCTGGGACTCGTGCGCACGGTGCCGGTCCTCGGCCCGTCGGGTTCCGCGCCTGAAAGAGGAGCCGGCATCGGAACGGGGATCGGAGCCGGGATCGGAACCGGAACCAGAACCGGGGTTGGAGCCGGAGGCGGAGCCGGCCCGGGCGGGGGCTGGGGCTCGGGGACGAGCTCAGGGCCCCCGGGCCTCTGCGGGGACGTGGTGCGGCGGCGCGTGGCCCAAAGCGAGATCGCGCGACTGAAAGCTGCCCCGGACTTCCCGCACGGACTGCGCGAGCGGGTCCGGGCCGTCGGGACGACCGAGGGTGCGCATCTGCTCTCGGTCACCCGCGACCGCTTCGCCCGGCTGGCCAGGACGGGCCACTTCAGCCCCGTGCGGTTCTACGTCAACCGCTACAGGGCCGTCGTCTGGCTCTATCCCGCCGCCGAGCTGAGCGAGTTCGCCCTCACCCACCCGGGACTCCTCACCGGCCGGCTGCCCGTGGACATCCGCACGCGCTCGGACGCCGGCGAGGACTGGCGGCCGCGCAACTGGCGGGCCCGACGGCTCGGGATACTGCTGCGGGCCGACGACGACCCCTGGACGCGCGCGGCCGCCATCGCCTCGCTCCTCGACCCCGTCCAGCTCGCCGAGGTCGTTGACGATCCCTTCGAACGGGCCTATCTGGACCGGCTGCGTCCCGCGCCGCCCAGTTGGCGGCCGAGCGCCCCGGCCGCCCGGGAGATCGCCGACCGCCTGCTGCTCGCGGACGATCCCGACGAGATCCTCTGGCACCGGATGAGCCTCGCCCTCGCCCTGGACGAGGCCCGCGCCGAACGCCAGGCGCCGCTACCGGGCATGGCCGCCTCGACCTCCCTTGCCGCGCCCCTCGCACCCATCGGGCCGCCCCGCCCCACCCTGTCCCCGGTGCCGAGTCTGCCCGCCGCGCCGACCGTACGGGCGGAGATCGCGACGCCCGCCACCGGTGGCGGGCCCGCTCCCTGGCCCGGAGCGGCAGGGCCCGTCCGTCCGGTGGCCGTCACCCGCCCGCCCGGTCGGCGGATCCGGCGCAGCCTGCTCGACCGGCTGCGCAGACGGAAGGAGGCCACGCCCCGCTAGTCGGCCGGCGCGCCCGGGCCCGCGAGGTCCACCCGGGGGAGGGGGTGGCAGAGCGGCAGGTTCCCCGGCGTCGACAGGGGTGGCCGGGGTGCGATTCGGGTTGCTCGCGGGCAGGATGGGCGCATGCTCCTTGCCCGGGTCGCGGACGTGTCGGGCCAGGTCGCCGCCACGGCGGCCCGGTCGCGGAAGACCGGACTGCTCGCCGAGCTGTTTGCGGAGGCCGAGCCCGAGGAGAGTCCGCTCGTCATCGCCTATCTGTCGGGACGGCTCCCGCAGGGGCGGATCGGGGTCGGCTGGAGCGTGATCAAGAACGTCCTCCCGCCGGCCGTGCCTCCCGCGCCGAGTCCCGCCCTCACCCTCGCCGACACCGACGCGGCGATGACCGCCCTGGCGGCCGTCTCCGGGGCCGGGGCGCAGGCCCGGCGGACCGGGCTGGTGCGCGACCTTCTGGCCGCCGCGACCCTGCCCGAGCAGGAGTTCCTGCTGCGTCTGCTCTCCGGCGAGGTCCGTCAGGGCGCCCTCGACGCCGTCGCCCTCGAAGGCGTCGCCAAGGCGGCCGCGGTCCCGGCCGAGGAGCTGCGGCGGGCCGTCATGCTCGAAGGATCGCTGCCCAGGGTCGCCCGGGCCGTCCTCGCCGAGGGGCCGGCCGCCCTGGAGCGCTTCACCCTGCGGGTCGGCAGCCCCGTGCAGCCGATGCTCGCCCACACGGCGGGCAGCGTCACCGAGGCCGTCGCGGCCCTCGGCCCGTGTGTGGTCGAGGAGAAGCTCGACGGGATCCGCGTCCAGGTGCACCGGCGCGGCGACGAGGTCCGTGTCTACACCCGCTCCCTCGACGACATCACCGACCGGCTCCCCGAGGTCGTCGCCACGGCCCGGGAGACGGAGGGCGACGCGTTCGTCCTGGACGGTGAGGTGATCGCCCTGGACCCGGCGACGGGCCGGCCCCTGGCCTTCCAGGACATCGCCTCCCGAGTCGGCTCCCGCCTCGACGTGGCGACCGCGCGGGCCGCCCTGCCGCTGTCGCCGGTCTTCTTCGACGTCCTCGCGGCGGACGGCGAGGTGCTGGTCGACCGGCCGGGACACGAGCGGCACGCCGTCCTCGCCCGGCTGCTGCCCGAGCCGCTGCGGGTGCGCCGCACCGTGGTCGGCGACCCCGACGACCCGGCCGCGGTCGAAGCGGGCGAACACTTCTTCCGGGACACCCTGGCCCGCGGCCACGAAGGCGTCCTCGTCAAGGCCCTCGACGCGCCCTACGTCGCCGGACGCCGAGGGCGCACCTGGCTGAAGGTGAAACCGGTCCACACGCTCGACCTCGTGATCCTCGCCGCGGAACGGGGCCACGGGCGGCGCACCGGGCTGCTGTCCAACCTGCACCTCGGGGCCCGCGCCGCCGACGGCACGTTCGTCATGCTCGGCAAGACGTTCAAGGGGCTCACCGACGAGATGCTGCGCTGGCAGACCGAGCGGCTGGGCGAACTGGCCGTGGAGGACGACGGCTTCACCGTCCGGGTACGTCCCGAGCTGGTCGTCGAGATCGCCTACGACGGGCTCCAGCGCTCCACCCGCTACCCGGCCGGAGTGACGCTGCGGTTCGCCCGTGTCGTACGCCACCGCCCCGACAAGCCCGCCGCCGAGGCGGACACCGTCGAGCGGGTCCTCGCCGGCGGCTGAGCCGCCGCCCCGTCCGCCCTGGCCGCAGCGGCGGTCATCGTCGTCCCGTCAGTCGCGCGGGCGGCTCGTGTGGCGGTGGCGGACCCACAGGGGCAGCGCGAACCAGCAGAGCAGGTACCAGACGAGGAGCCCGGCCACCAGCCAGGGAACGTACGTCGCCCCGGTGGCCACGCGCAGCACGAGCAGGAGCGCGGCGCCCAGGGTGGCGAAGAGCAGTACCAGGCCCACGAAGGTCAGCCGGGACGCCCAGACCACCGCCCGGGGCTTGATCCGGCGCCCCGTGACGATCCGGTGGAAGGAGACCGGGCCGATCAGGGCCCCGGTCGCGGCGGCGCCCAGCGTGACCGTGACGATGTAGATCACCCGGTCGCTCTGCGGCAGCTCGGGGAAACGGGGGGTGAAGACGACCGTCAGGAGGAAACCGAAGAGGATCTGTACGCCCGTCTGGGCGACCCGGATCTCCTGCATCAGCTCGGTCCAGCGCCGGTCCGCGTTCTCCTCGGGCGTCTCGTGCCGGCCCCGGTAGAGGCCGTCGGCGTCCCATCCGTCGTCGTGCTTCCTGGGTCCCTCTCCGCCTCCGGCCACGGCGCCTCCCGGGTCGCGCTCCGTCCCTGCGTCCACGGTGCCACGAACCTCGCGGGACGCGCCGCCGCGAGGGATGCTGGAAGCGGCACACGAGGAGATGAGCGCCGTGTACGACTTGCACATCGACACCGATGTCACCGTGCAGCTAAGCGACTGCTGCCGGGAGGACGCCCAGGCCGTCTTCGACGTCCTCGACCGCACCTACCAGCTCGAGGACGTGACGGCACCGGGCCCGGAGGCGGTCACCGGGCCCGCCCCCACCGTCTGGATGGCCACCTTCGACACGGCCGGCGGCCGCCACGAGGAGACACCGCCCGTCCGGCTCACCGGAATGGTCGGAGCCCTGCTCACCGGTGGGTACCACGCCGTGGACGAGGTGGAGAAGGTCCTGGCCCGCACGTTCGAGATCCAGTCCCTGCAATCCGTCTCCGGCGATCAGGAGACCGAGGCGCGGCTCCTCCTCGCGTCCCGCTGACCGACGTGACCGAGACTCCCCGGGCGGAGCGGACGGGCGCCGCCCGGGGTCGTCGCGCACGCGGGCACCCGGGTCTCCGGCAGTCCGGCGCCCGGCGGCCGAAGCGCCCAAACAGGGTGAGGTCCCTCACATCCGGCACAGGGGACACGACGGAACAATGAGGGAAGGTTTATCGTTCATCTGTATGTGACGGCGAAGGGGCCCGGTCCCCTCGGTCCCCCCCACCGAGAGGTGACCGCCCTTCCTGCGTCACGGCAATCAGCCCCGGTTGGAATCCCCCGTCCAACCGGGGCTTTGTCGTCTCCCGGCTGCCGCCGCGCGCTCCCCCCCCACACCCTCCCCGTGAGCCTCTCGAACACCCTGTTGGCGGCGCACGCTCCGGCGCATTCGACCCCTTCGGGTGAGTCGCCGTGTCCCTCCGCATGGCCCGTTCGGCACCGGGCATTGATCGCCACGAAACCGGCGCGATCACCCCCGCCGACCAGCGTCACCAGGCCCGCCACCAGGGGAATCCATGCACCACGCCACCCGCCGCGCGATCATCACGGCCACCGCCGCCCTCGTCCTCGCCGGCTGCGCCACGGCCCGCCCGGGGCCCGCCGCACCCGCCGCCGCACCCCCCTCACGGCAGGAACAGGACCGCATCCTGAAGGCCGCCGAGCACCGGCTCGTCGTCGACTGCCTCAGCGCTCAGGGCCTCACCCTGAGACCGGCCGCCCAGCCCAGGGCCCCGGCCGAGGACGCCCGCCTCCAGACCGCCCTGTTCGGCAAGAAACCCCGCGAGCTCTCGCTCACCCTCGCCACTGGCCTCACCGTGACCGCCAACAGCGACGGCTGTGTCGCCGCCGCGCGGGCGAACCTCTACGGCGACCAGAACCGCTGGTTCCGGGCCCAGGTCACCGTCGACAACCTGCGCGCCGAGGCCCAGGCCCGGATGAAGGACGATCCGGCCCACCGGGCCGCCCTCGATCGCTGGACCCGGTGCGCCGCCCCCGCGGGTGGGCCGCGCACCGGCCGCCCCGACCCGGTCGTCGCCGACCGCTGCACCCGCGAGAGCGGGCTCGCCGCAGTCAAGGCACGACTCGAACCCGCCGAACTGGCCACCGTGCGCACCCTGCACCGCGACCAGCTCGCCACCTACGAGCGGCTGCGCGCCCGCGCACTGCTGCGGGCAGCCGAGCTGTCCGCGACCACCACCGAAACGAAAGGCAACGACGCTTCATGAAGCGACTCCTCGGCCCCGCCGCGGCGGCACTCCTCGCCCTCACCGGCGGCCTCGCCCTGACCGCGCCGGCCACGGCCGCCGAGTGTCCGTCCGGGCACTTCTGCGTCTGGCAGGACGCCAACTTCGGCGGACAGCGGGCCAACTGGAGCGGTGACGACGGCTGGTGGGAGGGCTGGATCTCCGACACCGACTCGTCCTGGGCCAACCACGGCATCTCCGGAGCCGGAATCAAGGACCACGTCCAGGTCTACGAGTCCGCCTGGCAGGGCGGCTCCATGACGATCTGCCTCGCCCCGGGCCAGGAGGTCGGCTACAACGGCGCCGCCAACGACCGAGGCGACTCCCACATCTGGGCCACCGGCTGCTGATCCCGGCCGCGCACTGCGCACCCTGCCCGTCCGCCCCGCGCCCGCGCGGCGGACGGGCAGGGTGCTCAAGCACAGCGCGGCACGCGAACGACGGCGTGCGTGCCCGCGGTGCCGCCGCCCCGTACGGGAGTGCTCGTCACCGACCCGGACGGCGGCCGGACGCGAGGTCAGCCGGCGGCCGTCGGAGGGTCGCCGAGGGCCGAGGACAGCAGGAGGCCCGCGCCGCGGACTGCGCTGGTGGCGGGGTCGTTGGCGAGACGCAGCCGCACCCCGAGACGGAGGGCGAGCCGGCTCGTCAGGTCGAGGCGCAGCGCGCCGCCGCCGGTGACCAGGACGCCGCGCCGCAGCGCTCCCCGGACGGCGCCCGTCGAGTCGCACCGCCACAGGTCCCTCACCATGTCCGCTGCCGTGTGCACGACCGCGGCGGGCGAACCGGTCGGCTCCGACAGGTCGTCGAGGCCGACCTCGGCCAGCCGGGCGTCCTGGACCAGACCGTCGACGAGCAGCGTGACCTCGGTGAGCTCCGCGCCCAGGTCCACGACGAGCAGGGGACCGCCGCCCGCAGGACCCGCGTAGGCCGCGGCGGCTCGCGCGCTGTCCACCGACACGACCCGGGCGGGCCCGAGACCGGCCACCACCCGACGGGCCGCCTCCCGCTGCTCCATACCCGCCAGGACGGGGTGGCAGAGCATGACGACGGTGTCCCCGAGGCCGCCGTCGAGCGCGGCGCCGCCGAACGCCGATGCCGCCACCTTCCGCAGCAGCCGCCGGTGCGACGCGGCGTCCGTGACCCGGCCGCGCAGGACCGGTCCGCTCGGTACGTCCGCGATCACGCCCCGGCCCGGCGCCCACACCCGGGTGCGGGAACTGCCGATGTCGAGGGCGAGCCCGCGGACCGCGCCCGCCGACCCTCGCACCGCTCCGTGCGCCGTACCCATCCGCCCGCTCCTGCCGCTGATCCTCAGGTGAAATCGCGGCATCACTATGCAATATTCAGGCGAATTGCACCAGGGCTCCGAGGATCCCAGGTGGGCGGGGATTCTCAGGCCGGGGCGCCGAGCCACCGATCAGGGCCGAAGACCACGCAGTGGATGTCCGCCGGAGCCACCCCGAGGGCGAGGAGGTCACCGCGCACGCCACGCATGAAGGGCAGCGGACCGCACAGGTACGCCGTCACACCCGCCGACAGGACGAGCTCCGTGACGTCCGCTCGGGCTGCGGGCCGGCGCAGGTCGTGGTCGGATGGGCGGGCGTCCCCGCGTACGCGGAGGGCGCGGCGCTCGTCCGAGAGGGAGTCCCATGGGGCCGGTGGAATGTCTGGTGCTCGCCTTTCCCGGCGAACGGCTCAAGGTCGCCGCGGTGACCGCCGTCGCCGACCTGCGCCGGGCCGGTCAGGTGCGGCTGATCGACTCGCTGGTCGTCACGAAGACGGCCGCCGGAGAGGTGTGGAGCTCCGAGCTCGCCGAGTACGAGGAGTTCGAGGACGCGGTCGCCGAGCTCGGTCCCGAGGCCAACCTGCTCGGCCCCGAGGACGCCGCCGAGGTGGGCGCGACCCTGGAACCCGGCTCCTGCGCGCTGATGCTGCTCGTCGAACACGTCTGGGCGGCGCGGGCCGCGGAGGCGATCCGGGAGGCGGACGGGTACGTCGCCGGACGGGTCGCCGTTCCGCACGAGTTCGTGGAGCAGGCGCGGGCCGCCTATCGCGAGGCCGTCGCCGAGGCCGCGTCCGGAAGGAGCTGACGGGATGTTCCTGCGCCGTCGCCCCCTCGTCCGCCCGGTCGTGCGGCCCGTCGGAGCGCCACTGCTGCGGGGCGCCCTGGTCGGTGGGGCCGCCTACGCGGCGGGCCGCGGCGCCGCCCGCACCGCCCGGCAGGCCCCGCCCCAGGAGACCACCGCCCAGCCGGCGCCGGCGCCGGCACCGTCGCAGTCCGGCCCGCCGCCGACCGCGTCCTGGGCCGAGGGAGGACCGTCGATCCCGGACCAGTTGGCCCGGCTGGGCGACCTCGCGCAGCAGGGTCTGCTCACGCCGGAGGAGTTCGCGGCGGCCAAGGCGAAGCTGCTGGGCACCTGACACCGCACCGATCCGGACGATCGGTCCGGACGACCGGTCCGCACACCGGCCGGCCCTGCCGCCGCTCGGCCATGACCGCGTCCGTTCAGCCCCGGCCGCGGGCCCGGAGCGCCGCCAGCGCACGGTCGGCGTGGGCGCTCATCCGCAGTTCGCTGCGGACGACCTCCAAGACCTTTCGGTCCTCGTCGATGACGAAGGTGACCCGCTTGGTCGGCGCGAGCGAGAATCCGCGCTTCACCCCGAACCGGTCGCGTATCGCGCCCGACGGGTCGGACAGCAGCGGATACCCGAGCGAGTGTCGGTCGGCGAACTCCCGCTGGCGCTCCACCTCGTCCGTACTGATGCCGACGGGCCGGGCTCCGACCGCCTGGAACTCGCCCACCAGGTCACGGAAGTGGCACGCCTCCGCGGTGCAGCCGGGCGTGAGGGCCGCCGGATAGAAGAAGAGGACGACAGGACCTTCGGCCAGCAGCCCGGAGAGCGAGCGGGGCCGCCCCGTCTCGTCCGGCAGGGTGAAGTCCTCGACGATGTCACCGACGTTCATGCGCACGGACGTTACCCCACGGTAGCCAAGGCGTCACCCGCCCTGGGCGCCCTGTGGACGTCCGCTCTCCTCCTCCGTCGGATGCGCCGCCCCCGCCCGCTCTCCGCCCCACTCCTCACGTCTCCCGGACGGTCGCACGCTCGGCGAGGACCGCCAGGGCCCGCTCGCCCCAGCGCACGTTCTCCTCCTCGAAGGCGATGCCGCGCAGCAGGGTCAGATACGGACCGACCCGCTCGACCTCGCGCAGATAGACGTCCTCGTCCCGCCCGTCGAGCATCCGCTCCCGCATGCGGGCGTAGCGCGCGAGCTTCGCCCGCGCATGCTCCATCCGATCGCGCACATGCGTACGGACCGCCGCCGTGTCCCCCTGGTCGCATGCCTGCACCTGCACCATCAGCTCGTCGCGCACCGCCGTCGGCTTCGGCGGGTGCGCGGTGTACGCCACGAGGTCCTGCCGGCCCGCCTCGGTGAGCGTGAACATGCGCTTGTTGGGGCGGCGTTCCTGCTGCACCACGCGGGCCGCGATGAGACCGGCCTCGGAGAGCCGCTCCAGCTCGCGGTAGAGCTGCTGCGGCGTCGCCGCCCAGAAGTCGGCCACCGACACGTCGAAGAGCTTGGCCAGGTCGTACCCCGACGCCTCTCCCTCCAGGAGAGCCGCCAGAACAGCGTGCTTCAGAGACATCCGGACAAACTAGCAGTCCGTTGAATAGTTTCCTCCACACCTATTCACTCCCTACTCACCCGCGAAAGACCTGGTGAGAGGCGGGGTCCAGGCGGCGTGGCGCAGGATCGCCCGCACCGCGGCGCCCGAGGGCGCAAGCCGCAGCAGGGTGTTGCGCAGGGGCACGGCGAGCGGATGGCTGAGCTGCTGCCCCATCCGGCCCGCCCGCCGGGCCGCCGCGGCGACGGCCGTGGTGCGCGGGCGCCGTACGGCGTCGTAGCGGGCGAGCGCGGCGTCGATGTCGACGTCGTCCGTACGGTCGAGCTCCGCCGCGAGGACCACGGCGTCCTCCAGCGCCTGGCAGGCGCCCTGCCCGAGGTTCGGCGTCATCGCGTGCGCGGCGTCCCCGAGCAGCGCCACCCGCCCGGAGACGAACGACGGCAGCGGCGTCGCCAGTTCGGCCACGTCGTGGTGCAGGACGTCCTCGGCGCGGGTCGCGGCCAGCAGCTCCGGGATCGGGTCGTGCCAGCCGGCGAAGCGCCGGCGCAGCACCGCGAGGGGGTCGGCGTGCCGCACTCCGGCCGGCGCGTTGAGGACCGCGTGCCACTCGGCGCGTCCGTCGGTGAACGCGATGTGCCCGAACTCGGCCCCGCGTCCCCAGGTGAGCTCGAAGTCGGTACGGAGGTCCACCGGCCGGTGCGTGATCGCCCGCAGCACGGTCGAGCCGCTGTGCACCGGCCCCGGATGTCCGGGGAACAGGGCGGTACGGAGACGGCTGCCGATCCCGTCGGCGGCGACGACCAGATCCGCCTCCAGCGGCTCGCTCCCGGGCCCGAACTCCACGCGGGCGCGGCCGCTCGCGAGGGTTGTGGCGGCCGTGGCCGTCAGGCCCGTACGCAGGGTGCCCGGCTTCGGCGCGGCCCGCAGCAGCCGGTGCAGCTCGGCCCGCGGGATGCCGACGATGGGGGAGCCGAGGGCGCGTTCGAGCACGGCGCCGTCCATGCGGGCGAGCCACGAGCCGCCGGGGGTGCGGGTGCCTCCGGTGTACTGGCCGCGCCCGGCGGCGCGTACGGCGGCGCCCAGCCCGAGCGCGTCGAGGGCGCGGATGCCGTTGGCCGCGAGGGAGATGCCGGCGCCCGCGTCGGCGAGGACGGGGGAGCGGTCGACGACGGTCACCTCCCAGCCGATGCGCTGGAGTCCTACGGCGGCGGCGAGACCGCCGATTCCCGCGCCGACGACGACGGCGGTGTGGCCCATGGCCATGCCTCTCTCTCGGTTCGTGCCCGGTTCGCTTTCTACAGGTGTAGAAGCGTAGCGCCCGTCTCTACAGGTGTAGAAAGAAGGGGTGACTTCCTCGACTCGCCGCGCCCCTCTGGCTCCCGCCCGCCGCACCCTGCTCGCCGACGCCGCGCTCGGCGTCCTCGCCGACGCCGGCATGCGCGGTCTGACCCACCGGGCCGTCGACGCCGCCGCCGGGCTCCCCGCGGGGACGACCTCCGCGTACTACCGCACCCGTTCGGCCCTGCTCACCGGACTGGTCCGCCGCCTGGTCGAGCTGGACCAGGCGGAGCTCACGGCGGCGGCCGCGCGTGCCCCGGAGTTCCGTACGGCCGACGACCTCGTGCGGGGCCTCGCCGCCCTGGTCGCCGCCAGGACCCGGGGAGAGGGGCGGCGCCGTTCCCTCGCCCGCTACGCCTGCGTCCTGGAGAGCGTGCGAGACCCCGAACTGCGAGACATCCTGGTGCCGAGGGAGAACCCGGGGCGCGAGGCGGTCCGGTCCTTCCTCGCCGCCCGGGGCGTCGTGGATCCCGAAGCCCGCACACTGACGCTGCTCGCCTGCGTGGACGGACTGGTCCTCGACCGGGTGGTCGCCGGAGAGGAGGCGATGAGCCGGGCGGCCGAGGCGAACGAGCCGACCGGAACGAACGAGCCGACCGGCACGACCGACACGTACGCCGCGACCGACGCGACCGGCGTAAACGAGGCGATCGAGGGGCTCGTGGCGGCGGCCCTCCGCCCGTGAGCGCACGGGCGGACGCCTGGACGTCAGCAAGGGAGCAGGCTCCGATGGACAGCAACGCCAGCACGGCCGGCCCGGCCAGCATGGCCGGCAACGCCGGTGACGAGGGCCGTGCCTTCGTCTACACCACGTACATCCGCACCACCCCCGACGAGCTGTGGAAGGCGCTCACCGATCCGGTCTTCACCCGCCGCTACTGGGGCGTGGCCTTCGAGAGCGACTGGACCGCCGGCTCGACCATGGTCTGGGAGGAGGGCGGCAGGACCACCTCGGACCCCGCCCAGGTCGTCCTCGCCGCCGAGCCCGGACGGCTGCTCTCGTACACCTGGCACACCTTCACGCCCGAGTGGGCCCTGGCCGTCGGCATCGGCGAGGACGTGTACGCGCGCCTCAGGGAGGAGGGCCGCTCCAAGGTCACGTACCGGATCGAACCGGCCGGGGACATGGTCAAGCTGACCGTCGTCCACGACGACCTGGACCCCCGTGGCACCATCCGCGCGCTCGTCGCCGAAGGCTGGCCGGCGCTGATCTCCAGTCTCAAGTCGCTCCTGGAGACGGGGGAGGAACTCCCGGAGGTCCCCCGCTGACCATGCGCCGCCCCGCTCGCCTCTCTCCACGCCCGACTGAATTCGGCCGGAATTCGGCCCCTGGTTCTGGCTGGAAATCCCCCAAGGGCGTGGCCGGTGCGCACTAGCGTGCGGCCCATGACCTCTGCCGCCGCTTCCGCCGCCTCCTCCGCCCCTCCCGCCACCGTGACCGTCCTGACCGCCGGTTACGTCGGACCGCGCACCGCCTCCACCGTCACCCTGCTCCGTGACGGCGACACGGTCGTGGTCGTCGATCCCGGGATGGTCGCCGACCGCGGTCTGATCCTCGGACCGCTCGCCGACGCGGGCGTGACGCCCGACCAGGTCACGGACGTGGTCTTCAGCCATCACCACCCGGATCACACGCTCAACGCGGCACTCTTCCCGGCGGCCCGCTATCACGACCACTGGGCGATCTACCAGGACGACCTGTGGACCGACCGCCCGGCCGACGGTTTCGCGCTCTCGCCGTCGATCCGGCTCGCCGCCACCCCGGGCCACACGCCCGAGGACATCAGCACCCTCGTTGACACGGCCGAGGGGCTCGTCGTCCTCACCCACCTCTGGTGGTCCGCCGACGGTCCCGTGGAGGATCCCTACGCCACCGACCCCGAGGCCCTGCACGCCTCGCGCCGGGCCGTCCTGGACCTCGCGCCGGTCCTCGTCGTCCCCGGCCACGGCGCCCCCTTCGCACCGACCGCCGCGACACCGCGCTGACGTCCGGGCGGCGGGGGCCGGCGCACGCGGATGCGGGCCCGTCAGACCCGCCCTCCGCCGCCCGCCGTGTCCGAGGACAGCCGCTGCGCCGCGTAGATCGGGATCACCGACAGCAGGACCAGCACCGCCGCCACCACACTCACCACCGGGGCCTGCTGAGGCCGTGTCATGTTGTCGAAGATCCACAAGGGCAGGGTCTGCACGCCGGGTCCGGCCGTGAACGTGGTGACCACGACCTCGTCGAAGGAGAGGGCGAAGGCGAGGAGCGCGCCGGCGAGCAGCGCCGAGCGCAGCCGCGGGAAGGTGATGTCCCAGAAGGTGCGGAAGGTGTGGGCGCCCAGGTCCATCGCCGCCTCCTCGTAGGAGCCCGGCATCCGCCGCAGCCGCGCGACCACGTTGTTGAAGACGACCACGATGCAGAAGGTCGCGTGCCCGACGATCACCGTGAAGAGCCCGAGGCCCACGCCGAGCGGTTCGAGGACCGTCCCGAAGGCGGAGTTGAGCGCGATGCCCGTGACGATGCCGGGCAGCGCGATCGGCAGCACCACCGCGAACGACACCGCCTCCCGCCCGAAGAACGTGTGCCGGTGCACGGCGAAGGCGATGAGGGTGCCGAGCACGAGCGCCACGGCCGTCGCCGCGAGCCCCGCCCGCACCGAGGTCCACAGGGCCTCGCGGGCCCCCTCGTTGTTCCAGGCGGCCGACCACCACTTCAGGGTGAGCCCGGGCGGCGGCCAGCTCGCCGAACGGTCCGGGTTGAGCGAGCCGAGCAGGACGAGCAGCAGCGGCAGATAGATCACGGCGAAGCCGAGCCCGGCCGCGGTGCGCAGCGCGATCCGCGCGGGACGGGAGAGGTTCATCGGGAGGGTCCTTCCGCGGGGTGACGGTTCGACCGGCGCACGCGGCGCGTGCGCCGGTCACGATCGCGGGCGACGCGGCACCGGGGGGCCGGTCATAGGCTGCGCAGGGCACCGGTGCGCCGCACCGCGAGCAGGTAGAGCACGATGACGGCGACCGGGACGGTGCCGAGCGCGGCGGCGAGCGGCAGGTTGAGGGTGACGTTGGAGTAGACGAGATTGCCGATGAGCTGGGTCTTGCCGCCGACGATCTGCACGGTGATGTAGTCGCCGAGGCTGAGCGAGAAGGTGAACACCGACCCCGCCGCCACCGCCGGCCACACCAGCGGCAGCACCACCGAAAGGAAGGTCCGCCCGGCCCGCGCCCCGAGGTCGGCCGAGGCGTGCAGCAGGCTGTCCGGGAGCTGTTCGAGCGCCGTGTGCACCGGAAGGATCATGTACGGCAGCCAGAGGTAGGTCAGCACCAGGACGGTGGCGGTCAGCCCGTACCCCGGTCCCGTGAGGCCCAGCGGCCGCAGCGCCCAGTCGAGCGGTCCGCCCTCGGAGAGGATCAGCCGCCACGCGTACACCTTGACGAGATAGCTGGCCCACAGCGGGGTGAGGATCGCGACCACGAGCAGTGGCCGGCGGCGCGGGCTCGCCACCCGGGCGGTGTAGAAGGCCAGCGGGAAGGCGATCAGGGCGCACAGCACGGTCACGGCGAGGGCGACGCCGATCGTGCGCAGGGCGACCGTCCGATGGACGGGGGAGGTCACCAGTTCCTGGAAGTTCTGCGCCGACCAGACCCGGACCACCTCCGAGGTGAAGGAGTCGGTGGTCCAGAAGGCGGAGAGGAACAGGGCGGCCAGCGAACCCAGATAGGCGAGCACCAGCCACAGCAGCGGCGCGGTGAGCAGGGCGGCGAGCCGGACCCGGGGCCGCCGGTGCAGGGCCCCGGCGAGCCGCCGGACCGGACCGGCGGCGGCCCGGTCCGCTCCGGCGGTCGTCCGGTCGCCTCCGGCGGTCCGCGGCTGGGGGGAGAGCGCGGTCATGGGAGGTGGTCAGCCCTTGATCTCGTTCCAGGCCCGGACCCACTGGGCGTACGGGACGCAGCGGGCGTCCGTGCGGCCGTCGAGGCACTGCTCGATGGGCGTGGTCCAGAAGTGGACGTTCTTCCAGTAGGTCTCGTCGGTGGCGTGGAAGGTGGCGCAGTGCGCCTTGTCGGCGGTCTCGGCGCAGGACTTGGCGTTGGCGGGGGCCTCGCCGAAGTACTCGGCGACCTGCGCGTTGGTCTTCGGCGAGACGATCCAGTCGAGCCACTTGTAGGCGCAGGTGGGGTGCTTGGCCTTGGCGGACACCATCCAGGTGTCGGACCAGCCGGTGGCGCCCTCCTTCGGCAGCACGACCTCGACCTTGGCGCCCTCGGCCTTGGCCAGGTTGGCGATGACCTGCCAGCTCGTGCCGACGACGGAGTCCCCGCTCTTGAAGGCGGAGATCTCCTTCAGATAGTCGCTCCAGTACTCGCCGACGTGCTCGTTCTGTTCCTTGAGGAGCTTGACGGCTGCGTCGAACTGCTTCTGGTCGAGCGCGTAGGGGTTCTTGATGCCGAGCTCCGGCCTGGTCGCCTTGAGGTAGAGGGCGGCGTCGGCGATGTAGATGGGCGAGTCGTAGGCGGTGACCTTGCCGCTGTGGACGGAGGCCCGGTCGAACACGGCCGACCAGGAGTCGGGGGCCGGGGTGACCTTCGTCGTGTCGTACATGAGGAGGTTGGCGCCGCGGCCGTGCGGGATGCCGTAGGAGACGCCCTTGACGGAGTTCCACTCCTTGTTCTTCAGGCCCTCGAAGACATCCGCGTAGTTCGGCACGAGCGCGGTGTTGACGGGGGCCGCGTCGCCGGAGGCGATCAGGCGCAGGGAGGCGTCGCCCGAGGCGGAGACGGCGTCGTATCGGCCGGTCTTCATCAGCGCCACCATCTCGTCGGAGGTGGCGGCGGTCTTGGCGTTGACCTGGCAGCCGGTCTGCTTCTCGAAGGCGGTCACCCAGTCGACCTTCGGGTCGTTGGAGCCGTCCTCGACATAGCCGGCCCAGGCGATCAGATTGACCTCGCCCTCGGGCGCGCCGAGGGCCGTGGGCGCCTTGAGCGCGGGCGGGTTGAGGCCGCCGGACTTCCCGGACGCGGCCGGATCGGCCGATCCGCAGGCGGTGACGAGCAGCAGACCGGAGACGGCGGCGGCGGTCAGGAGCGAGCGGTGCAGGCGCACGTGGTTCTCCCTTGCGGTGAGGGTGGTGCGGTACGGGGAGCGGAGCGGGACAGGCAGGGCGGTACGGGGTCTCGTGGCCGTGGCGCCGTCACGAGGCTTGGGGGACGGGGACCGCGTGCCGCGGGTGCCAGCGCAGGCCGACCCGGGCGCCGCGGAAGGCGGCGAGGTCGGTGGACGAGGTCTCCAGGTTCTGCTGGACGGCGGTGAGCCGGCCGCCCGTGTCGAGGTCGACGAGGAAGCGGGTGGCGTCGCCCAGGTAGACGACCTCGGCCACGGTCCCGACGGCGCTCGCGTGGCCCGCCTCCACGGGCGCGGCCGGGTCCCCGACCACGCGGATCTTCTCCGGCCGGATGCTGTACGTGCCCGAGGCGCCGACCACGGCCCGCGCGACGTCCCCGACGAGGAGGTTGGAGGTGCCGACGAAGCCGGCGACGAAGGCGGTCGCCGGGCGCTCGTAGATCTCGCCGGGCGTGCCGACCTGTTCGATCCGGCCCTGGTGGAAGACGGCGATCCGGTCGCTCGTCGTCAGGGCCTCCTCCTGGTCGTGGGTGACGAACACGAAGGTGATGCCGACCTGCCGCTGGATCGCCTTCAACTCGATCTGCATCTGCTCGCGCAGCTTGAGGTCGAGGGCGCCGAGCGGTTCGTCCAGGAGCAGCACCCGGGGACGGCCGACGAGGGCGCGGGCGAGGGCGACGCGCTGGCGCTGACCGCCGGACAGCTCGCCGGGCCGGCGCCGGCCGAGCCCTTCGAGCCGTACCTGCGCGAGCGCCGCCCGGGCCCGGACCAGGCGCTCGGCCTTCGGGACACCGCGCACCTTCAGGCCGTAGGCGACGTTCTGTTCGACCGTCATGTGCGGGAAGAGGGCGTAGTCCTGGAAGACGGTGTGGACGTCGCGTTCGAAGGGGGCGAGGCGGGTGACGTCCCGGCCCGCCAGCTCCACCGTGCCCGCGCTCGGCGTCTCGAAGCCGGCGATCATGCGCAGCACGGTGGTCTTGCCGGAGCCCGAAGGGCCGAGCATCGAGAAGAACTCGCCGTCGGCTATCTCCAGGTCCACCCCGGCCACCGCCTCCGTCCGGCCGTAGCTCTTGCGCAGTCCTGACAGCCGGATCGCCATTCCCTCCATGGGCGGGAACCTTTCTGGTGCGGGGGCGCGTTCTCCGAATGACCGCAAACATATGAAGTCATAGTTCAAATCTCAAGACCCCTTTAAGGTAAAGCCTGAGTCAACGACCGAGGTGGTACACCGTGAGACCAGACGGCAGACGGGGCGGGGGCGCGACGGGGAGCGCCCGCCAGGCCGTGTTCACCCCTGTCGACACCCGGGCCCGGGTCGACACCGTGGCGCGCCGGCTCGGCGACGCGATCGAGCTCGGACTCCTGTCCGACGGCGAGCAGTTGCCCGGCGAGACCGAACTCGCCGCCCAGTTGGGCGTCTCCACCGTCACCCTGCGCGAGGCCCTCATGGCCCTGCGCCAGCAGGGACTCGTCACCACCCGCCGCGGCCGGGGCGGCGGCAGCTTCGTCACCGTCCCCGAAGGACCGGCCGAGGACCGGCTGCGCGCCCGGCTCGCCGACTGGTCCACCGAGGAGCTGCGCGACCTCGGCGACCACTGGGCGGCCGTCTCCGGCGCCGCCGCCCTGCTCGCCGCCCAGCGCACCCAGCCCGGCGACCTGCGCCCGCTCGCCCGTACCGTCGACGAACTCACCCGGGCCGAGGATCCGGCCGCCCGGAGCCGGCTCTACGGCCGCTTCCACGTCGAACTCGCCGCCGCCGCCCAGTCGGCCCGGCTCACCCGCGAGGAGGTCGCCCTCCAGGCCGAGTTGGGCGCGCTGCTCGTCCTGGTCCTCGACGACACCGCGTATCACGCCTCGGTGGCGGATCGTCACCGCTCCGTGATCTCCGCCGTGCAGGATGAGGCCGACGAGCGGGCAAGAATGCTGGCCGAGCAGTGCGTACGCGAGTCCGTGGGCCGGCTGATCGCCCTGCGGCTCGCTCCCGCCACCCGCGCACCCGAGCCGCGTCCCGAGGAGGACACCGATGGCCAGGACCACCGGGCTCGCCCGCCCCACCGGGGCCGCCCCTGACGCACCTGCCGCTGAGGCGTCCGCCTCCGACGCGCCCGCTCGCGGGCGGTCGGTCTCCGACACGTCCGTCCCCGTGCCGGCTGCCTCTGGCGCGTCCGCTCCGGAGCCGTCGGTCTCCGGCGTGCCCGTCCCCGAGCGGTCGGTCTCCGGCGCGTCCGCTCGTGGGCGGTCGGTCTCCGGCGTGCCCGTCCCCGAGCGGTCGGTCTCCGACGCGCTCGCTACCGAGCCGCCCGTCTCCGATGCGTCCGCTCCTGAGCCGTCCGTCTCCGAGCTGTCCGTCCCCGTCCCGGCCGCGCCGGACCTGCCCGCGCCGGACCTGCCCGCGCCGGACCTGCCCGCGCCGGACCTGCGCGTCCCGGACCTGTCCGCCCCGGACCCGTCCATCCCGGGCCCGTCCGCCCCGGCCCCGCCCGTCCCGGACCTGTCCGTCCCGGTCCAGCCCGTCCCGGACCTGTCCGTCCCGGTCCAGCCCGCACCGGCCCCGTTCGGTGGTGCGGGTCCGTTCGCCGGTGGTGCCCATGCCGTGTCGCGGCGCGTGCGCGACACGCTCGAAGGGGTCTTCGCCGCCGTCGCCGCGACGGGTGCCGAGACCGCCGCCCTGCTCGCCGCCGTCGCCTCCGGCGGACGGCGCCCGGTCTCCGCCGACCTCGCCGCGCTCCGGCCCGGGCTGCACGGCCGCCTCGCGGACGGCGCGGGCCCGGCCGGCGCCCCGGCCCGCGCCGGCCGTCGTTCCGGCAGCCCCGGCGACCGGCCGGCGGCCGGATTCCCCGGGCTCGTCTCAGGCGTCGGCTTCGTCGCCGCGCCCGGACTGCTCGCCGACGTACCGGCCTGGCTGGAATGGTGGCAGCGCGGACCCGACGGCACCGTGCGCCCGCTGCTGCTCGACCTGGATCCGGAGCACTCGCCGTACTCCGACTACACGCACTGGGACTGGTACGCGCTGCCCCGGGAGACCGGCCGGCGAGCCGTCGCCGGCCCCTACGTCGACTACCTCTGCTCCGACGAGTACGGCCTGACGCTCTCCGCGCCGGTACACGTCGACGGCGTGTTCGTCGGGGTCGCCGCCGCCGACGTGTACCTCCGCCACTTCGAGGCGGCCGTGCTGCCCGTCCTCCAGGAACTCCCGGTCCCGGCCCGGCTGGTGAACGCCCGTGGCCGGGTCGCCGCCTCCACCGACCCGGCCCATCTCGCCGGTTCCCTGGTCAAGGGCCCCGACTTCGCCGCGGTCCTCGCGGCCCCGCCCGGCGCCCCACCGGCCGTCCACCACCACGGCACCCTGCACCTGACGCCCTGCGCGGGCATCCCCCTGGTGCTCGTGACACCGTCGCGGTGAACGGCCCCCTCCACGCCCCCTCCACGCCCGCCGACGAGCCGCTAGCGGTACTCGACCGTCAGCGTCACCGGAGCGGCCTGGTTGACGAAGAGATACGCCGTCCCCGCCGGAGCCGACACGAAGCCGAGGCGCATCTGCGTCGTCCCGCTGCGGTCCAAGGCCGCGAGACCGGCCGCCGACAGATCCGTGGACACCGCGGCGCCCGACGAGAACGCGTCGATCCGCGCCGCGCCGGCCGCCGTCGCCGCGGCCGACCAGTCCCCGGCCTCGACACCGCAGCCGCCGAAGCAGCCCGTACGGACGTCCACCAGGAGCCGGTTGCCGGCGGGCGAGGCCCAGGGGTCGCCCGAGCCGCTCGACCGGGTCACCGTCAGATACGCCCGGGTGATCTCCTTGCCGGCCGGGATCCTCGACGTGTCGAAGGACAGCAGCGTGCGGTTCACCTTCCCGTCCGAGCCCCGGCCGACCGCGAAGCCGTACGCGTCCTCCAAGGTCCCGACCGCCGCGCCCGACCCGTCGGCCGCCGCCTTCACGTACCCGTCCTGCGCGTCCACGCTCGGCAGCGTCACCGCACCGCCGCCCGTCGGTGGCGGGGGAGTGGTGCCGCGCAGCGCCCGGACCATGCCCATCACGGCTTCGATCTGCTGGCCGCCGTGCCGTGCGTAGGCCGTGTCGCCGAGGTAACCCCACCAGTTCCAGCAGCCGTTGGGATTCTCCAGCGTGCCGGTCGGCGCGGCCTGCGGATACAGCACGATCATCGCGTTGGTGTCCGCGTACTCGTTCAGATAGGCGTTCTCGACGAAGCGGGTCCCGAAGCCCTGGTAGGCGTAGCCCTGCTTGCAGCCGTGCAGCGCCACCATGAGCGTGCAGGCGGCGCCGTCCGCGCAGGACCTGGGCACATAGGCGAAGCCCTCGGCGCCCATCGACAGGGCCGCCGCCGAACCGCCCGGCGCGTACGCATTCTGGTCGAAGCGGATCAGGCTGCCGGAGGGAGCCGCGGCCGGCGCCACGACCGAACCGAGAAGATGGCCGAGCAGCTCCCGCTCGGCGTCGAAACCGCAGTCGTTGATGAACGGCGTCTGCGTCACCCCGCAGGAGTTGGGCCCCAGCGGACTGATCCAGGCGTGGCCCGCGGCCGTCGTGCGCTGGTAGCGGACCCGGGCGCCGAAGCGGCCGTAGTAGTCGGCGAGCGCGGTCGCGACCGACTGCTTCACGGTCGCGTCGTTCGTCCCGCTGAAGACGTACACGGGGTCCCCGGACAGATGGGATATCGGATCCACCATCCCGCGCGCCGACCAGTCCCGGGTCGTCTGCTCCAGCTTGCTCAGTTGGAGGTCCTGGACGGTGTCCATGCACGCGTTGAGCGCGGTGGACAGCGAGCCCTGGGCACAGTGGTACGGGCCCGAGGCGAAGGCCGCCGACCCGGAGAAGGTGCCCGAGTAGGCCACGTGGAGCTGCGTCGCCATGTACCCGCCCGACGAGATCCCGGCGGTGTACACCGAACCGACGTTGTACGGGGTGAGGGTGCCCGGCACGGGTGAGGGCGCCGCCGCCGAGGCGGGCGACGCGGGGGCGGCGAGGAACAGGGCGGTGACGGCGGACAGCAGCAGCGCCGCGAGGCGCCGCCGGCGGCGGGCGGTGGGTGGTGCGGTGCGTGGTGCTCGAGAAAGGCGCATCTGGACTCCCGTGCGGCTCGAACGGGTGGGGATGCGCCGGAGAGTAGGGGCGGGGCGGACTCCGCCCCTATGGGCCGGGGAGCCACAAACGACCGGTCGGAGTATGGCGCGTCAGGACCTGGCAGCGGCCCCGAGCCGGTCCGACTGGGCCGACCGGGCGACCGGCCGACCGGGGCCCCGGTCGGCGACGGCGGTCAGTTCTCGGCGGCGGTCGGTTCTCGGCGGCGGTCGGTCCTCGACGGAGGGCCGGCCGTGGACGGCAGTCAGGGAGTCCTCGACGGGGTCAGCCGTGGGTCGGACCACGACGGCCGTCAGTAGTTGACGAGCCTCAGTCGTTGACGGCGGTCAGCAGCACGACCGCGTCCTCCAGGGCGGTCAGACCGTGGCGTTCCTTCGGGAGCATCTGGAGCTGCCCCGCCTCCAGTTCCCGCGTCCGCCCCGACGCCGTCAGCTCGACCCGGCCCCGCAGTACCTGGAGGCTCGCGGCGGGCGGGGTGTTGTGCTCGTCCAGCGCCGTCCCGGCGATCAGCGCGATCACGCTCTGCCGGAGCACTCCGTCGTGCACCAGCAGATGGGCGCTGCGGCCGTGCGCGTCGGAGCGCGCGTTCGCCAGGTGTTCGTCGGCGAGGGCACCGAGCTCGAAGGGTTCGGGCTGCTGCATCGTCACTCCCTGCGGGTGGCGGACCGGTACACCCCAGCCTTACGCGTGGCGGGCGTCCCGCAACTCGGGACCGCGCCCGATGCCGCCGCCCGGCCCGGGTCCCGGGTCCCGGGTCCCGGAGCCGGGCGGCGCGTGTCCCGCCCAGGCGCGTGTCCCGCTCGGGGCGCGGCGGCCCCGGGGCTACGGTGAGGCGGTGCAGCGCGCCGAGGACCGGCTGACGCTCGCCGCGTTCGCCGCCGCCGCGCTCTTCGCCGGCGGCAACGCGGTCGGCGTCCGCTTCAGCAACCGTGAGCTCGACCCTCTGTGGGGCGCCGCCCTCCGCTTCGGCGCGGCCTCCCTGCTGCTCCTCGCCCTCATGGCCGTACGGCGCATGCCCTTCCCGCGCGGCAGGGCGCTCGCCGGCGCGGTCGTCTTCGGCATCCTCAACTTCGGCGTGACCTTCGCCCTCGCCTACTACGCCCTGGTCCGGATCCACGCGGGATTCGGACAGACGATCCTCGCGCTCACCCCGCTCGCCACCCTCCTCCTCGCCGTCGCCCAGGGCCTGGAACGCTTCCGCGCGGCCGCCGCCGTCGGCACCCTGCTCGCCACCGCCGGCGTGGCCGTCATCTCCCGCGCCCCGCTCAGCGGCGACGTACCCCTGCCGTCCTTCCTCGCGATCCTCGGCAGCATGCTCTGCTTCGCGCAGGCGACCGTGCTGGTCCGGCGACTGCCCACGGTCCATCCCGTCACCATGAACGCCGTCGGCATGACCGCCGCCTCCGTGCTCCTCTTCGCGGGCTCCGCCGCCGCCGGCGACGCCTGGCGCCTCCCGGACCGGCCCGCCACCTGGTGGGCCCTCGCCTATCTGGTCGTCGCCGGCTCCGTCCTCACCTTCGTGCTCTACCTCTACGTGGTCCACCGCTGGGACGCGTCCCGCGCCGCGTACGTCTTCGTCGTCGTCCCCGTCGTCACCCTCGTGCTCTCGGCCTGGCTCGACGACGAACCCCTCACCGCGTCCCTGCTCCTCGGCACCCCCCTGATCCTCGCCGGCGTCTACGTCGGCGCGCTCCGACGACGGACCCCGGCGCGCCCCTAGGGAAGGTCGAGGACGGCCGGGGGCGGGCTCCACCTGCGCTTGGGCGAGACCGTCGAGGACACGCCGTAGTCCTTCTTGAGGTGCTCGGGGATCGCGTAGTGCATGACGCGGCCGCGGGTGAGGGAGGACAGTTCGAACACCGTGGTGAGGTGGCCGAGCCGGTCGAGGGCCCAGGCCGCGAGCGGGGAGCGGTCCTCGACGGTCTCCAGGACGCCCAGCAACCGCGGCACCGCCTTGACGACGGTGTCCCACGAGGTGCGGGGGACCTCCAGCCAGTCGGCGCACGTGTCGCCCACCAGGTGCCGGACGAGAGCGGAGACGATCGGGTCGAACAGGGTGCCGGGCACCACCTCCTCGTAGAGCTCGATGAGCTGCCGGGTCAGCAGCACCCCCTCCTCCGACGGCCCCATGTGCCGGAGCATGTAGCGGTCGAGGAAGCGGCGGGCCTCGTCGAGGTCCTTCGGCACGGCGTCCTGGTCGACGCCGAGCATCGCGCCGACCACCCGCCAGGCGTAGAAGTACGCCTCCGCGCCCTCCGTGGACATGTGGATGCCGAGCCGGTGCAGACTGTCGAGGACGAGCATCGAGAAGAACATCTGCCCGCCGATCATGTCCTCCTGACAGATCGGCACCCCCAGCTCCGCGACGTCCCAGCGGTCCTCGCGCCGCAGATGGTGGCGGATCGAGGCGTGCAGCAGCCGCACCTTCTGCGCGGCCGGGACGAACCGGCCGCCCGCCTCGAAGGCGTCCGGCCGCATCAGGTACACCGTGAACTGCCCGGTCTCCGCCATGCGCTTCGCCGGATACCGCAGCCCGTGGGTTGCCGAGAGCAGTCTCGCGACATGCGGGACGAGGTAGCAGGCGGGCATGGCGGCGAAGGACAGCGCGGTCGTGATGTGCACGTCGTTGTCGGCGAAGAAGAGCCGCGCCTTCTCCATCTCGCCCCAGTCCACCCAGCTCGGCGGCGCCGCGGTGGCCTCCAGATACGCGCGGGCGACCTCCGGCAGCCCGTCGGGCAGGGGCGCGCCGGCCGTGGAGACGTAACGCATCAGCGTGTTGAAGGTGCCGACCTGGCCGCGTTCGAACAGCGTGGCGACGGTGGCGTCGGCGAGTTCGTCGCCGGCCTGGCGCAGGGCGTCCATCGACGCCTCGGTGGGGATCATGAGGGGTTCCTCCGGGTGCTGCGGTACGGGGGAGAGGGGAGGGGGAGAGTCAGGGGAGGTCAGGACGACCGGGTCGAGGCGGAGTGCGCGAGCGCGGTGAGCGTGGCGACGGCGATCGGCGGTGCGTCGAGCTCGTCGAGCGCGCGCAGCGCCTCCTCGACCCGGGCGGCGATCATGCGCTCCACTCGCTCGGGCGCCTTCAGACTCCGCATCAGCGCACGCACCTCCTCCGCGCGGTCGGCATCGCCCGGGCCGCCCGACCCGTCGCCCGATCCGTGTCCGGACCCGTCGCCCGCCCCGTCGGCCCTGGTGCCGTCGATCCCCGTGCCGGAGGGGCCGGAGCCGCCCGCGCCGGAGCCGCCCGCGCCGAGCAGGACGTTCAGCCGCTCCCGCTGCTCGGCGTCCGCGAGCCGCCAGGTCTCCGCGAGCAGGGCGGTGGGCCGGTGCCCCCGCAGATCGTCGCCGTCGGCCTTGCCGGTGCGCTCCGGGTCCCCGAAGAGACCCAGCAGGTCGTCCCTCAACTGGAACGCCTCGCCGAGCGGCAGCCCGTACGCGGAGTAGCCCTCGCTCAGGCGCGGCGACGCCCCGGCCAGCGCGCCCCCGATCAGCAGCGGCTGCTCCACGGTGTACTTGGCGGTCTTGTAGCGGATCACCTTGAGCGAGGCCGCCGTGTCCGGGACGGTGCCGGTGTGCAGGATCTCCAGGCACTCGCCCGCGATCAGCTCCCGGGCCAGCGCCGCCCACAGCGGGCGCGCCCGGCCGAGGTAGGCCGCGGGCAGACCGCTGCCGACGAACAACTGCCCGGCCAGGGACATCAGGAGGTCACCGACCAGCATCGCCAGGGACCGGGCCGCGCCGGCGGGCCGCGGATGGTGCGGCAGGGCGGCCCGCAGGGCCCGGTGCGCGGTGGGCCGGCCGTGCCGCAGAGGGCTGTCGTCGATCAGGTCGTCGTGCACGACCGCCGCCGCGTGCACCAGCTCCATGGAGGCCGCCGCCCGCACCAGCGCGTCGCTGTCCGGCTGACCGCCGCCGCGCCAGCCCCAGTAGCAGAACGCGGCCCGCAGCCGTTTGCCGCTCGCCACCGCCGACTCCAACTGCTCGGCCACCGGCGCCAGGGCGGCGTCGACGGCGGCCAGCGCGTCCGCCTCCACGGCCACGAATCGGTGCAGCACCTGGTCGACCCGCGCCTTGAACGCGACCGGGTCCCATCCCTCAGACATCGCCGCCGACCCGTCGTTCCTGCCGTGCCTGCCGGGCCAGTACGTGTCGGGCGAGTACCTCCAGGTGGGCCGGGGGCGGCGCCGTACGGCGGTCCAGGGCCAGACGGCCGCGCGCGATCAGGTCCCGCTCGGCCTCCTCGACCAGTTGCGCGGTGTCCGAGCGCCCTAACAAGCCCCGTACCGTCCCAAGGGCCGACCCCAGCGTGCTCACCGCGAGATCCGCGAGCCCGGCGACCAGCAGCACCGCCCGGTCGTGGCCCTGTGCTCGGCCCTGGCCCTGGCCCTGGTCTTCGTCGTTACCGGATGTCATGGCAGCCAGCATGATCACGCGTGGGCCGCCGGACCCGGAAAACTCACGAACGAGTGAAGCGCGGCCCCGCCCCCGGGGCCTGGCCCGGTCGCAGAGCCCGGGACCCGGCTACCCGGTCGTCAACGCGCCCGTCAGATGGTCGTACGCCACGTGCGCGTGCAGCCGGACGCCGGTGACCAGGGTGTCGTCGTCCGCGTAGAAGTGCGGGTTGTGATTCGTGACCAGGCCGCGCCCGCCCTCGACCGGGACCGGACGCCCGGCCTCGTCCAGGGTCGCGTCCTGGACGCCCAGCATCACGTACAGGCCGCCGAAGCGGTTCACGAACTCGGACACGTCGTCATAGCCGAGCGTCGCCCCGGTCTCCACCACCCGCTCCGCGCCGACGACCTTGCGCAGGGTCGGCAGGCCCGCCGCCACCCACTCCGCCGTGTTGCGCACCGGCGGCACCGGCTGGAGGTAGTCCACCTCGGCCGTGGAGTGGTAGGCGGCGGCCGTGTGCTCGGCGAGCGTCGTGAGGCGCCGTTGCACCTCCGCCATGTCCGACTCCACCGCGCAGCGGACGGTGCCCCAGAGGGTGACGGTCTGCCCGATGATGTTGAAGCGGCCGACGTCCTCGACGTGCCCGATGGTGACGGTCACCGGGTCGAAGGCGGAGACCTGGCGGTAGATCTGGCCGATCCCGGTGAGGATCGCCCCGACGGCGGGCATCGGGTCGATGCCCTGCCAGGGCGTGGAGCCGTGCACCTGCCTGCCGGTGACGACGATCCTGACGAGCGTGGAGGCGGCGTACTGGTTCCCGACGCGATAGCCCACGTACCCCTTCGGATACGGCGTCACATGCATCCCGAACACCATCGTCGGCACGGGCCCGGCGAACGCCCCGGCCTCCACCATGGCCCGCGCCCCGCCCTCCTCCGTGACCGGCGGCCCCTCCTCGGCGGGCTGGAACACGAACAGGACGGTGCCGGGCAGCCGTTCGCGCGCCCCGGCGAGCACGCTCGCCGCACCCATCAGCATCGCGGTGTGGCAGTCGTGCCCGCACGCGTGCGACACGGGCAAGGAGCCGCCCGGGTAGTCCGCGTCGACCGTCTCGGAGGCGAAGTCGGCGCCGCACAGGTCCCGCACCGGCAGGGCGTCGATGTCCGCGCGCAACGCGACCGTCCGCGCCCCCGGAAGTCCGCCCCTGAGCACCCCGACCACCCCGTGCCCGGCGATGCCGGTGCGCACCTCGTCCAGACCGAGGGAGCGCAGATGACCGGCCACCAGCGCGGCCGTCCTCTCCTCCCGGTTGGACAGCTCGGGGTGCCGGTGCAGATGCCGCCGCCAGGCGACGACCTGGGACGCCGTCCGCTCCGCGCTCCGGTCGAGCTCCGCGCGGACCTCCTCGTGGAACGGTTCGGTGCTCACCACGGACGGGCCTTTCGTCTCGACGCGGGGCAAGGACGTGCGTCCTCAGACTCGCACGGTGCACGCGCCCGCGCGCGGAACGGGCTGCGGGGGGGGCAACGGGCCCGCGCCCGGAACAGGCCCGCCCGGAACGGCCCGCCCCCCGCCCGGCGGCCCTACTGTCCCGGTACCGCCTCCGCCCCCGGGAAGACCGGCGTGCCGCGCTCGATGATCGCCGTCGTGTCCAGACCCGGCGGAAGGGTGCCGAAGGCGATGCCCCAGTCGGCGTCGAGGCGCGAGGCGCAGAACGCGTCGGCGACCGCCGGGTGGCCGTGGCGGACCAGCAGGGAGCCCTGGAGGACCAGCGCGAGCCGTTCGACCAGGCGGCGGGCCCGGTACTGGAGGGCGGCGGGGTCGGCCAGATCGGCCAGGTCCTTGCGGAGCCGGGCCACCGCCGCGTCCAGACGCCGGTCGGCGCCGGCCGCGCGGTCGACCTCCGCGAAGAACGCCTCCACCGCCTCGGGCTGACGGCCCATCGCCCGCAGCACGTCGAGGGCCGCCACGTTCCCCGAACCCTCCCAGATGGAGGGGAGCGGGGACTCGCGGTAGAGCCGGGGCAGGCCCGAGTCCTCGACGTAGCCGTTGCCGCCCAGGCACTCCAGCGCCTCGGCCGCGTGCGCGGGCGCCCGCTTGCACACCCAGTACTTGGTGACCGCGAGGCCCAGCCGGCGCAGTTGCTCCTCCTCCGCGTCGCCGGCCGCCGCCCGGTCCACGGCGCCCGCGAGCCGCAGCGCGGCGATCGTCGCGGCCTCCGCCTCGACCGCCAGGTCCGCGAGCACGTTGGTCATCAGCGGCTGGTCGACGAGGCGGGCGCCGAAGGCGCTGCGGTGGCGGGCGTGGTGCACGGCCTGCACCAGGCCCTGGCGCATCCCGGACGCCGAGCTGACGGCGCAGTCGAGCCGCGTCATGTTCACCATGCGGATGATGGTGGCCACGCCCCGGCCCTCCTCGCCGACGAGCCGACCGAGCGCCCCCTCGTACTCGATCTCGCCGGAGGCGTTGGAGCGGTTGCCGAGCTTGTCCTTCAGCCGCTGGAAGCGGATCGCGTTGCGCGAGCCGTCCGGCAGCACGCGCGGCACGAGGAAGCAGGAGAGCCCTCCGGGGGCCTGGGCGAGGGTGAGGAAGACGTCGGACATCGGTGCCGAGGTGAACCACTTGTGCCCGGTCAGCGCGTACGTGCCCGGTTCGCCCGCCGGGACCGCGCGGGTGGTGTTGGCGCGGACGTCCGAACCGCCCTGCTTCTCGGTCATCGACATCCCGGCGATGATCCCGCGCTTGGCCGTCGGCACCCGCAGCCCGAAGTCGTAGTACGGGGAGGTCAGCAGCGGCTCGTACACCGCGGCCAGCTCGGGCTCGGCGCGCAGGGCGGGCACGGCCGCGTACGTCATCGAGATCGGGCACAGGTGCCCCGGATCGGCCTGCCCCCACACGAACACCTTCGCGGCGCGCGCGACGTGCGCGCCGGGGCGCCCGTCGGCCCAGGGAGCGCCGTGCAGACCGTGCCGTACGGCCACGTTCATCAGCTCGTGCCAGTACGGGTGGAACTCGACCTCGTCGACGCGGTGGCCGTAGCGGTCGTGGGTGTGCAGGACGGGGGAGTGGCGTTCCGCGAGCCGTCCCCACTCCTGGGCCTGACGGCCGCCCGCCCGCACCCCGAGCTCCCGGACCTCGGCCTCCGCCCAGCCCGCGCCCTCGCGGTGCAGCGCCTCCAGGAGCGCCGGGTCGGCCGCGACGTCGTGACCGGTGAGCGGCGGTACTTGGTTGGTGACCTCATGCGTGGTCGGCATCGGATACTCCCAGGGCTCGCAGGGTGAAGGTGACCAGGGCGGGGACGGTGCCGGGCCCGACGGCCCCCTCGGCGAGGGGCCCGACGAGCGCCTCCGCGCCCGCGCCGACGAGCGCGGAGGCGGTCAGCACGGCGTCCTGGGGAGGCAGTTCGCCGGCCCGCACGCCGGCGTCGATCCGTTCGGCGAAGACGTCGCGGAACGCGCGCCGGAAGACGAGCCGCTCGGCGTCGACGGCCGGGTCGACGGGCTCGGCGAGCAGCGCGTAGGCGAGCCGCGGTGCCTTCAGGGCGCGGCCCGCGAAGGTCTCGATGACCGCGACCACCCGGTCGGCGGCCGTCCGGTGCGAGGACAGCGCCGCGGCCTCGGAGACGGCGGCGACCTCACGCCGGACGACGGTCCGGAACAGCTCGACGGAGAGCTCGGCCTTGCTGGGGAAGTGGCGGTACACGCTGCCGGTGGCGATGCCGGCCCGCGTGGCGACGGCGGCCATGGTGCAGCCGGCGTAGCCGTGCTCGGCGAGCAGCCCGAGGCCCGCCTCGACGACGGCGGTGCGCTGTGCGTCGAGACGGGCCTGGACCGCGGGCGTGCGACGGTAGGGCATGGAAGGAGTGAAGCAGTGATTCACACCTTCAGCAAGAGCGCGGCGCGACCCGGCCCGCCCCCGGTCGTCGGGATCGTCAGCCGGTGAAGATCTCCGTGAACGACCAGATCGCGAGCGCGGCCATGCACAGACCGCCGATGCGCTGCACCGTCTTCAGGGGGACCCGCTTCGCGATGAAGCGGCCGGCGACGAGAGCGAGGGCCGAGACGGACATCAGGGCGGCGGCGGAGCCGATCGCGGTCGACCAGGTGCCGTTGGTGGCGGCGAGGTTGGCCGTGGTGATCTGGGTCAGGTCGCCCCACTCGCTGATGAACACGGCCATGAAGGCGGTGGAGTAGACCGGCCAGAAGCCGGTCACCGTCGCGCCGCCCGCGTCCTCCTCGTCCTCGTCGTCTCCGCCGCGCAGCAGCATGTACGCGCCGAAGGCGAACAGCAGGGCCGAGACGAGCTTGACGATCCAGCCGGGAAGGAGGCCGAGCAGGCTGCCCGCGCCGACGGCGATGGCCACATGGACGACGAAGGCGGTGGCGGTGCCGAACCAGACGTACAGCGGACGCATGCGCGTGCCCATCGCGAGGGACGCGAACATCGTCTTGTCGGGTAGTTCGGCGAGGAAGATCAGCCCGAAGGCGGTGACGATCGCCAAGGGGTCGAGATGCATACCGGGGGCTCTCTGCTCGGACCGGGCCCGGGACCGACACGGCGCCTCGGTGGGCGACGGGAGGACCACTCGGCCCGGCATGACGGACCACGCCCACAGGGATGCGGACGTGGCGCTCTTGCCTGGCCGAAGGTCTCGCCCGTCCGCGGCCGGTATACGGCGGCGGACCCGGTCACCGGGAACCCGGGGGCTCCAGTGTGTCGACGACCGGTTCGCAGGGCTACTCCCCTTCGCGGGATCAAGTGTAGCCGACGGCGGTGGGTGCTGTGCGTAGACAGTGTCTACGGCTGCTGGTAGAACGGGGTAGACACTGTCTACTCGCCAACGGACGGACACCCCATGCCTCCCGAGCCCCGGCCCCAGCCCCAGCCCGATCCGCGACGCGAGTCCCGACCCGAGTTCCGACCCGAGTCCCGACCCGAGCCTCCGCCCGCCGGCCCCTCGCCGTCCGGTTCCGCGTCCTCCGAGGACGGGCTCCGTGACCGGCTGGTCCGGGCGGGCGTCGAGCTCGTCGACGCCGAAGGCGTGCCGGCCCTCTCGCTCCGCGAGATCGCCCGGCGCGCCGGCGTCTCCCACGGTGCGCCCCGCCGCCACTTCCCGACCCATCTCGACCTGCTCTCCGCCATCGCCCGCGAAGGCTTCCGCGAGCTCGCCGCGCGCACGGCGGCGGTGGACGACGAAGGGCAGCAGGCCCGCACCCGTATCGAGGCCCTGGCCCGCGGCTACCTCGACTTCGCGCACGGCCGCCCCGGCATGTACGAGCTGATGTTCCGGCACGACCTTCTGGAGAGCGGACGGCTCGGCCTGCGGGACACCAGCCTGCCGCTGTTCGCCCGGCTCGCCGAGCTTCTCGCCCTGGCTCGCCCGGACATCGTCGATCCCGTCGCGGCGGCCGGTGCCCTCTGGGCCAATCTGCACGGCATCGTCCAACTGTGGCGCTGGGGCAGCCTGCGCCTGGCGACCGGCGCGGACGACGTGGCACCGCTGCTCACCGCCGCGCTCGACGCCCACCTCGGACCGGCGGAGGATCGCCGGTGAAGCGCACCGCCCTCCACCGCACCCTCGTCCTCACCTGCAGCGTCGTCGGCGCCGCGGTCGTCGCCCTCGACGGCACCGTGCTGACCATCGCCCAGCCCGCCCTGCGACGCGACCTCGGCGCGGACACCGGGCAGGTGCAGTGGACCAGCACCGGTTACCTCGTCGCCGTGGCGAGCATGCTCGTCTTCGCGGGCCGGCTCGGCGACCGTTACGGGCACCGCAGGCTCTTCGCCGTCGGCTGTCTCGGCTTCGCCGCCACTTCCGCCGCGATCTCCGCCGCGCCCGGGATCGGCTGGGTCGTCGCCCTGCGCGTGGCGCAGGGCGTGGCCGGCGCACTCCTCCAGCCCGCCACCCTCGGCATGCTGCGCGGCGCCTATCCGCCCGAACGGCTCGGGATGCCCGTTGCCCTGCGCACCAGCGCCATCGGCCTCGCCGCGGCGGCCGGCCCGCTGATCGGCGGCGTCCTCGTCGACGCGTACGGCTGGCGCGCGGTCTTCCTCCTCGGCGTGCCCCCGACCGTTGCCGTCGCCCTCCTCTGCCTGACCACGCCCGGCGCCCGCCGGTCCGGGACCGGGCCTGAGACGCGGGCGGTACTGAGGAGCGGAGCTCCATTGGTGCCCGGACGCGGTGGGATGCCCATGCCGGGGGCGGGCGCCACGGTCGCCGCGGTGGCCGGCGGCGGGCCCGTCGGGCGATGCTCGGCCGGTGCCGGGTCGCGCGCCACGGGCGGGCCTGAGGCCGGACCGGTATCCGGCGCGGCGGTGGTTCCGGCGCCCGAACCCGTGGGCACGGCCGGCCGGTTCGCGACCGGGCCCGGCACCGGGGCGGCACCGGCTGCCGGCCCCGCCCCCACGGTCACCAGGGCGCCCCGCCTCCCGGCGGGCCGCTTCACGACCGAGCCGCGGGCCACCGCCACCGGCCTCGAACGCGCGCCCGGCAGCCGGGCGGCCGGACCCGCCCCGGCGCCCGGAGCCGCCGCCCCGGCGTCCGTGGCCGACGCTTCGGCGTCCGGTGTCACCGTCTTGGCGTCCAAGGTCACCGCCCCGGCGCCCGTGACCGACGCTTCGGCGTCCGGCGCCACCGTCTCGGCTTCCGAGGTCACCGCCCCGGCGTCCCTGGCCGACGCCCCGGCGTCCGAGGCCACCACCCCGGCGCCCGGCGGCACCGCCCCCGCCCCGCCCGCGCCACAGGCGGAGGTCTCTCCCGCCCCGCCCGAGAGGCTCGCGGCGGTCTCTCCCGCCCCGCCCGAGGGGCTCGCGGCGCTCGATCTGCCCGGGGCCTGTCTGCTCGGGCTGGCGCTCGCCTGCCTCGTGCAGGGGCTCGTCGCCGGAGCCGTGCCCGCGCTGGGGGCGGCCGGAGTCGCCGGGGTGGCGTTTCTGTGGCGCGAGCGGCGGGCGCCCTCGCCGTTGCTGCCGCCGGGCATGCTGCGGCCGGGGCCGGTCGCCGCCGGGCTCGGTGTGCTGCTCGCCGCCTCGGCCGCCCTGTCCGGCACCCTCTTCACCGCCACGTTCCTGCTCCAGGACACCCTCGGCCTCGACGCGCCGACCACCGCCCGCCGCATGGTGCCGCTCGCCGTCCTCATGGTGATCGGGGCGCCGCTCAGCGCCGTGCTCAAGAAGCGCTTCGGGGCACGCCGCGTCGCCACCGGCGGTGCCGTTCTGCTCGCCGCCGGAGTGCTGCTGCTCGCCCGGCCCGCCGTGACCGACTCCGGGCTCGCCACAGGCGCCTGCGCCGCCCTCATCGGCGCCGGATTCGGTGCCGTCATGGTCACGGCGACCTCCGTCGTGGTGCACCGGGCCGCCGAGGAGCACGCGGGTGTCGCCGGCGGGCTCCAGCAGACCGCCATGAACACCGGCCCGATCATCGGCGTCGCCCTGGCGACTCCGCTCCTCGCGTCCGGGACGGCCCTGCCGGCCCTCGCCGCCGTCGCCGCGCTCGCCGTCCCCGCCGCCCTCGCCCTACCGGGGCCGGAACGGGGCACGGACACGCCAGCGGGGGCGTAACATCCCGGTCCGCCCCACCTCGTACGTACGATCACGAAATGCCCACCGGTGGTTCCCGCCTCCCCGCCGCGACGGGGACGCGCGCCCAGTTCAACCTCGGCCTCGCCCTGCCGTTCCTCGCCCTCGCCCTCGTGGTGGTGGCCGACCTCATCACCTCGGAGGGCCAGCACTTCGACCGGCTGCTCGTCATCGGGCCCGCCCTCGCCGCCATCACGTGGAGCGCCCGCGGCACCCTCGTCGTCGGCGTGCTGGCGATCGGGCTGCGGCTCGTGCTCGCCGTGGCGCAGGGCGACCCGGCCCAGGACACCGTGGCCGCCGAGCTGGTGCTCGCCGCCGTCATCGCCGCCGCCGTCTGGGTCAGCCAGGTCCGCACCCGCTACGAGCGCGACCTGCGCGAGGTCACCGCCGTCGCCGAAGTGGTCCAGCGGGTCCTGCTGCGCCCGCTGGCCCCCCGGATCGGCGGCATCGACCTCCACCTGCTGTACGTCTCCGCGGCCGCCAAGGCCCGGATCGGCGGCGACTTCTACGAGGCCGTCCGGGTACCGGGCGCCGTCCGCGTGATGCTCGGCGACGTCCAGGGCAAGGGCCTCGGCGCGGTCGAGACCGCCTCCGTGCTGCTCGGCGCCTACCGCGCCGCCGTCACCGAGGCCCCCGACCTCGCCGCGCTCGCCGACCGCCTCGAAGAGGGCCTGGAACGGTACGGGGCCTGGAACCCCGACTCCGACGCCGCCGAACGCTTCGCCACCGTCCTGCTCCTGGAACTGCCCGACGACCACGACGTCGTACGGCTCCTGAGCTGCGGCCATCCCGCCCCACTGCTCCAGCACGGCGACCGGGTGCGGCCCGTCCCGCTCAACGACCCCTCCCTGCCGCTCAACCTCGCCGGACTGTGCGCCTCCCGGCACCACATCGAGGAGGTGCCCTTCCGGCCCGGCGACCGGCTGCTGCTCTTCACCGACGGGGTGAGCGAGACCCGCGACCGCGCCGGAGCGTTCTACCCCCTGGAGGAGCGGATGCTCGGCTGGGCCGCGGAGCCCGGCGACCGCGTCCTGCCGCTGCTCCACCGCGATCTCGCCGCCTACGGGGTGAACGGCCTCGACGACGACGTGGCCGCCCTGCTCGTCGTACGACCGTCGGAATCCGTCGCCGCGCCGGAATCGGCCGCCGCGCCCGAGCCGGCCGCTCCGGCCCCCCGGCGGTAGCGGACCCGACCCGCTTCACACGCGGGAACCCGGGCAACCGGTGTCGCCCCTGCCCCGGTTGGGCGTCTCACGCGCCCTTCATGCGCTCTCTGGGTTCAGGCGCGGTAAGGGGTGTGGGCCGCGGCCCAGTCGGCGAGGGCTCGCGCGCACGCGGCGACCGACTCGCGCCAGCTTCGGGCCGCGCCGTCGCCGGCCTCGTCGCTGACGTGCTTCACCATCCGCAGCGGCACCCCGGCGAGCCCGGCCGCCGTCGCCAGCGCGTAGCCCTCCATGTCGACCAGGGCGGCCCGCAGGGCGAGCCGCTCACGCGCCGCGTCGTCCGCGATGAACGCGTCACCGGTCGCGAGGACCACGTCGCCGCCGTCCGGCAGGGTGAGCGGCGCCCCGTACGTCTCGCCGGTGAGCGTGGCGAGCAGCTCGCCGTCCAGATCGTGCTGGACGACCGTGCCGACGACGTGCGTCCCCGTCCAGCCGGGGCGCAGCGCGCCAGCCGTGCCCAGGTTGACGACCTCGGAGGGGCGCGTCCCGCGCGCCAGAACCGTGGCGAGCGCCGTCGCCGCGTTGACCTTGCCCATGCCGGTCAGCAGCACCGGCAGGTCGGTGTCGAGGTGCTGCGCCTCCTCCTTGACCGCCAGCACGAGCAGGGGACGGTCGGCGGTGATCTCACCTATGAGTTCCATGCGGGTCACGCTACCGGGTGCGCGGAGGTCGCCCCTGCTCAGGCGGCATGCCCGACCGGAACCGGGCCCCGGCTTCTTGCGGGCGGCCCCAGGGCAGGGCCCGGGCCCGGAAACCGCTTCCCGCGCTAGATCGGGAGCAGGCGGCCGATGAGTTCCGTGAGCTGCCGGGCGTTGCGGCAGGGGTGCATGGGCACCAGCTCTGCGTAGGTGGGGGCGACCGAGTCGCCGGTGGGCCACAGGGTGGGCGGTTCCGGGTTGAGCCAGTAGACCCGGCGGGCCCGGTCCGCGATTCGTTTCAGTGCCGGCGTATTCGGGTCGCTGTGGTTGGTGCGGGCGTCGCCGAGCACGAAGACGACGGTCCGGGGGCCCAGCGCGTCGGCGTACCGCTCGGCGAACTCGCCGAGGGCGGTCCCGTAGTCGCTCTGCCCGTGCCAGCCGGTGACCGTCGCCTCGGCGAGGATCCGCTCGCCGAGCCCCGCAGGGTCGGTCCGGCCCCGGGCCACCAGGTCCGTCACCTCGTCGACCCGGTTGACGAAGGCGAACACCCACACCCGGCTGAACTGCTCGTGCAGCGCCTGCACCAGGAGCATCGTGAAGTGGGCGAAGCCCGCCACCGAACCCGACACGTCGCAGAGCAGGACCAGCTCCGGCCGACCCGGCCGGCGCCGCCGCAGGACGGGCCGCACCGGCACGCCACCGGTCGACAGCGAAGCCCGCAGGGTGCGCCGCAGGTCGATCTCGCCGCGTGCGGCCCGGCGGCGCCGCGCCGCGAGCCGGGTCGCGAGCCGGCGGGCGAGCGGCCGCACCGTGCGGCGCAGCTCGTCGAGCTGGGCCCGCCCTGCCAGCAGGAAGTCCACCCGGTCCGGGGTCGCGGCGACGGCTCGCCGGGCCACGTGCTCGCGGCCCTGCCGCTCGGCGACCCGGCGCCGCGCCTCCGTCCGTACCCGCTCCCGGAAGTCCTCGATCCGCCGCCGGATCTCGTCGTCCGTCAGCCGGTCCGTGAACTCCGGCTCCGGGCCGGCACCCTCCCGCAGCAGCGCGCGGACCCGGGCGAGCAGGGTCTCCGGCCGGAGCCGGGACAGCGTCCGGTACGAGGACCAGCCGTCCGAGCCGGGCGACTCGCCGTACCCGCCGAGCGCGCCGACGGCCTCGGCCGCGAGCAGGTTCAGCGCCGCGTCGTCGCCGGCGGCGAGCGCGGCGGCCAGCCGGTCGCGCAGCCGGGCGAGGCCGGCCGGGGGATCCTCTCCGGTCGGAGGCCCCGTCGCCTCCGGTCGCCCCTCGGCGAGCGGGAGACGGGCCAGCGGGAAGTAGAGGTCGAAGACCCGGTCGAACACCCGTCGCTGGGCCTCGCCGTGCAGCAGGGTCGCGGCGAGGGCCGCGCGCATCCGCTCCCGGTCGTCGAAGCCGACGGCCTCCAGGGCGAGGCCGGCGTCGACGGTCTCGCCCGTGCCGATGCCGAGGCCGTGCGACCGCAGTGCCCGCACCAGGCCGGTCACCCGGTCGGCGATCCGGTCGGGGCCCCCGTCGGCGACCCGGGCCGGGGCCCCGTCGGGAGCCGCCGTCACACCGCGTCCAGGTCGAGCTTGGCCGCGGCCTGCCGGATGTCCTCCTGGTGCTTGAGGATCACCCCGAGGCTGTCCCGCACGACCGCCTCGGACAGCGTGTCCGCGCCGAGCGCGAGCAGCGTGCGCGCCCAGTCGACGGTCTCCGCGACCGAGGGCGCCTTCCGCAGGTCCATCGCCCGCAGGGCGCCGACGACCCGCACCACCGACGCGGCTAGGGCCTCGTCGATGCCCGGCACCTTGCTCCGTACGATCCGGCGCTCCAGCTCCTCCTCGGGGAAGCCGATGTGGAGGAAGAGACAGCGGCGGCGTAGCGCCTCGGAGAGCTCGCGGCTCGCGTTGGAGGTGAGCACGACGAAGGGGCGGCGGGTGGCGGTGATGGTCCCCAGCTCTGGCACGGTGACCTGGAAGTCGCTCAGCACCTCCAGGAGGAGCCCCTCGACCTCCACGTCGGCCTTGTCGGTCTCGTCGACGAGCAGCACGGTCGGTTCGTCGGAGCGGATCGCGGTGAGCAGCGGACGGGAGAGCAGGAACTCCTCGCCGAAGATGTCGGTACGGGTCTCATCCCAGCTCTCGTTGCGGCCCGCGGTGATCCGCAGCAACTGCTTGGCGTGGTTCCACTCGTACAGCGCGCGGGCCTCGTCGACGCCCTCGTAGCACTGGAGCCGCACCAGCCGCGCGCCCGCGACCTCGGCGACCGCCTTGGCCAGCTCCGTCTTCCCCACGCCCGCGGGGCCTTCGACGAGCAGCGGCTTGCCCAGTTGGTCGGCGAGGAACACCGTGGTGGCGACGGCGGGCGAGGCCAGATAGCCGGTGCCGGCGAGCCGCGCGGCGACGTCGTCCACGGAGCTGAAGTACCCGGTCGTCATTGCCGCTCCCCCGAGGTGCACATGGTTACCCGCCAGTAGGGCAGCCTAGCGAACGGCGCGCCGCCCGGCCACGCCTCCGCGTGACTCCTGTTCGCGCGGGAAGCCCTCAGCGGCACATGCCGAAGATCTCGTCCTCGAAGTCCGGGAACTCCGCCGCGGCCGCGCCGACGATCTCCGCCGCCGGGCGACGCGAGGCGGCTCCGCCGTGCCGCTCGGCGATGGCGGCGAGCTCGGCCCTGGGGCGCGGGGTACGGGCCGGCGGCCAGACGAAGTCCAGCGGGCCGAAACCGTCGGCGAGCAGCCACAGGAAGCCCGAGAGGTCCTGGGAGAGCACCCGCACCTCGCCCTCCGAACCGAGGAACACCACCGGCTGCTCCACCAGGGGCCGTCCCGGACGGACCCGCCGGAAGGCGACCTGCCCGCCGGTGCCGTCCATGCCGAAGGGGAGGAAGGCGTCGCCGTCGAGCTCCTGGTTACCGGTCCACGCCCGAATCCAGTCGGTGGTCTCCTCGGCGCTCGGGAAGGCGGAGTAGGGCTCGTAGTCGACGCCCTCGCCTCCGTCGTAGTCGAAGGAGATCCCCGCCACGGCGGTGAGGGCCTCGGGGAAGGCGCGGTCATCGCTGTCGATCATGCCCGCAACGGTAGCGCCGGCCACTGACAACGCCTTCCGGCCGGGGGGTGCCGCGCGCGGGGCGGGCCGGCCGCTGATGGAATGGGGGAGAGGCGAACGGCGGTGGAGGCACGGTGGCGGAGCGAGCGGGGGAGCGGTCCCGGCCGGAGGGGGAGTACGAGGCCGTCCTCGCCCGGCTCGACGCGCTGGAGCACGCCGCCGCCGAGATCGGCACCCGCCTCGACGAGCGGTCCATCTGCGCCGAGCTCGCCGGCTTCCTGGTGCGCAGGGTCGCGGAGGCCGCCGCCGTCGACCTCCTTCCGCCGGAGGACGGCACGCCAGGCCCGGGGACGTCAGGCCCCGGGACGTCCGTCAGGGCCGGTGCGGTCGCGCTCCTCGACCGCTCCGACGGCGACGAGGCCCCCGAGGACGGCGACGCCCCCGACGGCCTGAAAGCCCCGGCCGGCCGGACCACCCCGAACCGCCTGAACGGCCCCCGCGGACTCCACGGCCTGGACGGTACGAGCGGTACGAGCACCCCGGAGGCACCGAACGCACCAGACGCCCCGGGCGGCCCGCACGGTACGGCCGGCCCGGGCGCCCCCGGCAGGGGCGCCGTCCTGACGCTGCCGCTCCTGACCCGGACCGGAAAGGAGATGGGCCGGATACGGGTGGCCCGTGCCGCCGGCGGGTTCTCCGCGCACGACACCGCCGTGGTCGCCCACGCCGCGCGGCTCGCCGCTCTCCACCTCGGGCACGCCCGCCGACTGGCCGCCACCGAGGCCACCGCCCTGCACCTGCAGCGCGCCCTGGTCGCCGAGCCCGGACGCCCGCACCCCAATCTGGAGATCGCCGGCCGCTATCTGCCGGCCGGTCCGCGCACCCTGGTCGGCGGCGACTGGTTCGAGACGGTACGGCTCCACTTCGGCCGCAGCCTGCTGGTGGTCGGCGACGTGATGGGCCATGGCCTGGACGCCGCGGTGGACATGAACGCCTACCGGGGCGCGCTGCGCGAGGTGGCCGCCACCGATCTGCCGCCGCACCGGGTCCTGCGCCACCTCGACGCCGTCGTCGCCGACGACGAGGGCCGGCGCCCCGCCACCTGTCTGCTGGTCCAGATCGACCCCGGGCGGCTGACCGCGACCTTCGCCAGCGCGGGCCATCTGCCGCCGGTCGTCTTCGGCGCCGACGGCTCCGCCGAACTCGTCGACCTGCCCGTCGGCCCGCCGCTCGGCACCGGCCTCGGCGGCTACGAACACGCCGTACGCGCCCTCACCCCGGCCGACACCCTGCTGCTGTTCACCGACGGGCTCGTCGAGCGGCGCGGCGAGGACATCGACCACTCGCTGGCCCGGCTCGCCGCGCTGCGGCTGTCGCCCGGATCCGGGCCGGAGGCGGTCGTCGACGAGGTGCTGCGGAGGCTCGACGCGCACACCGCCGAGGACGACGTCGCCGTCCTCGCGGCGAGGGTCCGCGAACGCCCCGTGGCCTGAAGCGAATCGACGGTTTCACGCCTCGGCGCGATTCTTTCGGCAGGACGCTTGTGCAGGTCCCCCGAGGGGCGGCAGGCTCCTCGGTATGAACACAGCCAGGCACGCCAGTGAACGCCTGATGAGCTGGCCCTCGCTGATCGCCGACCGCGCGTCCTGCGGCGCCGAGCTCGGACTGCGCACCGCGACGCAGCAGATCGTGCATTTCCACGGTGACCGCGAAGCCGACGTCCATCTCACCCGCGCCATGATCGCCCGGATCCGGCCGGCCCTCCTCGGATCGAGCGCGCTGCGCCTGCGCGCCGGCTCCGGCTGGGTGACGGTCCGTCTGGACACCGGCTCGGACATCGACCTGCTGGCGACCCTGGTGAGCGCGGCGCTCCAGGCCACCGGCGACCCGTATCCCGCCGACGACCTCGCCCCCGACCACTGCACCCGGACCGGCCGTCCCTTCGCCTGCTCCTGAAGCAGGGCCCGCCCCGCACCCGGCGGTTCAGGCCACCGGGAACAGCATGCAGGTGCTGGTCGCGTGGCCGAGTAGCCGGTCCTCGGCGTCGTACAGTCCCGCCTCGGCCAGCGCCGTACGGCGTCCCCGGCTCAGGACCGTGCCGATCGCGCGGATCTTGCCCGTCTCCATGGTGATCGGACGCAGGAAGCGCGTCGACAGATCGAGCGAGGTGTACGCCATGCCCTGGGGGAGGGTCGAGTGCACCGCGCACCCGGCCGCCGAGTCCAGCAGCGTCGCGTACATGCCGCCGTGCACACTGCCGATCGGGTTGTAGTGCTCCTCGCCCGGCTCGAAGGCGAACACGGCCCGGCCGTCCTCCACCTCCTCCAGGGTGAAGCCGAGCAGGGCGCCGATGGGGGCGCCGGGCAGCCGGCCGGCGGCGATCTCGCGGAGGAAGTCCAGACCGGCCATCGTCCCCGCCGCGCCCGCGGTGGCCGCCGCGTCCTGCCAGTGCACCGTCCGTGACCGCTCCATCGCCGCTTCCCTCCGCAGTGAGCCCCTGAGCCCCGGGGCCGTGAGCCCGTGAACCGCTCGGCCCGTTGCCCGTTGCCCGTTGCTCATCGTCCGTGATCTGACTTCGGAGATCGAAGCTAGAGGGAGCGTCGGCTGACTGTCAACGCCGAAGCCAGCTCGCTACAGTGGGACGATGCAGTACCTGGAGATCGACACCGAGAACTGCCCGGTCCGCCGCACCCTCGACGTCGTCGGCGAGAAGTGGTCGCTGCTGATCCTGCGGGACGCCTTCAACGGAGTGCGCCGTTACGACGACTTCCGCCGCCACCTCGGGCTCTCCGAGGCCGTCCTCGCCGACCGGCTCCGCAAACTCGTCGCCGCCGGCGTCCTGCGCGTCGAGCCCTACCGCGAACCCGGCGCCCGGACCCGCTCCCAGTACCGCCTCACGCCCAAGGGCCGGGACCTCTGGCCCGTCCTCCTCGCCCTCAAGCAGTGGGGCGACACCCATGCCGCCGACCCGGCCGGCACCCCGCTCGACATCCGCCACGAGGACTGCGGCGCCCCGGTCCGGGTCGAGGTCGTCTGCGGCGGCGAGGACCACGCGACCCTCACGCCCTACGAGGTGACCGTCCGCTCCGGCCCCGGCGCCCGGCCCCGCGCGCGCTGAGGCGCACCGGCCCCCGTGCCGCCGAGGCGGCCCGCCCCCACCCGTTCGGCGGCATGCCGGACGGGTTCGGCCCACCGGCGGGTACTCGACGAGGCATGCCCCCCACTTCCGGTGCGCCGCACGGCGGTGCCCCTACCGAGCACGAGCACGGACACCGGTTCCACCGGCTCCACACGCGCGTCATGGCCTCCCCGGTCGGAGTCACCTGGAACCGGGGGCGCGAGATGGAACTCATGCACCGCGCCATGGGGTTCGCCGCACTCAGCCTGCTCACCCTCGTGCCGCTGCTCATCGTGGTCGCCGCCGCCGACCTCGCCAGCGGCCAGGGCTTCGCCCGCTGGCTCGTCCAGGGCCTCGGCGTCTCCGAGGTCTCCCAGGAGGAGGTCGAACAGCTCTTCGGGAAGCCGGGGCAGGCGCTCCAGCGCACCACCGCCTTCGGTCTCGCCGCGCTCGCCGCCTTCGGCGTCACCTTCGGATCGGCCGTCCAGACCGGCTACGAACGCGTCTGGGACCTGCCCACCGCCCGCTGGCACACCATGTGGCGGCACGTCGTCTGGCTCGCCGTCCTGGTCGCCGCGCTGCTGCTCTTCGTCGCCACCCCCGCCCCCGAGCGCTCACCGGCCGGGGTCACCCTCCTCGTCGCGGTCGGCGACGTCACCGGTACCTTCCTCTTCTTCTGGTGGTCGCAACGCTTCCTGCTCTGCGGCCGCATCCGCTGGCGGGCCCTCCTGCCCGGCTCCCTGCTCACCGCCCTCGGGCTGCTGGGGCTGCGGATCTTCTCCCAGTTCGTCTTCTCCCCGCTCATCGCCTCCAACGCCGTCACCTACGGCCAGTTCGGCACCGTCCTCGTCCTGCAGTCCTGGCTCGTCGGCGTCGGTTTCGTCGTGTACGGAGCCGCCCTCGTCGGGCGTCTCGTCCACGAACAGCTCGTGCTGCGCCGGCTGGCCCGCGACCCCAGGGACGCCGAACACCCGGATCCCGGGCCGCACTGACGAGGGGCGGTGGCCGTAACGGAGGACGGCCACCGCCCGTGGGCGGACGGGATCACCGGTGGCAGACCGGTGCCGGGTGGGCGACGTCGAGGACGAAGCGCTCGGGGTGGTGCAGGACGGAGGTCTTGGGGACGGGCTTGGTGGCGAAGGCGGCTCCGATGGTGACGACACCCTCGAAGTCGCCGGTGAGGGCGACGCCCTTGAGGGTGGGAAGGTAGATCTTGAGCAGCCGGGGTCCCTGGTAGACGGACCGGCCGGACTCGTTGTGGGCGGCGGCGGGCGAGAGCTTGATCTCCAGGAAGTACTTCCCGGCGAGCGGCACCTTGTTGCCCGAGCCGTCGTAGCGCAGTTCCTTGACCGCCTTGACGCTCACCGGGGGCATGGTGCCCCGGACGTCGATCACGAGCCGGTCGAAGGTGGAGTGGCCGCCCCAGCGGACGTTGACGACCTGGGCCATGGCCGGTGCGGTCGTCGTCGTACGGGAGGGGCCGGCCGTGGCGCCCGCGGGGACCGTGGCCCCGATCCCGGCGGTGAGAAGGATGCCCGCGGCCGCGGCCGCGAGGGTCTGACGGTGAAGCATGGCGTCCCCCGGTTCTCGATCTGTGATGGGGACAGTGGTGTCACTGGGAGAGACATTCCGCCTCGGCCGAATGGTTCCGCCCGAAATGCGAATTTTCGGAGTCGCTTCATTATGCGCCCGCGCGGCTACGGAATCGGTGCCGCCGACGCCGTAACCTCGACGCCCCTCGGTAGTTGACCAGGGCATGAAGAAGCGCAGCATGCTCGCCATCGCCTCCCTCGCCGCAGGCGTCGTCACCGCCCTCGTCAGCCCGCCCCAGGACGCCTCCGCCGCGGAGGCCGGCGGCCCCGCCGCCGGCGTCACCGGCCTCCTCCAGGAGGACCAGGGCGTCGGCTCCCTGGTGGGCGAGACCGTCGAGGGCGCCGGTGGCGGCCTCCAGGCCCCGGAGGCCGGCGGGCTCCTCTGACCGCGTGCACCTCTGGAGAGACCGCCCCGTGCCCCGTACAGCCCCTCCCGGGGCGTGCGGGGCACGCCCCGTGTGCGCGCAGTGCGCAGGGAATGACAGGATGGCCCCATGAGCAACAACGTGTACTTCGACATCACCATCAACGGCGAAGAGGCCGGCCGGATCGAGTTCAAGCTCTTCGACGACGTCGTCCCCAAGACCGCCCGCAACTTCCGCGAGCTGTGCACCGGCCAGAACGGCTTCGGCTACGCCGGCTCCCCGTTCCACCGCGTCATCCCGAACTTCATGCTCCAGGGCGGTGACTTCACCAACGAGAACGGCACCGGCGGCAAGAGCATCTACGGCGAGAAGTTCGCGGACGAGAACTTCCAGCTCAAGCACGACCGCCCGTACCTGCTGTCGATGGCGAACGCCGGCCGCAACACCAACGGCTCCCAGTTCTTCATCACCACCGTCGTCACCGACTGGCTCGACGGCAAGCACGTCGTCTTCGGCGAGGTCGTCAAGGGCCAGGAGATCGTCGACAAGATCGAGAAGCTGGGTTCCGCCTCCGGTCGCACCAGCGCCGAGATCCGGGTCGCCAAGTCCGGCGTCGTCGGGGCCTGATCCGCTCCCACGGCCCACGCCGAACACCGCCCACCGCCCCCGAGCCGCAGGCCCGGGGGCGGCGGCACGCCCGGTACCGGAGGAGCGCTCGGGCGAGGCCGCTCACGCGAGGGCCCGCGCCAGGGCCCGGGCGAAGCCGGCCGGGTTGTCGATCGTCATGTTGTGACCGGCCCCCGGGACCTCGAACACCAGTATGCCCTGCGCCGCGACCTTCTCGGCGTCGGCGTCCGGCAGGCTGAACTCGCCCACCAGGAACGCCCTCGGCCGCGGCAGCGCGGCCAGCAGCTCGCCCGGCGCCGGGACCGAACCCTCCACCAGCGCCACCGCGCTGCGGTGCAGGGCCCGCGGATCGGCGAGCCGCAGCCGCGCCGCGTAGTCCGCGCGGTCCTGGCCCTCGACCATGGCGGCGAAACCCTCCCGGACGAAGAACTCCTCGTCCTGGGCGGCGACGGGGGAGGAGAACGCGCCCCCGCCCGGCCAGAGGTTGGGCTCGGCCACCACCAGGCGGTCCACCAGATCGGGACGGGACGCGGCCAGATGGATCGCGACGGCCCCGCCCATCGAATGCCCGACCAGCTCGACCCCGGTCAGCCCCTCGTGGTCGAGGATCCGGGCCACCGCCGCCGCCTGCGACTCCATGCGGTAGTCGAAGGCGCGCGGCCGGTCGCTCAGACCGAAGCCCAGCAGGTCGACGAGGAGCGAGCGCCGCCCGGCGAGCTCCGGACGCACCGCGACCTGCGCGAAGTCGGACGCGCCGGTGCAGCCGAGCCCGTGCACGTACACCCGCGCCCGTCCCCGGCCTCCGCCCGGCAGATCGATCCACCGCACATACCCCGGCGCCTCCGCCAGAAACAGCTCCCGCATGACCCCTCGCCTCCCCTGACGCCCCGTCGCACCGGCTCCCCACCGGCCCGGCCACCCTACGAGGCACCACTGACAACGGCCCTCCTCCCGCCCCTCACGCGAACGCGAGGGCGTGGCGCGCCGCCCACGCCGAGAACGGCCGCGCCGCCCGCCCGAGCACCCGCTCCACATCCGGGCTCACCCGCTGCTCCTCCGCGTGCGGCGCGCCCATCACCGCCAGCATCCCGTCCACGGCCGGCCCGGGAAGGAAACGCACCAGGTGGGCACGGGCCTCCGCCCGCGTCTGAGGCACGAACCGCACCGGCTCGCCCACCGCCCGCGACAACGCCGCCGCCTGCTCGCGCGGCGTGACCGCCACCGGGCCGGTCAGCACGTACGTACGCCCCGCGTGACCGTCCTCGAGGAGCGCGGCCGCCGCCACGTCCGCGATGTCCGCCGGGTCGACCACCGGCATGGCCACCTCGGCGAAGGGCGCGGCGACCGTCCGCGCGGTGCGCAGGGACTCCGCCCACAGGAAGGCGTTCGAGGCGAAGCCGGACGGCCGCAGGATCGTCCACTCCACACCGGAATCGCGCACCGCCGCCTCGAACTCCCGCAGCGGACCGTGCGACTCCGACTCCGGACGCGTGCCGACGAGCTGCGAGGACTGGAGCACGATCCGGCGCACCCCGGCTGCCACCGCGGCGGCGACGACCTGCCGGGGGCGCAGCTCGTCGCCGACCCCGGCGACCAGCAGGAACACCGCGTCGGCGCCCTCGAACAGCGCCGCCGAGTCCTCCGGCCGCGCCAGGTCGGCGGCGCGGTGCCGCACCCCCTCGGGCAGCGGGGCCTCCGGCGCACGGCGGCTCACCGCCGTGACCTCCTCACCGGCCGCCGCCAGCGCCTCCACCAGCGGTCGTCCGACGTTCCCGGTCGCTCCGGTCACCACGATCACGGTCCGTTCCTTCCCTCGGGGCATGGGGTGCCGACCGCGCGGAGCGAAAGCGCCCCGCCGCGGTCACGCCCCTCATCCTGGAAGGTGAACCGGTCATCTCCCGGCCACTTTCGACAGCGGCCTTCAGACGCCCGGGGCAGGTCCTTCGGGCGCCGCCTCGCCGTAACGGCGCTCGAACTTCGCGATCCGCCCCTCGGTGTCCACGGTCCGCGCCTTGCCCGTGTAGAAGGGGTGGCTCTCGGAGGAGATCTCGACGTCCACCACCGGGTAGGTGTTGCCGTCGTCCCATTCGATGGTCTGGTCGCTGGTCGCCGTGGACCGGGTCAGAAACGCGAACCCGGCGGACCGGTCGCGGAACACCACGGGCCCGTACTCCGGCTGCTTGTCCTGCTGCACTTGTCCTCCTCGGACGGCCTGCCAGTCTTCCCCCGGTCCGCCCAGCCTCCCCGCGCGCCGCCGCCGCGACCACCGCCGCACATCCGACCGGGTGACGGCGCCGGCCGCCGTCACGACCGGTGGGCGTGCGTCCCCCACCGGGCCGCGAGCAGCAGGGCGATGTCGTCCGGCCGGTCGGTGGCCTGCCGCGCCTCGCGGATCAGCCGGTCGGCGGTCTCCGGCAGCGGCGCCGAACCGGTGGCCGCCAGGGCCCTGCGCAGCCGCTCGATCCCCTCGTCGATGTCCGTGCCCGGCCGCTCCACGAGCCCGTCCGTGAACAGGGCGAGGACCTCGCCCGGTGCGAGCCGCAACCGGGTCACCGGATACGTGGCGCCGTCGTCGACCCCGAGCACCACCCCGCCCGCCAGGTCCACGGCCACCGTGGAGCCGTCCGTGCGGCGCAGCAGCGGCTGCGGATGGCCGGCCCGGGTCGCCCGTACGTCACCGGTCTCCGGGTCGAGCACGACGTAGCAGCAGCTCGCGAACTGCCCCGGGTCCAGGTCGATGAGGAGCCGGTTGGTGCCCCGCACCACCTCCTGCGGGGAGTGCCCGCTCAGCGCGAACGCCCGGACCGCGCTGCGGAGCTGACCCATCGTCGCCGCCGCGGCCACCCCGTGGCCCTGGACGTCCCCGATGACGAGGGCCAGCCGGCCGTGGCCCGTGTCGATCACGTCGTACCAGTCGCCGCCCACGTCCATGCCCTGCGTGCCCGGCAGATAGCGGCCGACCGTCTCCACGCCCTCGTGCACCGGCAGCCGGTGGGGGAGCAGCGCGTCCTGCAGGCCCCGCGCGAGCGCCGACTCGGAGTCGTAGCGCTGCGCCCGTTCGAGGGCCTGGGCGATCAGGCCGGCGAGCGCGGTGAGCACTGTGCGCTCCTCGGCGGTGAAGCCGCGCGGATGGTCGAAGCCGAGGATGCAGGAACCCACCGGCCGCCCGGAGGCGATCAGCGGCAGGAACGCCCGCGCACCCGTGTGCGCGTCCAGCGGCAGTCCCGGATAGGCCGCCCCGAGCTGCTGCATCGACTCGAAGAAGAGCGGCCGGCCCGAGGTCAGCGTCTCGACCCCGGGCAGCCGCGCGTCCAGCGCGACCCCGTCGAAGGGCTCCAGGAAGCCGGGCGGGAATCCGGTCTCCCACGCCAGGTACAGATGCCGGTCGCTCAGCAGGTAGATCGCCAGTTGCCGGCCGCCGAAGGCCGGCAGCAGCTCCTCGGTGACCACCGCCGACACCTGGCGCGCCGTCACCGCCTCGGACAGCGCGATGGCGAGCGCCACCGGACGGTAGAGGGCCGCGGCCCGCCCCTCGGGCGAGGACAGCCCGTCGGCGTCGTCGGCGTGCGCGGCGCCCCCGGATCCCGCCCCGGAGCCGGGCGGCCGGGCGGCCGGATCGCCCTCCGGGACGAGCACCAGCGTGACCCCGTCCTGCCCCGGATACAAGGACACCGACAGCCACTCCCCGCGCCCCGGATGCGCGAGGAAGTGGATCGGCTGGTCGGAGAGGAGCGCCCCGCGCAACTGCTCCTCGTGGTAGGGGTGCGCGAACCAGGGCAGCGCCTCCCACAGCGCCCGTCCGGCGAGGTTGCCGCGCGGCAGGCCGAGCAGCGCCTCCGTGCGCGCGTTGACGTACGTGATCCGCCCGAGCCGGTCGATGGCCAGGATCGCGCGGGGCAGCCGGTCGGTGGCGTCGGAGCCGAGGAGACCGGTGCCGAGGTCGACCAGGGAGCCGGTCAGCACGTTCCCCTCCCGGCCGTGCGCGAGGGGCCGCGCGGTCACCTCGAGGAGGTGCAGCCCGCCGTCCGGCCCCTTCAGCCGGATCCTGCGCGCGGCCGGGCCGCCCGATCCCGCCGCCTGCCGGGCCAGCGCCCACAGGGCGTAGGTGTCCTCGGGCACGAGCCGGGCGGTCAGCGCCTCCACGGTCCAGGGGGACGGCGCGGCCTCCCCGAGGATCTCCCGCAGACCGGCGTCCGCCGTCACCGTTCCCGTGTCCAGGTTCCAGTCGAAGTAGCCGATCCGCACCGGCGGGCCGGTTCTGACCGGCAGTTGCACGGACTCCGGCTCGCCCGGCCATTCCACCCTCGTCCCATGGGCGGCGAGGCCGTCGAGCACCGAGCCGAGGCGGCGCGCCTCCTCCAGCATGCGGCCGCGGTCGCGGGCGTCGACCGGCATCCCGGGCGTCGGCGTGCGCAGCACCACCAGGACGCCATAGCGCTCCCGGCCGCGGATCACGGGGGTGTAGAGGGAGGCGAAGGGGAACGGCAGGCTCGCCACGAGCTGGGGGAAGAGCCGCATGGCCTCCTCGACGTCCCCGAGGTGCACCGGCTGCCCCGACCGGTGGGCCTCCGCCACCGGGAACGGCCGGTTCACATGCATGCGCCACCAGGGGCGGAACAGGGAGGCGGGCAGGCCCGCGAGCACCGCGAGCCGCAGCAGCCCGGGGGTGCCCGAGCGCAGATAGACCCCGCCCGCGTATCCGCCGGCCGCCTCGACCGCCCGCAGCACGGACTCCGCGAGCACCACCGCCAGCGCGTCCGTCGACGGCCGGTCCGCGCCGGCCTCCCGCGGGGGCCCGGTCGAGGCCGACGGGACGGGGCCTGCCGCGCCGTACGAGGTCACACAGCCAGCATGCTCCCGCCCGGAAGGGCCACGCATCCGGAGTGCGCACCGGCGAACCACCCCTCGGGGGCATTGACCCCGCTCGACGCCGCTCGCGAGACTCGGTCGTCGGCCGCCGCGCCCCGCGCGGCCCCACACCCACCACCTCGCGACCAGGGGGCTTGATGACGGGCCGGGTTCTTCCGTACGACCTGGAGGGCAGCGGTCCGCACCGCGTCCTCGTCCTGCACAACTGGTTCGGCGACCGGACCAGCTTCGCGCCGCTGCGGGAACACCTCGACAAGGACACCGGGTCCTACGCCTTCCTCGACTGCCGTGGCTACGGGGAGGCGATGGACGCCGACGGCGCGTACACGATGGAGGAGGTGGCTGCCGACGCCCTCGCCGTCGCCGACGACCTCGGCTGGGACGACTTCTCCGTCGTCGGCCACTCCATGGGCGGCAAGGCGGCCCAGCTCATGCTGCTCGACGCGCCCGAGCGGGTGCGCTCGATCATCGGCGTCTCCCCGGTGTCGGCGGCCGGCTTCCCGCTCGACGCGGAGACCTGGGAGCTCTTCGCGGGAGCCGCCGATAACCCCGGCAACCGCCGGGCCATCATCGACAACACCACCGGCGGGCGGTACGGGGACGAGTGGCTCTCCGGGCTCGTGGACCGCTCGCTGCGGCGCTCCTCGGCCACCGCCTTCCGCGCCTACCTCGACTCCTGGTCCCGCACCGACTTCCACGAGCGGGTCCGCGACAACCCGGCGCCGGTCCTCCTCGTCGTCGGCGCCCACGATCCGGCGCTCGGGGCGGAGGCGATGGAGGCGACCTGGCTGCGCTGGTACCCGAACGCCCGGCTCACGGTCCTGCCGGACGCGGGCCACTACGCGCCGGAGGAGACCCCGAAGGCCCTCGCCGAGGCCATCGAGGCATTCCTCGCGGCCTGACGCGCGCCCGCCGCCGTACCCGGGGACACTGTCCGCAGGACGCGGACCCGGGTACGGCGGCGGGGAGAGGCGGTGCGGCATGGTCCTGGCCCTGACGGCGGCCGTCGCGGCCGCGCTGCTCGTCTGCCGGCTCGCCCTGCGGGAACGGCACACGCCCGGCACGGCCCGCCGCGCCCTCTCCTTCACCCGCGACCGGCGCGCCCTCGCCGCCGGCCTTCTCGCGGGGCTCCTCCTCGCCGCCCTGGGCTGGCGCGCGGCCGGTCCCGGCGCCGTGGCCTGGGCCGCGCTCGCGGCCGTCCTGGTGGCCGCCCTGACGGCCACCGGCTGAGGCCGCCGCCTCCCTCGCACCCCGGTCGACGGACCCGGCCCGCGCCCGGCCCCCGGGCTGATCGTGATCGGCCGATTCCGGCCACAAGTTACCCGGCGGTTTCGCGTGACTTCCCATGAACGCCCCAGTAGAACGTGTTCCCATTCACTCGTCGAGTGAGGAACATCATATGCGTGACAGATCCCTTTCGGCCTCGGCTTCCCGAGGTCTGACCCGTCGTCGATTCGTCACAGGAACCGGTTCTCTTCTCGGCGGCCTCGCCCTCGCCGGAACCGCCACCTCCACGAGCGCCGCCGACCCCGGCGTGACCGCCGCGGCCCTCACCTCCCCGATCCCCTCCGGCGCCCACGTCCCCGTGCTCGTCATCGGCACCGGATACGGCGGCTCCGTCGCCGCGCTGCGGCTGACCCTCGCCGGCGTCGACGTCCACATGGTCGAGATGGGCATGGCCTGGGACGCCCCCGGCTCCGACGGAAAGGTCTTCGCCAACACCACGAAGCCCGACTACCGCTCCTTCTGGCTGCGCACCCGCACCAGGCAGCCGCTGAGCAACTTCCTCGGCTTCCCGCTCGACAAGGACGTCCCCCGCCACACCGGCATCCTCGACGCCGAGGACTTCGCCGGCATCACCGTCTACCAGGGCCGCGGCGTCGGCGGCGGCTCCCTGGTCAACGGCGGCATGGCCGTCACGCCCCGCAGGGAGCTCTTCCCCGCCATCCTTCCCACCGTCGACCCCGCCGAGATGTACGACGTCTACTACCCCCGCGCCAACGCGGGCCTGGGCGTCACCTCCGTGGACCCGTCCTGGTGGGAGGGCGCCGACTGCTACCAGTACGCCCGGGTCGGCCGCAAGCACGCCGAACGGTCCGGCTTCCCCTTCGTCTTCGTGCCCAACGTCTACGACTGGGACTACATGCGGCAGGAGGCCGCGGGCGCCGTGCCCCGGTCGGCCCTGGAGGGCGAGGTCATCTACGGCAACAACCACGGCAAGAAGACCCTGCGGAAGACCTATCTCGCCCGGGCCGCCGCGACCGGGCGGCTCTCCGTCTCCCCGCTCCACAAGGCCACCACCGTCACGCCGGCGTCCGGCGGCGGCTACACCGTCACCCTCGAGCGGCTCGACACCGCCGGCGCCACCGTCGAGACCAAGACCGTCGTCGCCGACCGGGTGTTCTTCGCCGCCGGCAGCGTCGGCACGAGCAAGCTCCTCACCCGCCTCAAGGCCACCGGCGCGCTGCCCGCCCTCAACGACCAGATCGGCAAGGGCTGGGGCGACAACGGCAACGTCATGTGCGGCCGGGCCAACCACATGTGGGACGCCACCGGAAAGCTCCAGTCGGCCATGCCCACCGCCGGCATCGACAACTGGGACGCGGGCGGCGCCTTCGCCGAGGTCGCCCCCCTGCCCACCGGCATCGAGACCTACGCCTCGTTCTACCTCTCCATCACCAAGACCCCGCACCGGGCCGAGTTCCGCTGGAACCCGGCCACCGGACGCGTCGACCTCACCTGGGACCGGGCCTGGAAGAAGGCGTCCATCGACGCGGCGAAGACCATCTTCGACAGGATCAACGCCAAGGAGGGCACGATCTACCGCACCGACCTCTTCGGCGGCAACAGGATCTGGGGCGACCATCTCACGTACCACCCGCTCGGCGGCGCCGTCCTCGGCCGCGCCACCGACAACCACGGCCGCCTGCACGGCTACGACGGCCTCTACGTCATCGACGGCGCGCTCATCCCCGGCAACACCAGCGTCAACCCGTTCGTCACCATCACGGCGCTCGCCGAACGCAACATCGAGAAGATCATCGCCACCGACCTGTGACGGCTGCGGCGCTACGGACGCGAGGGGACCGGCCGGGCATCCGGGCCGGCCCCCTCGTCACCGCCTCAGTGCGGGGGCAGCACGCACACCGTGTCGAGCCCGAGCACCCGGTTCAGCCGCCCGAACGCCAGCCACGAGCCCAGACTCATCGTCAGCTCCACGATCTCGACCTGGCTGTACGACGCCGTCATCCGCGACCAGAACTCCTCGTCCAGGTGGTGGTGGTCCAGCGCGTACCGCTCCGCGTACTCCGCCGCGAGCCGGGTCCGCTCGTCGAAGGCGTCCGTGGTCCGCCACGCGAGCACCGCTTCCGCGAACTCCTCCTCGACCTTCTCGCCGTCCCGGTCGGTCCGCCAGTCCAGACAGAACCGGCAGCCGTTGATCTGCGCGATCCGCAGCCGTGCCGCCTCGAACTCGCGCAGCCCGAGCGTCGTGTGGGCGTAGACCGACAACGAGAAGTTCGCCGCCGCCGTCCCGATCCCGGGCACCATGTCGCCCCACACGTACCCGATCGGCTCCTGTCCCTCGGGAATGTCGATGATCACCGCGGTCTCCTTCCCAGCTTCCCCACCGCCGGGCGCAACGGCACGTCCAGCGCGTCGTACAGTCCCGGCTCCGCCGCCGCGAGCCAGTCGATCGCTCCCACGAGCCGGCCCACGGCGGTCGCGTTGCCGCCCGCGGAGCGGTTCTCGCCCTCGTCCGTCGCCTCGACGGTGACCTGGATCCGCGGCCGGCCCTCCACGATCACCCGGTGCGCCCCCGAGCCGTCCGGCGGCACCGGCCAGTCCGGGGCGCAGTCCGGATGGATCCGGGTGACGTGCTCGATCACGAGCAGCGGCTCCCCGTCGACGACGCCCTGCACCTCGAAGCGGACCGCCCCCTGGGTGCCGGCCGCGAACTCGCCCATGCCGCGGGTCCGCACCGTCGTCTCCAGCGGGCGCCGCTCCAGCGTCTCGCGGATCTCGTCGAGCTCGACGCCGAGCGCCCGGGCCATCAGCCGCACCTGACCGCCCCAAACCATCGTCGGGACCGACGGCAGCAGCATCGGCGGCTCGTACTCCATGGGCTGCCCCATGCCGACGAGGAAGCGGACCGACTCCTCCTGCTCGTACGTCGAGTAGTCGAAGATCTCCTGGCAGCGGATCGCCTCCACCGTGCTGCCGAGCCCGCTCACCAGGAGCGGCAGCACATCGTTGCCCCACCCCGGGTCCACGCCCGAGGCGAAGAGGGAGCCGCCGCCCTCCTCCACCGCCGCCAGGACCGGGTCCCGGAACTCCGGCGGTGCGCCGCGCCGGTCGTACAGCGGGTACAGCGAAGGCGTCACGACGACCGCCCCGGCCCGCACCGCCCGCACGACGTCGGCGAGCGCCTCGTCGGGGCGCAGGTCCCCGGAGGCCGCGTACACCACGGCGCCCGGGCCCCGCGCGAGGACGGCCGCCACGTCGTCCCGCGCCACGATCCCCAGCGCGCGCCCGAGTCCGGCGAGCTCGCCCGCGTCACGGCCGACCTTGGCGGGGTTCGCGACGAGGACGGCCGAGAGTTCGAGCGCCGGGTGGGCGTCGACGGCCCGGATGGCCGCGCGCCCGACGTTCCCGGTTCCCCACACCACGGTCGGAATCATGCGCGGAGGGTAGCGCCGGGGCCGTGAGGTTCCCAGAGTCGGGACGGAGCAGATCTGACGACTCGTCAGGATGCTCCGGCGGGCCCGGGGGAGGGCTCCGGGAGCGGCCCCGGACGGCCGCACGGGGACCGCGCGGGCCCACCTCGTCCAGCCGGCGCGGCCCGCCCGGCCGCGGGCCCGGGACGGCAGCGGCGGCCCTCTCGCCGCGCGACCACGGTCCGGTCCGGGGGAGTGGCCGCTCTTCAGGAACGGCGCACCCGCCGGTGGGTGCGCAGGCGGCCCCTTCGGCCGCGAGCCGGTCGAGGACAACGGCGTACGGGCAGGGCCGACAGGCGAGCGCGAGGCGCTCGTCCGGGGCGCTCACCGGGCGGAGGTGTACTCGATTCCGTCGACCATGCCCCGAGAGTGCCCCGCCCGGCGGCGCCCTGTCCAGCGCGTTTCCGCTACGGGCCCGTCGTGGCCCCTGCCGTCGCCGTCCCCTCGTCGAGCCGCAGAGTCACGAACGGCACGGTGTCTCCGGGCAGCACGTACCGTTCCACCTCCACGAAGCCGCGCGCGAGCGCGAACCGCAGCCCCTCCGCGTTGCTCGCGAGCACCACCGTCTCCACGCCCGCGCCGCCGAGCGTCCTCGCGTGCGCCAGGCCCCGCTCGTACAGCGCCGTCCCGAAGCCCCGGCCGCGGTGGGCGGGCAGGACCCGGGAGTTGACCGTGGCGGCGGGCGTCTCCTCGTCCGGCGGCCGGACGGTGGAGCAGCCGACGGCGGTGCCGTCCGCCGCGTAGGCCACGTCGAGCCGGTTGCGGCCGGCCCGCGCGCGCACCTCGTCGGGGGAGAGCGGGGCAGTCGGAATGATCGCGTTGTGGATCAGCCGCCAGTCCGTCAGGAGCGCTGCGGAGGCGGCCGGGTCGGCCGGGTCGATCCGTTCGATGCGGAGGACGTCCGCGGGGGAGTCGGTCACCGGTGCAGGAGATCCCCTCGCCCCACGGGCCGTCAACTCCCTGCCGGGGCCGACCGGCATGGGCCCGGACGGGTGAGGGGACCCGGCCGGGACGACAGGCACCGGCGCGGACCGGGTACGCATGCCCGCATTGCCCCGAACCTCGGAGGTGGCCCGCCCATGGCCGTCCGCACGCCCGTCCGCAGGCCCGCCCGCGCGGGCACCGCAACGGTGCTGACCTGCGCCCTGTCCGCGGTCCTGGTGCTTGCCGGCTGCTCCCCGGCCCCGTCGCCGGCCGCCGCGCCCGCCAAGGCACCCGCGAAGACGCCCGCCGCGCCCGCGACGCAGCCGCGGGAGGCGCGCGACGGCGCCAACCGCGCCCCGTCCCGCATCCCCGGCGTGGGCCCCCGCACCCAGGCCCGCATCCCCGACGGCACCACCCAGGCCCTCGTCGTCAGCGGCGACGGCGTCGACGGCAACATGGTCAGCGCCGTGCTGTACGAGCGGGACACCGCCGGACGGTGGCACCGGACCGCCGGACCCTGGGCCGGTCACAACGCCCTGCGCGGCTGGACCGAGAACCACGTGGCCGGCGACCTGCGCTCGCCGACCGGAGTCTTCCGCCTCGGCGACGCCGGCGGCCGGCTCCCCGACCCCGGCGCACGCCTGCCGTACGACCAGGACGAGGAGTTCGCCGTCTCCGGCACCGGTTTCCTCGGCGAGCCCCTGGAAGGCTCCTTCGACTACGTCGTCGCCATCGACTACAACCGCGTGCCGGGCACCACCCCGCTCAACAAGGAGCGCCCGCTCGGTCCGGAGAAGGGCGGCGGCGTCTGGATCCACGTCGACCACGGCGGGCCCACCCAGGCATGTGTCTCCCTCCCGCGCGAGGACATGACGGAACTGCTGCGCGCCCTGGATCCGGTGCGGGAGCCCGTCGTCGTCATGGGACCGGCCGAGGTCCTCGCCGGCTGAGGGACCCCGCCCCCTGCCGTGCCCGCCCCGGGCGGCCGCGCCAGGCCCTGACGCCACGCCGCGCAAAGGCTTGGCCGGTACGTCCGTTCTGCCGCAAGGTGTCCCCGGCGTCCGGGGCCGCGCCGTCGGGGGACGGCGGCAGGGCGGGCCGGAAGACGGGGGGAGACGGCGACATGACGGCGGACACGTGCACGGCGCAGCGGGGCAGAGGAGTCCTCGAAGGGGCCTTCGCGCTCCTGGAGGCGCTGCGGCGACACGGCGGCGACGCGGCGGGCGTCACCGAGCTCGCCCGGAGCTGCGGGGTCCCCAAGGGCACCGCGCACCGGCTGCTCGACCAGCTCGTGGCCCTCGGTGCCGTCGAGCGCCGGGGCCACCGCTACCGGGTCGGTCCGCAGCTCTACCGGCTCGGCCTCGCCTGGGAGCCGCACCCGGGCCTGCGGGCCGCCGCCCGGCTGCCGCTGCACCGGCTGCGCGCCTCGACCGGGGCAAGCGTGCTGCTCGTGGTGATGCGGGAGGAGCAGGCCCTGACGGTGAGTTCGGTGCCGGGGGAGCTCGAACCCGTGCTGCCGCTGCGGGACGGGTCCGCCTTCCGGCTCGACACGGCGGCGGGCCTCGCGCTGCGCGGGCCGCGGGGCGCGGGCGCCGTGTTCGACCGGGAGGACGTGATGGCGGGGGTGTGCTGCGCGGCCCTGCCCGTACGGTCCCCGGACGGCCGGACCGTGGCCGCGCTCGCCGCCATGGTCCGGGCGGGGCGGCGCCTCGAACCGCTGGCCGACGCCGTCGCGGAGGCCGCCGGGGCGCTCGCGCGGGGACTCGCCCGGGGGCTTCCCGTGTGACCGCCGCCCTGCTGTTCCGCCCAGTGGAACGCGCGTAGAAGGGGCTCCGGCGGGCCGGGCACAGTGAGGGACGTGCCGAGGGGAACGGCACGAACGGACCCGCCGGGACGGCGGGACCGCACACCGGACGTCATCTGACGTGACGTCACGAACATGGGGGATTCACCATGAGCAAGAGCCGCACCGTCCGGATGGCCGCCGCCGCCCTGCTCGGACTCGGCAGCCTCGGGGTCTTCGCCGGCACCGCCCAGGCCGAGCCGATCGACTACGTGAAGATCGAGCTCCTGGAGCTGACCTGCCACAAGAACAGCGAGGGCAACCACGACGAGGCGTACCTCAACATCACCGACGCCAACGGCAACCAGGTCAAGGTGTGGCCCGGCAGCGGCATCACCTACCAGACGATGGGCGCCGGCTACGTCCGCTCCATGACCGACGGCAACGGCAACCCGGCGCTGGTCCTCGGCCGCCAGCAGGCCCGCACGCTCACCCTGTGGGACAAGGACACCTTCGGCGCGGACAAGCTGGGCGCCACGCTCGTCACCGGCAGCGAGGCCGGCGCCGAGGTCCAGTACCGCTCCCTGGAAGGCTCCGGCGGCGTCTACACGATCGCCTACCGCGTGATCGACATCTGAGCCGCTCGGGTCCGGTCCCGGCTGACCCGCCACCCGTCACCCGGGACCGGACCGCCCCGCGCCCTTGGCCCGCCGGTGGGCCGCGACCCGTTCGCGGGTGGCGCAGCGGCGCGAGCAGTACCGGCGCTCCTGGCCGCTGCCCTGCGGCACGAACACGTCCTGGCACGTGCCCGAGGCGCACACCCCGCCCGGCGCGCGTCCCCGGTCCCACAGGAGCACGGCCAGCGAGAGGCAGGAAGAGGCGAGGAACCACTCGGCCCAGGGGGCCTCGTCGTCCCGGTCCACATGCGGATGCCAGGGGCTCGCGCCGCCGTGCGCGGTGAGCCGCAGCGGGCCGGTCCGCTCGGCGAGCAGCGCGTTGAGCACCCGCGCCGCCGCGTCCACGCCGTCCGCGGCGAACACCGGGCGCAGCGCGTCCGCGGCCTCCCGGAGCCCCGGCAGGTCGGCTTCCGTGAGCCCGAGCGGCTCGCTCTCGCCGTACGCGCGCAGCACCGCCGCGACCTCGGCCAGGCGCGCGGGACGCGGATCCGGTCGGCTCAGCACATTGACCAGGTCGGCGGCGCGCCGGGCGTTGGCCAGGACGGAATGGCGCGCGGCGCCGTCGCCGGGGGTCGCGGGGGCGGGAGACACGCGGCGAATGTAACGCATGTTGTGGAGATTTGAGTTACCCACGTAGCGTCGGGCCGGTGCGGAACGACCGGCGACACCACGCGGCACGGCGCCTCCTCGCGGGCGCCACGGCGGCGCGCACCGGCGACGAGATGTCCGGGCCCGCGCTGCTGCTGCTCGGCTACGCCTCCACCGGATCGGTGGCGACGGCCGCCGCGCTGCTCGCCGGCATCACGGCCGCCGCGGCGCTCGGCGGACCGGTCCTCGGCGCGCTCCTCGACCGCTCGGGACGGCCGGGCCGACTGCTCGCCGCCTCGCTCGTCCTGTACGCGACCGGGCTCGCCGCCGTCCTGCTGAGCCTCGGACGGGTCCCGTTCCCGCTCACCCTCGCGGTCGCGCTGGCCGCCGGGACGCTCGCGCCGGCCCTGGCGGGCGGCTGGACCGCACAACTCTCCACGGCCGTACCGGAGGAAGGGCTGCACCGGGCGCACGCCCTCGACGCGATGACCTTCAGTGCCGCGAGCCTGCTGGGACCGGCCCTCGCCGGACTCCTCGGCCGCCTCCTCGGCGCCCCCGCCGCCGTGGCCGCCTCCGCCGCGCTGATCCTGCTCGCGCTGCCCGCCACCCGAGGGCTGCCCCGTCGGCCGGGCACGGGTGACCCGCCGACCGTACGGGCGGTGGCGGGAGATCTCGTACGCGGCTTCGCCTGCCTGGCCCGCTCCGCGCCGCTGGCCAGGGCGACCGTGAACACCACCCTCTCGTGCCTGGGCCAGGGGCTGTTCGTCGCCTGCGTGCCCCTGCTCGGGGCGCGGGTCCTCGGATCCCCCGGCGACGGCGCCCTGTTGCTCGCCTGCGCCGCCCTCGCGGCGCTCGGCGCGGGAGCGGTGCTCGCCCGGCGCCGCCGTGCGCCCGATCCCGGCACGGTCCTGTGGATCGCGCCCCTGGTCCTGGCGGCGGCCCTCGCGGCGGCCTGCGTCGCGACCGCGAGCCACCGGGCCGACGTCCTCGTGGCCGCCGCGCTGCTCGCCGGCGCCGCCGAAGGGCCGCAGCTCACCGCCCTGTTCGCGGTCCGTCACCGGGAGGCGCCGGAGCGGCTGCGGGCCCAGGTGTTCACCACCGGGGCCAGCGTCAAGATCACCGCCTTCGCGCTCGGCGCCGCCGTGGCCGGGCCGCTCGCCGAACGGACGCCGCAGGGCGCGCTCCTCGCGGCCGCGGCGGCGCAACTGCTCGCCGCGGCGGCCCACGCGCTGGTGGGCCGGACGGGGGTCAGGACGCGGTCGCGCGCAGGGAGGCGGTGTGGGCGCGGACCTGCTCGGGAGTGAGATAGGCGTCCGTGTACTCGAAGTCCCGCAGCGACCCGGACTTCGAGGCCAGGAAACCGGTGCGGACGAAGTCGTCGCCCGCCACCGCGTTGAGCAGCCAGTTCGTCATCACCCGGGTCTTCGCCACATTCGTGCGCAGCGCCCCCCAGTGGTAGGCGCGGGCCACCGCCTGGGCCGGCATGCCGTGCAGTTCCACGCCCAGCGGCTTGGAGACGCCGTCCCTGCCGCCGAGGTCCACCACGAGCCCCAGGTCCTTGTGGACGTACGGACGCGTCTTCTCGCCCCGCAGCGTCGCCACCAGGTTGTCGGCGACCACCTTGCCCTGGCGCATGGCGTGCTGGGCGGTGGGCGGGCAGACCGCGCCCTCATCGCCCTTGGCGAGGTCCGGCACTGCGGCCGCGTCACCCAGCGCGTACACGCCGGGCACACCCGGCACCGCCATGTCGGTGCCCACCACCAGCCGGCCCCGGTGCGTCTCGGCGCCGAGGGTCCCGATCAGCGGGCTGGCCGCGACCCCCGCCGTCCAGATCAGGGTCCGGCTGGGCAGCACCCGGCCGTCCGTGAGCGTCACCGTCTTCTCGTCCACGGAGGCCACCGACACCCCGAGGGAGACCTCGATCCCGCGCCGCCGCAGGATGTCGAGCGCCGCCGCGCCCAGCTTGGGCCCGAGCTCGGGCATCAGCGTCGGCGCGATGTCGACCAGGTGCCACTTGATGAGCCTCGGATCGAGCCGCGGATAGCGCTTGACCGCGTTGTGGGTGAGCAGTTGGAGGCAGGCCGCCGTCTCGGTGCCCGCGTAGCCGCCGCCCACGACCACGAACTGCAGGCGCGCGGCCCGCTCCGCCTCGTCCTGGCTCGCGTCCGCGAGGTCGAGCTGGGCGATCACGTGGTCGCGGATGTACACCGCCTCGGCGAGGGTCTTCATGCCGCGGGCGTGCTCGGCGAGGCCCGGGATGTCGAAGGTGCGGGTCACACTGCCGGGCGCGAGGACCAGGTGGTCGTACGGCTCCGTCTCCAGCTCGCCGCTGATGGTCCGCACCACGCAGACCTTGGCCTCCGTGTCGATGCCGACCGCGCCGCCCGGGATGATGCGCGTCCGGTGCCGCTCGCTGCGCCGCAGGGACAGCGCGACCGACTGCGGGGTCAGCACGCCGGAGGCCACCTGGGGGAGCAGGGGCAGATAGAGCTGGTACGAGAAGGGCGACAGGAGCGAGATCGCGGCCTCCCGCCCGGTCAGCCGCCGTTCGAGGCGCCGTACGCACGCGACCCCGGCGAAACCGGCGCCCACCACGAGGATTCTCGGTCGAGACACGGTGAAAGACCGCCTTTCCACGCCTTGTCCTGCAGCACGGGCCCACGGAGGCCCTCCCAGCCTGACTAACCGAACCCATCATCCGGAAATCATTCATATCCGGCAAAAGAGTGAGAAGCGGCTACGACGTCGGCTACCCGCCCGCGGGCGATGCACTCAAGGTCGCCGCGGCCGCCGTGTCAGGCGGGTCCTGCGGGATCAGGCGGGGCCGTGCCCGTACATCGCGGCGATCGACTGGGCGACGGTGTCGCCGTTGCCGTCGCGGCCGGTCTCGTCGGCCGCGAGCAGCCAGGGCAGCCGCTGGTGGAGCAGGGTCACCCCGGACGGTTCGAGCAGTCCGCCGACCGCCCGGTCCGTGCCGTCGCAGGCCGTGGCCGCGCCGGTGGCCGCGTAGAGGTCGACGAAGTGGGCCTTGTGCTCCTTCGCCTTGGCCGCCATCAGGGAGTTGAGCCGGGCCTGCACCTTGGTGTCGAGGAAGCCCCACGCCGCCTCCGGCACGTCGGCGAGCGGCCGTTCGGTGCCGCCGGGCAGGGCGGCGCGGCAGCGGGCGCGGTCCTTCGGGACGAGCCGCGGATAGCCGACGAGGACCGCCTTGGCCGAGGGCGACTCGCTGGTGATCTCGGAGAACAGCTTGTCGAGGTCCTTGCCCGTCTGCTCGAACCGCCGCTCCAGCCAGTCGGCTCCGGCCCCGCTCGCGAAGTACGCGGCGCACTTCCCGGCCGGCGACGCGGCGTCCACGGGAGCGTCCGGCAGATGGGAACCCTCGGTGCCGCGCAGCCGCTGCGAGCACTGCTTCAGCACCTGTCCGAGGCCGGCGGTTCCCGCCCCGAGGCCGGCCACGACCAGTCGCGTCTCCTTCGTCAGGGCCCGCTTCTGCGGTACGGCTCTCGCGCCGCCGCCGAGGTCCTGCTCCTCCCACACGTGGTGGAGGGCGGCCCCGGCGCAGGACACGTCGGCGGTGATGTCCAGAAGGATGGCCTGGTCGGCGAGTTGGTCCTCGACGACGTCCGGAAGGTTCTCCTGGGCGCGGACGCAGAGCAGCCCGCCGGGGTCGACGGGAGCGATGCCCCACCCGGCGACGGAGGCGTCGCCGAGGAAGACGGTGGGGATCTTCGGGGGGTTCACGCCGGCGGCGGGGGCGGCGGTCCCGGCGGCCGTCGCCACCAGGAGCGCGGCCGCCGCGCAGAGCGTCCTCGTCAGCCTCATGAAGGACATTCAACGGCTGCCGGGCGGCCCCGAGGCGTCCCCGGGCGCCGACTCCACCTGGGAGAGCGAATCCGGCGGCGCACGGAGGCGCGCCGGGTTTGCCGGGCGGTCGAGCGGGTTCGCCCGGCACCCGGGCTCGGACCGGGTGCCGGGCACGACGAGGACCTCCGTGTGCGGTGAAGACTCACGCCTCCACCGCACCGGAGGTCTTCGCCGTGCTCACGATCCCACCGTGCCGACAACGCCCGCGTTCAGTACGGGCGGTGCGACCTCGTCACCTGCCGGGGCCCTCGTCGGGGTCCCGGAGGACACCGGCGTCGTCGCCCTCGACCTCGATGCGCTCCTTGCGGATCCGACCGGTGACGGTCTCCTCGTCCGTGACCTCGTCCGTGCGGAGACGGACCCGCTCGACGGGGACCGCCTTGGTCTCGACCACGGGGCGCTCCTCGTGCAGGATCACCTCGTGCTCGGCCTCGGCGATCTCCGGCCCGGAGAGGGCCTCGCCGCGGTTCGCGTCCGTGATCGGCTCGCGCTCCACGCGAACCTCCTCGTGACGCAGCGGAATGGTCTGCTGGACGTCCTCGGTGACGACGTACTTGCGCAGCCGCACGTGTCCGGTCTCGACCCGCTCGGTGCCGACGTGCATCTCTTCCTCGGACCGGGTCATCGCGTCGTCGCCGACCCCGCGGCCCGTCCGGGCCATGCCCATGTCCTCGTCCCCGAGGCCGCCTCCGCGCCGGTCGCTCAGGCCGGCCGCTCCGGCGGTGCCCGCCGCTCCGGCCGTACCGGCGGTGCCCTGCGCCGCCCAGCCTTCCTCACCGGGCTGGTTCGCACGCTGCCACGCCTCGTCCCACGCGATGCCGTAGTACTCGTAGAGGCGCTGCTCCTCGCTCGCGTCGAGATGACCGCCGCCGTCGACGTCGACGTGCGGGGCTCCCTTGATCCGGTCCTGGGGGTAGGGGACCTCCAGATGGTCGTCGACCAGAGAAGCGTCCTTGATGGGCACGAAGGACTCGCTCCTGCCGAACATCCCGGTCTTGACGGTGACCCATTCGGGGCGCCCGGTCACGTCGTCGACGAAGACGTGCTTGGCCTCGCCGACCTTCTTGCCCTCCGCGTCGTAGACGGGATGGTCCAGCACAGTCGGGATCTGTTCCTGGGCGATCATGTTTACCCTCCTGGCGTTGTCGCGGTCCTCCTGCGGCTAACCACCTCATAGGGGGAGAAAACGCCTGACTTGCTCCTGATTTGGTTGACTTGTGACCAGTTGATCGTTGAAGCGAAAGGGCCGTCCGGGGCAGGTGTACCGTCCTTCGGTGGACGAGCGGGACGAACAAGAGGAGCACCGGGCGTGAGCGAGAGCGACACCGATCCCCGCGAGAGCGACACCGATCCCTATCGGTGGCTCGAAGAGGTCGAGGGCGAGCGCGCGCTCGCCTGGGTGCGGGAGCGCAACGCCGAGACCGAGGCCGAGCTCGCGCGGGGCGAGGAGTTCGCCGGGCTCGTGACCGAGCTGCGCGAGGTGCTCGACGCGCCCGACCGGATCCCGTACACCACGCGCCGGGGCCCGTACCTCTACAACTTCTGGCAGAGCGCCGAGCACACCCGAGGCGTCTGGCGCCGCACCACCCTGGACGAGTACCGCACCGACGAGCCCTCCTGGGACGTGCTGCTCGACCTCGACGCACTGGCCGAGACGGAGGGCGAGGACTGGACGTGGGCGGGGGCGCGGGTCCTGCGGCCCGCGTTCCGGCGGGCCCTCGTCAGCCTCGCGCGGGGCGGCGGCGACGCCGTCGTGGTGCGGGAGTACGACCTGCAGGACCGGGCCTTCGTCACGGACGGCTTCCGACTGCCCGAGGCGAAGACCGACATCGGCTGGATCGACGAGGACCACGTCTTCGTCGGCACCGACGAGGGCCCCGGCTCCATGACGGCGTCCGGCTACCCCCGAACCGTCCGCCGCTGGCGCCGCGGCACCCCGCTCGCCGAGGCCGAACTCGTCCACGAGGTCGCCGAGTCGGACCTCGCCGTCTCCGCCTGGCACGACCCCACCGAGGGCTTCGAGCGCGACTTCGTCGTCCGCTACCGCGACTTCTGGCACCACGACACTTATCTGCTCACCGCGGAGGGCGAGCTGCGCCGGATCGACGTCCCCGACGACGCCGACACCTCCGTGCACCGCGCATGGCTCCTCGTCACCCCCAAGCGGCCCTGGCTCGGGCAGCCCGAAGGCTCCCTGCTCGCCTTCCGCCTCGACGACTTCCTCGCCGGCCGGCGGGAACCCGACGTGCTGTTCGCCCCCGACGAGCGCACGGCCCTCGCCGGTCACGCCTGGACCCGCAACCACCTGATCGTCGAGACCCTCGAGGACGTCTCCAGCCGCATCCACGTCCTCACCCCGGACGACGCCACCGGCCGATGGGAGCGCGGCGAGCTCGCCGACGTCCCGCCGCTCGTCTCCGCCACCCTGACCGACACCGACCCGGACACCGGTGACGAGTACTTCCTCTCCCTCACCGGCCACCTCCGGCCGACCACCCTGCACCGCGGCGAGATCGGCCTGCCCGGCGAGCCGATCAAACAGGCGCCCGAGCGCTTCGACGCGACCGGCCTGACCGCCCGTCAGTACTTCGCCCGCTCCGCCGACGGCACCCGCGTCCCGTACACCGTCGTCGGCGGCACCGACCACCCCGCCCCCACCCTGCTCACCGGGTACGGCGGCTTCGAGGTCGCCCTCACCCCCTCGTACGACAGCGTGCGCGGCCGGGCCTGGCTCGCCCGCGGCGGTACGTACGTGGTGGCCGGCATCCGCGGCGGCGGCGAGTACGGCCCCCGCTGGCACCGCAGTGCCCTCAAGGCCGACCGGCACCGCGCCTACGAGGACTTCGAGGCCGTCGCCCGCGATCTCGTCGCCCGGGGCATCACCACCCCCGACCGGCTCGGCATCACCGGCGCCAGCAACGGCGGTCTGCTCATGGGCGCGATGCTGGTCCGCAGCCCCGAACTGTTCGGCGCGATCGTCGCCCACGTCCCGCTGCTCGACATGCTGCGCTTCCACACCCTGCTCGCCGGAGCGAGCTGGACCGCCGAGTACGGAGACCCCGACGACCCCGCCGACCGGCCGCACCTGGCCGAGCTCTCGCCGTACCACCGGCTCACCGCCGACCGGCCCTACCCGCCCGTGCTGCTCACCACCTCGACCCGCGACGACCGGGTCCACCCCGGGCACGCCCGCAAGGCCGCCGCGCGACTGCGCGAGCTCGGGCACCGGGTGCTGCTGCACGAGACCCTGTCCGGCGGCCACGCCGGGGCCACCGACCACGAACAGGTCGCCCACAACAGCGCCTTGGAGCACACCTTCCTCTGGCGGACGCTCGGCGCGCGCAACGGCTGACGCGACGCACACGGCGCGGTGCGGTGAGTCCCGCCGTGTCAGTCCGCGCGGCGGGCCAGCAGATAACAGCGCCGGGTCTCCGCCTCGTGCGGATACGGCGCCCGCTCCAGCTCGGCCTCGATCAGGAACCCGGCCTCGCGCAGGGCGGCGGCGACGGTCGCGGGCTCCAGGTGGTGGAAGTCGATGTCCACCTGGTGCCCCCACCACTCGGTGAGGTTTCTCACCCCGGTGCCCCGGTGGAAGGAGACCAGCAGCGGGCCGCCGGGGCGCAGGACCCGGTGGATCTCGGCGAGGGCGGGCCCGAGCTCGGCGGGGGAGAGGTGGATGAGGGAGTAGAGCGCGACGGCGCCGTCGAACTCCCCGTCCCGGGCGGGCAGCCGCAGCAGGTCGCCCTCGCGGAACGCGACCTCGGGGTGCCGCTCGCGGCCGATCGCGACCATGGCGGGGGACAGGTCCACCCCGACCACCGCGCACCCTCGGCCGGCCAGCCACGCGGCGACGTGCCCGGGGCCACAGCCCAGGTCGGCGAGCACGGCTCCGTCACCGGCCTGCTCGCACAGCGCGGCGAGGAGCGCCCGGTCGAGCGGCTTGCCGTCCAGCTCCCCGCCGATGCGGGCGCGGTACTCCTCGGCCACGGCGTCGTAACCGCGCCGCACGCGCTCATGGCCGGGCGTGCCCGCCCCGCCCGTCGTCCCGCCGGTATCCGTCATGCCGACGGACTCCCTCCTACTGCATCGGCGCGCCGGCCGGGCCCAGTCCGGCCGGCGGCATCTGGATCACACGGCTGAGGTCGCGCAGCACTTCTTCGGCGGTCCGGCGTACGTCCCCGGGAACGTCCCCCTGCTCGCGTATGAGCTCGGAGTAGATGGGGGCGGTGGTGTCCGCGTAATTCATTGCGCTCGCTTCCTCGGCTTTCCGCGACGTTCTTCGGGCGGCGAGTCTACGGGGCCCGTCGGACAGCGCCGGGCACCGGCCCGGATGCCGGACCCCGCCCCGGCCGGCCGCGCCCGGCCCTCCGCCGGGGCACCCCGCCGGACACCGCACCGGAACACCGCCGGCACCGCACCGGCCAAGTCCACCGGTCCGCGAGCTAATTCGCTGGTCGGAGCGGGCGCGGGGCAGAAGAATGGGCCCCCTCGAAACCGGGAGGGAAACCCCATGAGCCAGGCCCACCTGACTCTCGACGCGCTGCTGCCGCCGCACGAGCTGGCCGCCGCCGTCGAAGCCGGGCACGTGACCCGCAAGTCACACCCCGAGCTGCCGCTGTCGATCTACACGTACACGCGGACCTGTCAGTACGAAGGCGTCTGGAACAGCGTCACCACCCGCTGCCGGGGACTCGTCGCCGACGACAGCACCGGCCGGATCGTCGCCCTGCCGCTGCCCAAGTTCTTCAACGTCTCCGAGCACGAGACCGGCCGCCCCTACGCGCCGGCGCTGCCCGACGAGCCGTTCGAGGTGTACGAGAAGGTGGACGGCAGCCTCGGCGTGGTGTTCCACTACGACGGCCGGTGGCGGGTCGCCTCCAAGGGCTCCTTCATCAGCACCCAGGCCACCTGGGCGCAGCGGCACCTCGACGGCGCCGACACCTCGGCGCTGGTGCCCGGGACCACGTACCTCGCGGAGATCGTCTACCCGCAGAATCGTATCGTCGTGGACTACGGCGACCGCAGGGACCTCGTCCTGCTCGCCGCGTTCGGCCCCGACGGCACCGAGACGCCGCTCGCCGAGGCCGCGACCGCCTGGCGGGGCATCGGCTCGGTCGTCACCGTCCACCCGCCCATGCCGCTCGACGCCCTGCTGAAGCTGACGGAGACGAACACCCTGCCCGACGGCAGCCCCGCCACCGGCACCGACGCCGAGGGCTTCGTCCTCCGCTTCGCCTCCGGCGTCCGCGCCAAGGCCAAGATCTCCGAGTACGTACGGCTCCACAAGGTCCTCACCGGCGTCACCGAACGGGACATCTGGCGCGGCCACGGCATCCAGCGCTTCGCCGGCATGTCCGCCAAGACCCTCGCCCAGGGCCTCGGCCTCTCCCAGGCCGAACTCGGCGGCATCCGCTCCCAGGGCGGACGTCCGCTCGACGCCCTCCTGGAGCAGGTGCCCGACGAGTTCGACGCCTGGGTACGATCCGTGATCGCCCGCCTGGAGGAGGACTTCGCCGCCCGTACCCGTGCCGTCGACGAGGCATACGCCTCCCTCGCCCACCTCGCCGGCGACCGCCGCGCCTTCGCGCGGGCCGCCCGCGAACTGCCCGACCCGCGCCTGCGCTCCGCCCTCTTCCTGCGCCTCGACGGGCGCCCGACCGACCTCCTCGTCTGGCGCGAGCTGCGCCCCGAGGCCGCCGACCCCTTCACCACCGACGAGGAGAACTGACCGTGCCCCTGGTCCATGTCATGACCGGACTGCCGGCCTCCGGCAAGACGACCGCCGCCCGCGCCCTGCAGGAGCGGTCCGAGGGCCGGATGCGCCGCGTCAACCTCGACGACCTGCGCACCATGCTCGACCTGCCGGGCGGCGACCGCCGCTCGCACGCCCACGAGCAGACCGTCCTCGGCATCCAGGACGCGGCGATCCGCGCCGCCGTCGACGACGGCTTCGACGTCGTCGTCGACAACACCCACCTCACCCCGCACATCCCGCGCCGTCTCAAGGCCGCGCTGGCGGGCCGCGAGGCGACCTTCGTCGTGCACGACTTCACCGACGTACCCGTCGACGAGTGCGTCCGCCGCGACGCCGCCCGTGCGCGGCCCGTCGGCGAGGAGATCATCCGCATCCTCGCCGACAAGCACGCCAAGGCCACCCGCGGCGGCTGGCGCCTCACCGACGACTGGCTCAACGACCGCCCCGCCGCCACCCCCTACGTCCCCGACACCGCTCTGCCCTCCGCCGTCCTCTGCGACATCGACGGCACCCTCGCGCTGCGCGGCGACCGCGGACCGTACGACTTCACCCGCTGTGACCTCGATCTCCTCAACGTCCCCGTCCGCGACGCCCTGCGCGCCTTCCGCGGCTCCCACCAGGACCGGATCGTGCTGCTCTCCGGCCGCAGCGAGGACCACCGGGAGATGACGGAGACATGGCTGGAGCGGCACGGCGTGCCGTACGACGAGCTGTGGATGCGGCCCTCCGACGACGGCCGCTCCGACGACCTCGTCAAGGCCGAGCTCTTCGACGCGCACGTCCGCCACCGCTACGCGGTCCGCGTCTCGCTCGACGACCGCGACCGGGTCGTCGCCGTCTGGCGCCGGATGGGCCTGCCCACCTGGCAGGTCAACTACGGCAACTTCTAGACGGCCGTTCCCCAGGGAGGTGCCGCCGCGGGCGGTCCGGCACGCCGAGGGCGCCCGGGCGGCCCGCCCGGAGACGGAGCACGGCCGCGACCGGGGCCGGATGCCGGCCGCCGCGGCGCCGTCCTAGGGTGGACGGTGGCCCACCACGCTCGTGACCGCACGACCGAGGAGATGTATTCGCGCATGATCCGCCGCACCGACGAGGTCGAAGACCTCATGCACCGCTTCCCGCACGTCCCGAAGGAGGCGGTGATCAAGGAAGACCTCCTGCGCGGCGGCATCGCCTTCGACGACTCGGCGCTCACCGAGTCCGGCGACGAGGCGTCCGGCGAGGTCAAGCCCAAGTCGTACTTCATCTTCTCCTTCGACCACCGCACCCTGCCCGAGCTCGGCCAGGCCGCGCTGCGCCGCCCGCCGGAGGAGATCGTCCTCACCGGCGGCCCGTACGAGCTGCGCCGCACCGTGGTCTCCGTCCGCGTGAACCCCACCTCGCCGTACCGGGTCGCGGCGGGCGAGGACGGCCTGCTCGGGCTCTACCTCGACGGACGCCGCATCGCCGACGTCGGCCTGCCACCGATGCCGGAGTACTACCGGCACACCCTCGCCAACGGGAAGTCGGTGATGGAGGTCGCCCCCACCATCCAGTGGGGCTATCTGATCTATCTGACCGTCTTCCGGGTCTGCCAGTACTTCGGCGCCAAGGAGGAGTGCCAGTACTGCGACATCAACCACAACTGGCGCCAGCACAAGGCCGCCGGCCGCCCCTACACCGGGGTCAAGCCGGTGGAGGAGGTCCTGGAGGCGCTGGAGATCATCGACAAGTACGACACGGCCGGCGCCTCGACCGCGTACACCCTCACCGGAGGCGCCGTCACCTCCCGCGTCGCGGGCAAGGACGAGGCCGACTTCTACGGGCAGTACGCCCAGGCCATCGAGGAGCGCTTCCCCGGCCGCTGGATCGGCAAGGTCGTCGCCCAGGCCCTGCCCAAGGCCGACGTGCAGCGCTTCAAGGACTACGGCATCCAGATCTACCACCCCAACTACGAGGTGTGGGACCGCCGTCTGTTCGAGCTGTACTGCCCCGGCAAGGAGCGCTACGTCGGCCGCGACGAGTGGCACCGCCGCATCCTCGACTCCGCGGAGGTCTTCGGCCCGCGCAACGTCATCCCCAACTTCGTGGCGGGCGTGGAGATGGCCGAGCCCTTCGGCTTCACGACGGTCGACGAGGCGATCGCCTCGACCACGGAGGGCCTCGAGTACTTCATGTCCCGCGGCATCACGCCCCGCTTCACCACCTGGTGCCCGGAGCCCACCACACCGCTCGGCAAGGCCAACCCGGCCGGAGCCCCGCTGGAGTACCACATCCGGCTCCTCGACGCCTACCGGGCCACCATGGAGTCCCACGGCCTGAGCTCGCCCCCCGGCTACGGCCCGGCGGGCCCCGGCCGCGCGGTCTTCTCCGTGAGCTCCTTCATGGACAGCCTCCCGGCGGCCGACACCACGGACACCGGGGCCTCCTCCCCGAGTCTTGCGGAAAACAACTGAAGGATCTTGCAGGCCGTCGGTGGCCGCTGTTTGACTGCCCGCATGAGCAGCCCCCACGACAGCGGCCCCGGCCGGCCCGGCCCCGGGTCCGACATCGACGTCCTCATCGACGTCCTCGTCCTCGGCGGAGCGGGCGTCGACACCATCGTCCACGTCCCCGAACTGCCCCTGCCCTACGCCGACAGCCACATGATCCGGCCCGGCATCGAGACCCGGGCGGGACAGACCGGCGACTTCGTCGCCCTCGGGCTGCACCGCCTCGGGCTGCGCACCCATCACCTCGACATGATCGGCGCCGACCCCGAGGGCGACCTCGTGCGCGCCTTCCACCGCGACCAGGGCATCCCGCTCACCGAGGTGCGGCAGCCCGCCGGCACCAAGCGGGCCGTCAACCTCGTCGGCCCCGACGGGCGCCGGCTCTCCCTCTACGACGCCACCCGCGGCCACGACGACGACCGGCTGCCCCCGCGGACCGTCAAGGCCCTCGCCGCCCGCAGCCGGCACGCCCACGTCTCCCTCACCCAGCCCTGCGCCCACGCCCTGCCCGTGCTGCGCGAGGCGGGCGTCACGATCTCGACCGACCTGCACGACTGGGACGGCCGCTCCGCCTACCACGAGCCCTTCGCGCTCGCCGCCGACATCGTGTTCCTGTCCACGACCGCGCTCGACGACCCCGAGCGCACCCTGCGGGACATCGCCGCCCGCGGCCGCGCCTCCGTGGTCGTCGGCACCGCGGGCGCCGCCGGCGCCTACCTCCTGACCGGCCCGGACGACGCGCTGCTCCACGTCCCCGCCGCCACCCCGCCCGCCCCCGTCGTCGACTCCAACGGTGCCGGCGACGCCTTCGCCGCCGGCTTCCTGTACGCGTGGCTGGCCGGAGCGGACGCCTCGACGTGCGCCCGGCACGGCGTGGTGGCCGGTGCCTACGCCTGCACCGTGCCCTCCACCCGTACCGAGGCCATCGGGCGGGACGCCCTGGCCGCCGGGGTGGCCCGCCAGGCCGCCGCCGAGGGTGGTCCCCCGGCGGTCCCGGGGCATGTCAGGATCGAGGGATGACAGAGAAGATCATCGCGGCGTGTGACGGCGCCTCCAAGGGGAACCCCGGGCCCGCCGCCTGGGCCTGGGTCATCGGGACCGAGGGCGGCGAGGTCGCCCACTGGGAGGCCGGCCCGCTCGGCACGGCGACCAACAACGTGGCCGAACTCACCGCGCTGCTACGGCTCCTGGAGCGGCTCGACCCCGCCGTCCCCGCCGAGGTGCGGATGGACTCCCAGTACGCGATGAAGGCCGTCACCACCTGGCTGCCCGGCTGGCGCCGCAAGGGCTGGAAGACCTCGGCGGGCACCCCGGTCGCCAACAAGGAACTGGTGGTGGCCATCGACGAACTGCTCGCCGACCGGCGCGTGGAATTCGTCTACACGCCCGCCCACCAGGTCGACGGCGACCCGCTCAACGACGCCGCCGACCGGGCCGCCAGCCACAGCGCCCGCACCCAGGAGCCCGCCGGGTCCGCCGCCGGCTCACCGCTGCCGCCGCCCGAGCCCGGCTCCGCCCGCCCGGCCGCCAAGCGCGCCCCCAGGGCCTCCGCCGGCACCGCCCGGCCGAGGCGCGCGGGCTCGGGTTCCTCGGGGCCCACGCTCAAGGCCCGCTTCCCCGGCAGGTGCCGCTGCGGACAGCCGTACGGAAAGGGCGAGACGATCATGAAGAATCCGGACGGCTGGGGCCATCCGACCTGCGCGGACACCGCTTCCTAGGGCATCGGCGGGGACCCCTCGGGTCGAACGCGGGATCGGGGTGAACCGGACATTCACCCGGCTGTGCGCTCGGGTTCGTGTGGGGTTCTGTTCTCCGGGCGCTCGGGGCTGCATACTGTTCCTCCTCGCACCGGTGACGAACCGTTTCAGTCGCCTGTCTGCCCTTCGGCGAAGGGGGCGGCACCGGACGAGAACCTCACCCCTTCATCCCGCCGCGATCCGGCGTGCGATGACCCCTGCCCGTGAAAGACCCGAGGTTCCGTGCCAGTACCTGTAGTCCTTGCCGGGCGCACCGTGCGCCTGGAGCCGCTGGCCATGCGCCACGCCGAGGGCATCGCCTGGGCGGGCGCACTGGATCGTGCGTCCTACTCCTACACCGCCGTGCCCCACGGCCTCGACGCCTCCTGCGACTACATCGCCCGTGCCCTCGCCGAACAGGCGGCGGGCAAGGCGCTGCCCTTCGCCCTGGTGAATCCGCTGACCGGCCGGGTCCTCGGGTCCACCCGCTTCCTGGAACTCGACTACTGGCGCGGGCCCCTGGTGTGGCCGCCGGTCACCGGCGTGCCGCACGGCGACCCGCTCACCGCCGTGCCCGACGCGGCCGAGATCGGGAACACCTGGATCTCGGCCGAGGCACGCGGCACCGGCGTCAACACCGAGGCCAAGTACCTCATGCTGCGGCACGCCTTCGAGACCTGGGGCGTCCGCAGGATCTCGATGCGCGCCGACGCCCGCAACACCCGCTCCCGGGTCGCGATCGAACGGCTCGGCGCCACCTGCGAAGGCGTCCGCCGGGCCCACTCGCGCGGCCTGGACGGAGTGGTCCGCGACACCGCGTTCTACTCCGTCCTCGACGAGGAGTGGTCGGCCGTCCGGAGCATCATCGAGCTCCGGCTGCCGGGCCTGCGACCGCCGGCCGGACACCCGTCCGCCTTCCCCGGCGAGACGCGCGAGCACGGCGGCGCGGGCGAGCTGCTCCCCGCCTGACCCCGTACCGCCCCGGCCGGGGCGGCGGCCACCGCCGGTCACACCGGCAGCCGCCCCGGCAGGCCCGCGCGCTGCCCTGGAGGCCCGTCGTCCCCGGGGGACGGGCCCGGCGGGGCGGGCGGCGACGGCCGCAGTACGTCGTCGAGCCCGGCGAGCCGCACCAGGCGCAGGATCATCGGCTGGTCGCACACCAGGCGCCAGACCGCGCCCCGCCCCTGCACGCGCTGCGCACAGCGCACCAGGAGCCCGAGCCCCGACGCGTCGCAGAACGTGACGTGGCGCAGGTCGACGGCGAGTGCGGCCGCCTCGCGGGCCAGCACGTCGAGTTCGGGCCGGACGCGCTGGACCAGCACCAGGTCGAGCTCGCCGTACAGCTCGACCGTGGTCAGGTCCTCGCTCGACCGGACGGCCAGATGCGGATCGCCGCGTCGGATCAGATGCATGGACACGCTCCACTGGATCGGTCCCCGTGCATCGAGGGTCGTGGCGGGTCCGGAGGAAGACACGTTTCTCCACATCCGCCATCACCCGAAGAGGTGAAAGCGGCGCATTCCCGCCCGCTCCTGCTCGGGCGCTGCCCGGGCTCACGCGACGGCGCACGGCGGGGCGCGGGCCCGGTTCGCCTCACCGGCGGCCTCAGGGTTTCGCCAGGGGCGGCACCACGGCGACCGGACAGGCCGCGTGGTGCAGCACGGCATGGGTGACCGAGCCGACGAGCAGCGCCTCGACCCGGTGCCTGCGGTGGCGGCCCACGACGAGCAGGCCGGCGTCATGGGAGTCCTCGACCAGGCGGCCGGCCGCGTCGGCCGGCGTGACGGCCGGGATCACCTCGACCTCCGGATGGCGCTCGGTGAAGGGCCGCAGCCGCTCCTCCTGGTGGCGGGCCGTGGCGTCCACCAGGTCCGGCGTCTCGTCGGGCATCGGCGGCGGCACCTGGAGCGCGGGCGCCGGCGCGCCGATCAGCAGCGCGGGGGAGGGCGGCACCGGATAGGCGGTCACCACCTCCAGCGGCACCCCGCGCGACCGTGCGGCCCGGAAGGCGAAGTCGACGACCTCGTCCGGGGTCTCCTCGGGGTGCAGCCCGAGGAGCACCCGGCCCGCTCCGGACCCGCTCTCCAGGGAGGCGGCCCGCGCCTCGTGCGGCACCACGACCACCGGGCAGGGCGCCGACGCGGCCAGGGTCCGGCTGGTCGAGCCGAGGAGCAGGCTCGTGAAGCCGCCCCGCCCCCGTGAACCGACCACCAGGAGCCGCGCGTCGCGGGCCGCCTCCGACAGGGCGTCCACGACGGACCCGTCCAGCGAGGCGTACCGCACGTCGAGGCCCTCGGCACGCGGGCCGACCTCCAGGGCGAGGGCGTCCACGACCGTGTCCGGAAGCGTCGGCTCCGTACCCAGCGAGGCGATCCGGGCGCTGCCGAGCTGCAGCGCGTCGGAACGCACATGAGCCACGGTGAGCGGGGCCTTCAGGCGGCGGGCGGCACCCAGCGCCCACTCCAGGGCCCGCCGGCTGTGCTCGGAACCGTCGACGCCCACCACGACGGCCGATCTCTCGCGTGACTGCTCGCGTGCTTGCTCGCTCATGCTTGGCACTCATACCGGGACCTTCCGGACCTTTCCGGATGCCACGCCGCGCGTGTGAGCGAGGGGAAGGGGCGAAGGGGGCACGGGAGTGGACCCCGCGCCCCTCTGTTCAGCGCAGCAGCCGGCGCCGGCTCCGGGCGGCGGCGACCAGGTCGGGCACCGTCCCCAGCTTCACGCGCGGCCGGCCCGTCTCCTCGCCCCGCGCCCGCTCCGCCCGCTCGATCGCGGCGAGCCCGCGCGCGTCGACCACCTGCCGGGCGCGTCCCCGGGCCAGCCGGTCGAAGGCGCGCGCCGTGCCCGTCGGCACCGGCAGGGCGCCGTCGACGGCGTCGGCCAGGAGCGTGCCCACGGTCTCGGCCGCACAGGTCCGGTTGGCCCCGATGCCGCCCGAGGGGCCGCGCTTGATCCAGCCGACGACGTAGCTGCCGGGCCGTCCCTCGACCCGCCCGCCCCGGTGCGGGACCGTGCCGGTCGTCTCGTCGAACGGCAGCCCCGCGACCGGAAGTCCGCGATAGCCCACCGCCCGCAGCACCACTCCCGCCGGGATCTCGACCGGACCGGTGGCGCCCGTCACGCGCACCGCCCCGCCGAGGATCTCCTCGGGTGCGGAGTGGAAGCGGAAGACGATGCGCCGCTCCGGCCCCGGTGCCGCCGTCCACTCCACGCGCTCGCGCTCGGCGTCCCGGAGGAGCGCCGCCTTCTCGTGCGGCGCCGCGCCGGCCACGGCCTCCCAGACGCGCGGGTCGTGGTCGTCGACGACCAGGCGCACGCCCGGGAGCCTGCCGAGGGCGAGGAGTTCGGGCGCGGTGCAGGACACGTCCTCGGGGCCCCGCCGGGCGAGCAGCACCACCTCGCGCACGGCGGAGGCCCGCAGCGCGGCGAGCGCGTGGTCCGCGATGTCCGTCGCGGCCAGCGCCTCGGGGTCCGAGACCAGGATGCGGGCGACGTCCAGGGCGACGTTCCCGGTACCGACCACCACGACCCGCTCGGTGCCCGACAGGTCGATCGCGTCCGGCGCGACCTCGGGGTGGGCGTTGTACCAGGCGACGAAGGCCGTGGCGGAGACACTGCCGGGCAGGTCCTCGCCGGGGATGCCGAGGCGCCGGTCGGCCGCCGCGCCGACCGCGTACACGACGGCGTGGTGGTGCGCGGCCAGTTCCTCCGCCGTGACGTCCGTACCGACGTCGACGCCGAGGTACATCCGTACCCGGGGGTGCGTGTGGAACCGGGCGAAGGTGTCGCCGATCCGCTTCGTCGCCGGGTGGTCCGGTGCCACCCCGTACCGTACGAGGCCGCCGGCCACCGGCAGCCGGTCGACCAGGGTCACCTCGGCGTTGGTGTGCAGGAGCAGGTCCTCGGCGGCGTACATGCCGGCCGGCCCCGTGCCGACGACGGCGACCCGGATCGGCGCGAAGTCGGCGGGCAGGGTGCGCGGGAAGGACGGTGCGCCCCAGGCGTGGAAGACGGGGCCGTCCTCCGGCGCGGGCCGCGAGGGACGCTGCTCGTAGAAGGCGGCGTTCACGGCGGCGTAGTCCTGCTGCCCGGCGGAGAGGGAGTCCGCCGGGAAGATCGCGTCGACGGGGCACGCGTCGGCGCAGGCACCGCAGTCGATGCAGGACTTCGGATCGATGTACAGCATCTCGGTGCGGCCGAAGTCCGGCTCGTCGGGCGTCGGGTGGATGCAGTTGACCGGGCAGACGGCGACGCAGGTGGCGTCGTTGCAGCAGGTCTGGGTGATGGCGTAGGTCATGTCGTCGTCAGCTCGCGGGGTTCCGGGGCGGGCGGTCGGGCGGGGTCTGCGGCTCAGATGAGGTGCGCGCGCCGGTAGACGGCGACGGCGGGGCGGGTGAGCAGCCGCGCCGAGGCGAGGAACTCCATCAGGCCCGAACAGCTCGACCGCATCAGGGCCTTGTGGTGCTCGTTGGCCCGCGCCTCGGCGAGGGCCCGCTCCACGTCGAGTCCGGCGTTGGCGTACACCTCGCGGTTGACCATGCTGGTGACGATGAAGTACGAGGCGATGGAGACCACGAGCGCCTGGAGGTGGCGGCGCAGCGGGCCGGCCTTGCGGAGCCGGGCGCGGGTCTCCTCGCGCGCGAACTTCATGTGCCGCGACTCCTCCACGACATGGATGTTGTTGATGGTCCGGACGAAGGGGACGACCCGCTCGTCGCGCATCCAGTCGCGCTGCATGACGTCCAGGACCTCCTCGGCGACGAGGATCGACGCGTACGCCGCCTCGCCGACCGCCAGCGTCTTGAACGCCCGGCCGAGCTCGCGGACGAAGCGCGGCGGCCGGTAGGCGGGGGCCCCGAGCTTGGCCGCGCCCCGGCCGAACATGATCGAGTGCCGGCACTCGTCGGCGATCTCCGTCAGGGCCCACTGGAAGCGCGGGTCGGTCGGGTCCTTGGCGTACATGTCCCGGAGCACCATCTGCTGCAGGATCATCTCGAACCAGATGCCGGTGCTGGCGACCGACGCGGACTCCTGGCGGGTCAGCTCCTTGCGCTGGGCCTCGGTCAGCTCCTGCCAGTAGCGGGTGCCGTAGAGAGTGCTCCACTCGGGGCTCAGTCCGTGGAAGTCCTTGTCGAGCGGAGTGTCCCAGTCCACCTCGGTCGCGGGGTCGTACGAGAGCTTCGCGGAGGACTCCAGCAGGCGGCGGGCAGCCTCGCGCTCGGGCTGGCGGGCCTGGTCCGCGGGCTGGACGGTGCTGCTTGCCATGGTGCGGCTCCTCGGTCACCTCGGGGGCGGAAACGGTCGCTTGTTAGACGCGGTGTCTAGCAAGCTGTTGGACGGAAGGTATAGCAAGACCGGCCGTCCGCCTACCCGTCGGTACCGAATTCCTTGCCACGGCCTTCCGGCCGGGGGAGGATGCCTTCATGATCGACAACAGTGAGAGTGCCGTGCGCGGGGACGAGGAGAGCGCCGCGATCGCCGCGGCCGTGGACGGCGAACTGCGGCTGCTGGACCCCGCCGTGCGCGCTTCCGCCACCGAGGCCCGTCGCCTTTTCGACCCCGAGTTCGTCGAGGTCGGCGCCTCCGGGCGGCGCTGGACGTACGAGGAGATGCTCGCCGAGCTCCCCGAGCTCGACGGCGCTGCCACCGAGGGCCCGCGCTTCGAGCCGACGGCCATGCGCGGAGTGCTCCTCGCCCCCGGCCTCGTCCACCTGACGTACGAGACCGACTTCGGCGGTCGCCGGGCGCGCCGCAGCTCGATCTGGCGCAAGGCGGAAGGCGCGGGGGAGGGCGTGGGCGACGGGGTCGGGGTCGACAGCGGCTGGCGCCTCTACTACCACCAGGGCACGCCCGTCCCCGAGGGCTGAAAGCCCGTGTGACGGGCAGGGTTTCACGGGGCCACGGGGGCGGGGCGCCGTCAGGGGGCGAGGCGTGCGGCGAGGGCCTCCGTGTCGGCGACGAACCAGACCTGCGTGCCGCGGTTGCACTCGCGGACGAAGTCCCGGAGTGCCGAACTGGCCTCCAGGTGGGCGCTGATGTCGCCGAGGACGACGAGCCCGAGCCGGTACTGGGCGAACTTCTGCACGATGTCCCCGGCCATGCGCGTGCTCAGCCAGAAGAAGTCCTCGGCGAACCGCTCGACCGGCACCGCCACCCACGTGGCCCCGTTGTACGTGCCCTCGCCGATCAGATCGGTCGCGTCCCGCTCCCCGAGCAGGAGGGGGCCGTCGGGCGGGCAGACCATGACGGTCGTGCCGTGGATGTCCTGAAGCGTGTTCACCGCGGGTCTCCGATCAGTGCGTCGATCACCTTGAGCAGGCCGGCCGTGGTGTCGAGATCCCCGAGGACGACGAACTTGAGGGATTCCCGCTCCTCGTCGAAGACGGTCTCGACCCGCAGCCTGCTCCGCCCGGCTTCCGCCTCGCCCGCCCGCCCGTGACGCCCGAGCGCGGTGGCCATGACGGCATTGGCGAGCCGGTCGGCGGTGCGCCGGTCCACCCCGTCGACCTGGACGATGCTGGACACGTCCGCGTGCGGCGCCGGGGCGGGGGCGACGGCCGCCGGCGCGGGCGACGTGCCCGTGAAGGCGTCCAGGTCCTCCGGGCGGATCCGGTACTGCCGGCCCACCCGCGTGGCCGGGAGCCGCCCGTCGCGCACGTACCCGCGGACCGTCTTGACGTGCAGGTCGAGCAGACCGGCGACCTGCTCCACCGTGTAGAACCGCTGCACCGCTCCCCCTCCTGCCCCTATTGCCTCTTAGGCTCCCTAAAGTACACCCACAAGGGGTCCGATAGGGAAGTCGAGGGAAGGGGCGTGGAATCGCCTCTCGCGGCGCCCGCCGGTAGGCTCCGCCGACGCGCCGCCACCGCAGGAGGGTCCATGACCACGCCCCAGACCGACGCCGTCGTCCGCCTGGTCCGCACCGTGCTCGGCGACGAGGCGCTCGGCGCGTATCTGCACGGCTCCGCCGTGCTCGGCGGGCTGCGGCCCCACAGCGACCTCGACGTGCTCGTCGTCGCCCGCCGCGGCCTCACCGCCGACGAGCGCCGGGCGCTCACCGACGGACTGCTCGCCCTCTCCGGGCCCGGCGCCCCTGGTGGGCCGGCTCGCCCCGTCGAGCTGATCGTCGTGGTCGCCGGAGAGATCCGGCCGTGGCGCCATCCGGCCGTCTGCGACTACCTGTACGGGGAGTGGCTGCGCGAGGGGTACGAACGAGGCCGCTCGCCCCGGCCGGAGGTCAGCCGCGACCTGGCGCCGCTGCTCACCATGGTCCGCGCGGGCGACGCACCCCTGTTCGGGCCCCCGCCCGCCACGCTCCTCGACCCGGTACCGGCCGAGGACGTCCGCAGCGCGATCGTCGCCGGCGTCCCGGACCTCATGGCCGAACTCGACACCGACACCCGCAACGTCGTGCTCACGCTCGCCCGGATCTGGACCACGCTGGAGACGGGGCGGATCCGCTCCAAGGACGCGGCCGCCGACTGGGCCCTGGTCCGGCTGCCCGCCGAGCAGCGGCCGGTCCTCGCCCACGCGCGCGCCGTGTACACGGGGCAGGCGGAGGAGGACTGGGCCCCTCTCCGCCCCGCCGTACGCCCGCACGCCGCCCACCTGCTGGAGCGGATCCGCCGGGCGGAACGGGCAGGGGAGGGGGTCGAGGAGTGCGCCGAGGAGGGGGGCAAGGAAGGGGCCGGGGGAGGAGGTTCAGGTCTCGCTCAAGGCCGCTACGACGATGTCCGTGAGGAGGGCGCCGGCGGTGCCGTCGGGGTCGAGATCGGGGTCGTAGATCGTGACGGTGAGTCCGGCACAGCGCGGGGAGCGCACCAGCGGCCGTAGCAGCGCGGTGAGTTCGTCCGGCAGCAGTCCGTCCGGGTCGGGGCTGTCGACGGCCGGCATCACCGTCGGATCGAGGACGTCCGCGTCCAGATGCGTCCAGAACCCGTCCAGGGCCGTGGTCTCCAGGCTGAGGACGGTCGCGGCCCCCACGTCGCCCGGCCCCCACTCCCGTAGCTGCGAGACCGTGGCGACGGGCACCTTCAGCGCGCGCAGCTCGACGACCTCGGCCTCCTCCAGGAAGGCGTCCCGGGTACCGAGGACCCGGACGTCCTCGTCCCGCAGATAGGGCCGCCTGCCCTCCAGGTCGGTCAGGTCCGCCTGGCCGCGCCCGGTCGCCAGCGCCAGCTCCTCGCCTCCGGCCGCGCCGATCCGGTCCGAGTTGCCCGGATGGCGGAAGTCGGGGGAGGCGTCGACGGAGGCCAGCCCGTAGCGGCCGAGCCGGCGCAGCGCGAGGGCGGCGCCGAGCTGGATGGAGCAGTCGCCGCCGAGGACCAGGGTGAAGTCCCCTGCCTCCACGTGACGTCGGACGCGGTCGGCGAGCCGGACGGTGTACCGGGCGAGGGCGGCCGCGTGGAAGACGCCGTCCCCCTCCTGCCAGTTGCCCCGGTCGTAGCGGGGCGGCACCACGACCCCGCCCTCGAACGCTCCCAGCCGCCGGACGATCCCGTTCTCGCGGAGCGCCCCGGCCAGCTTGTGGCAACCGGGCACGGTGCCCGGGGTGGGGGGTCGCAGACCGAGATTGGAGGGGGCGTCGACGACCACGATGTTCCGCATGGGGGGCATCCTCGCCGTGCGGCGTGGCCGACCGCAACGCCCCGCCCCGGCACGGGGATGCCCGGGTGAACGCCACCGGTCCACGACCTCGGCCGTTGGTCTGGACCTTTCCGGCGGAGGGCGGCAAGCTCTGCGCATGGACTTGGAGTTGCGGCACCTGAAGACGATCCGGGCCATCGCCGACGCGGGCAGTCTCACCCGGGCCGCCACCGCCCTCGGCCTGGCCCAGCCCGCCCTCAGCGCCCAGCTCAAACGCATCGAACGGGCCCTCGGCGGGGCGCTGTTCGAACGCGGCCGGGAGGGCGTGCGGGCCACCGCGCTCGGCGACCTCGTCCTGGATCGCGCCCGGGTGGTGCTGCCCGCCGTCTGCGAGCTCCAGGAGGAGGCGGTGCGCTTCGCCCGCGAGGGTGCGACGGGGCACCGCCTCGGCGGCACCCACGGCCCCCTCCTCGGCGGCCTGGTCGACCGGCTCGCCCGTACGGGGGAGGGCTCCGCCCCCGTCACCACGTACACCTCCTGGTCGGAGCGGGAGATCGCCGGCGGGGTCGTCGCCGGGCGCCTGGACTTCGCGCTGGTCGGGGTCTGCGGCGAGAGCAGTCCGCCCGAGGCGGGACGGCTCGCCTGGACCGAGGTCGCCCGCGACCCCGTGTACGTGATGCTCGCCGCCGGCCATCCGCTCGCGCCCAGGACCGAGATCGGGCTCGCCGAACTGGCCGCCGAGGCATGGACCGACGTGCCCGGCGACGGCTGCTTCGGCGACTGCTTCGCCGCCGCCTGCGTCCGCGCCGGGTTCACCCCCGCCTGCGTGTACGAGACGGACACCGCCTCCTGTGTGCACCTGGTCCAGGTGGGGCGCGCGGTCGGCCTGTGCCGGGCCACCTTCCCCGCCACCCCGGGCCTCGTCACCCGGCCCCTCGCCGGTACCCCGCTGATCTGGCGCCATCTGCTCGGCTGGCACCCGGAGGGACGCGCGGCGAGCCACGCCCCGGCCGTCCTCGCCCACGCCCGAGCGGCCCACGCCGACGCCCTGGCCCGCAGCGCGGCTTGCGCACCGGTCGCCTTCGCCGGTCCGTGACGCCGCGACTCCTCGGCGGTGACGCTCGGCGGAGGGGGTCCTGCGCCGCTCGACCACGGCCACAGGCGCTCGACGACGGGCGCTCGACGACGGCCGCTCCATGGCTGGACCCAGGACCCAACCCCGGACCCCGGACCCCGGACCCCGACCCCAGACCCGGACCCGGGCCCCGACCCCGACCCCGGCCCCCTGACCCCTGACCCCAGACCCCGACCCGGACCCGCCCCCGACTGCGACCCCGGGCCCGGTACCCGTCCCGCTCCGGGAGCGGCGAACGGCCCCTTCCCCGGCCCATAACGCGGCGTAGAGGGCCGACTGACAACTCCCGCCGCACGCACCGCCCTTCCTACGGTTTCGGCAGTTCCCCCACGACACCGAGGAGACCTCCCATGCCCCGACGACCCGCCCGCGCGGCCTGGACCGTGCTGGCCGCCGCCGCACTGGCGCTGGCCGGCCTCCAGGCCGGCTCCGCCACCGCGGCGCCCCCGTCGGCGCCGCCGGACCCGTCGGCCCGCCCCGCCTCCGCCGCCGCGGCGCTCCGCACGGACGCCGCCCCGCCCGAGCTGCTCCGCGCCATGGAACGCGACCTGGGCCTGACCCGTACCCAGGCCCTGACCCGCCTCGCCCACGAGGCCGAGGCGGGGGCCACCGCCGCCCGTGTCCGGCAGGCCCTCGGCGGCACGTACGCCGGAGCGTGGGTCGACGGACCCGAGTCCGCCACCCTCACGGTGGCGACCACCCGCGCCGCCGACGCGGGGGCGATACGCGCCACCGGGGCCCGGGCGCTGGTCGTGCCCCACGGTCTGACCGCCCTGGAATCGGCCAAGAGCACCCTGGACCACTCCGCGGGCGCCGAGACGCCCGTCCGCTACGTCGACGTCCGCGCCAACCGGATCGTCGTCGAGGAGACCCGCCCGGGCGCCGGAGCACGCCTGCTCGCCACGACGGGCGTGCCCCGCGAACTGGTGCGCGTCGTCCGGGCCTCGGAGGCGCCCCGCCCGCTCTACGACATCCGGGGCGGCGACGCCTACTACATGGGCGGCGGCCGCTGCTCGGTCGGTTTCGCGATCACCCGCGGCACCACCCAGGGCTTCGCCACGGCCGGGCACTGCGGTCGCGCCGGGACGGCCACCACCGGCTACAACCAGGTCGCCCAGGGCAGCTTCCAGGCATCCGTCTTCCCCGGCAGCGACATGGCCTGGGTGGCCACCAACACCAACTGGACCGCGACCCCGTACGTCAAGGGCGCCGGCGGCGCGAACGTGCAGGTGACGGGTTCCGTCCTGCAGCCCGTCGGAGCCTCCGTGTGCCGGTCCGGCTCGACCACCGGCTGGCACTGCGGCACCATCCAGCAGCACAACACCAGCGTCACCTACCCGGAGGGCACCATCTCGGGCGTGACCCGCACGACGGTCTGCGCCGAACCGGGTGACTCGGGCGGCTCGTACATCTCCGGCAGCCAGGCGCAGGGCGTGACCTCGGGCGGCTCCGGCAACTGCTCCAGCGGCGGCACGACCTTCTTCCAGCCGTTGAACCCGATTCTGCAGAACTACGGCCTGACGCTGCGCACCACCGGCTCCGACCCGGGCCCGGGACCCGGCCCGGGTGAGCCGGAGCCGGGCGGCACGTGGAAGGCGGGCACGGTGTACACCGCCGGTGCCGTCGTCACGTACGGCGGCGCGAGCTACCGCTGCCTCCAGGGCCACCAGGCCCAGACCGGCTGGGAACCGCCGAACGTGCCCGCGCTCTGGCAGCGCGTCTGACCACCGGCGGCCGGGAGAGCGAGAACGAGAGCGAGAGCAAAGGCGAGAGCGAGAGCGAGGGCGCGGACGAAGGCCAAGGCGAGGGCGAGGGTGCGGGAGCCGATCCCGCGCCCTCGCCCTCTCTCCGTGTCCGCCGCTTCGCCCGGCGCGCCAACTCCCTTGGCCGACCCGACCCTTGCGCCGCCCCCGTGCGCCCCATAATCTCGCGGCAGCGAAAGTTAGGAAGCTTTCCTATTATTCTCTTCCGAGAAGTGGAGTGGCATGCCTCCCACCATCAACGCGCGCCGGCGCCACCGCACGGCCGCGCTCGCCGTCGCCGCCGCGACCGCCGGAACCCTGCTCCCGGCGATGGTCGTCCTCACGCCCGCCACGGCGGCGGTCGGCAACCTCGCCCAAGGCCGCCCCGTCACGACCTCCTCGACGGAGACCAGCACGCTCACCGGCACCAAGGCCGTCGACGGCTCCCTCAGCACCCGCTGGGCGAGCGCCGAAGGCGTCGACAACCAGTGGATCCGGATCGACCTCGGCGCCGGAACCGCCGTCAAGCGGGTCGTCCTCAAGTGGGAGGCCGCCTACGCCAAGGCGTACCGCGTCGAACTCTCCGACGACGGCTCGACCTGGCGCCAGATCCACTCCACCACGGCCGGCGACGGCGGCACCGACGACCTGACCGTCAACGGCACCGGCCGCTACCTGCGCGTCTACGGCACTCAGCGCGGCACCCCGTACGGCTACTCGCTGTGGGAGGTCGAGGCGTACGGCACCGGCGCCACCACCCCGCCGTCCACCGGCACGGGCCTCGACGACCCGGCGAAGAAGGAGATCGCCATGAAGCTGGTCTCCACCTTCGAGAACTCCTCCCTCGACTGGCGCGCCCAGTTCGCCTACATCGAGGACATCAGGGACGGTCGCGGCTACACCGCCGGGATCATCGGCTTCTGTTCCGGTACGGGCGACATGCTCGAACTGGTCGAGCGGTACACCGCCAAGAAGCCCTCGAACCCGCTCGCGCCCTACCTGCCCGCGCTGCGCAAGGTCGACGGCACGGACTCCCACGAGGGCCTGGACCCCGGCTTCCCCGACGCCTGGCGCCGGGCCGCCCAGGACTCGGTGTTCCAGCAGACGCAGGAGGAGGAGCGGGACCGGGTCTACTTCAACCCCGCCGTCTCCCAGGCGAAGGCGGACGGCCTGCGCGCGCTCGGCCAGTTCGCCTACTACGACGCGGCCGTGATGCACGGCGAGTCCGGCTTCCGCAGCATCCGCGCGGTCGCCCTCTCCCGCGCCCTCCCGCCGTCGCGCGGCGGCGACGAGCGGACGTACCTGAACGCCTTCCTCGACGCGCGCGAGGAGGAGATGCGCACGGAGGAGGCCCACAGCGACACCACGCGCGTGAGCACGGCCCAGCGCCGCTTCCTCGACGAGGGCAACTTCGACCTCAACACGCCGCTCTACTGGAGCGTGTACGGGGACGCCTTCTCCCTCACAAGCTGAACCGCCCCGCTCCCGCGGCGGCACCGCACCCCTCGACCGGGCCCCCGTCATCGCCAGGCGGGGTGCCCCTCGGGGAGGTCGCCGGTGGTGAGGCGACGCTCTCCGGTGCCGTCGGCGCGCACCGCCCAGATGACCGGCTTCTCGTACGGGCCCCGGACGAAGGCCAGCCACTTGCCGTCCGCCGACCAGGCCGGGTCCATCTCGTGCTCCGCCGTCACCGCCAGCGGCCGGTCCCCGTTCCCGTCGGTGCCGACCAGGCGGATGTCCCCCTTGGTCGGGCCCCGGTAGGACCCGGCGGTGTAGGCGAAGGTCCGGCCGTCGGGGGACCAGACCGGGTCGAGCGCCGGGTGCGGCAGCCGTGTCACCTGACGGGGCACCCGGTCCGGGGCCGCCGGGTCCACCGTGTGGACCTGCCAGTCACCCGGACCCGCCTCCATGCAGACCGCGATCCGGGAGCCGTCCGGGGACCACGCCGGGTCCTCGACCCGTCCCGGTCCGTCGGTGAGCTGCCGGACGGACCCGTCCGCCACCCGCACCTCGAAGAGCTGCTGCACACCGTCCCGTACGCGCAGCACGGCGAGCCGGGTGCCGTCCGGCGACCACGACACCCGCCCGCCGGAGATCGCCGCGATCCGCCGCGCACCGGAACCGTCGGCCTTCGCCGTCCACACCGCCGTGCCCTCGGAGGTCACGCGCGTGAACGCGAACGACTCGCGGTCCGGAGCCCATTGCGGCAGGTAGTCGCACGTCCCGTCCGGCACGAGCCGGCGCGGCCGGTCCGTTCCCGCCGGGCGGACCGCGATGATCCCGTGGCACTCCCGGGGCCAGCCGGGCGCGGTGTCCTGGCGCACCAGCAGGGTCGTGTCGGGGAACGCGGCGGGCGCGGAGGGGCCGGGGGAGGACGGGCCGCCGCCGGGCTGGGCACCGTTCCCGGCGTCCTGCGCCCACGGCCGCCAGACCAGCAGGCCCGCGGCGACGGCCGCGCACACCACGAGCACCGCCGCCACGGTCGTCCGTCGGCCCCGACGCCGCCCGGTCCGCCGGTCCACGCCGTCCGCCGGCCTGGTCGCCGGACCGCCCTCGGTCTCCGGACCGGCGGCGGGCACGGGCGCGGGTGCGGGTGCGGGTGCGCGTGTGGGGGTGGGCGCGGGTGCGGGTGCGGGGACGGGCGCGGGGAGCTGCGGTTGCCCGGCCGGCTCCGTCTCCTCGCGTACGACGACGGTCTCCGGGGGCTGCGGCGCCGTGGACAGCAGCACCGTGGCCTCGTCGGGAAGCCAGCCCCCGTCCGCCCGGTGGCTGATCGTCAGCCGGTCCAGGAAGGCCGCGGGAGTGGGCCGCCCCGCCGGGTCCTTGGCCAGGCAGGCGGCGACGAGCTCCCGCAGGGGCGCGGGGACGGCGGCGATGTCCGGGGCCTCGTGGACGACCCGGTAGAGCCAGGCCGCCGACGTGCCGTCGCCGAAGGGCGAGCCGCCCGCCGCCTGGCACAGCACGACGCCCAGCGCGAACATGTCCACGGCGGGCGTGATCGCGCCGTCCGTGAGCTGCTCGGGCGCGAGATAGCCGGGTGTACCGACCTGCAGGCCGGTCCGGGTCAGCGCGGCCGTGCCGTCGAGGGCGCGCGCGATGCCGAAGTCGATGACGCGCGGCCCGTCCTCGGCGACGATGATGTTGGCCGGCTTGAGGTCCCGGTGGATCACCCCGGCCCGGTGGATCGCCTCCAGGGCCTCCGCGAGCCCGGCGGCCAGCACCGTCAGACTGTCCGCGGGCAGCGCGCCCATGTGGTCGAGCACCACCCGCAGCGTGGGACCGGGCACGTACGCCGTGACCAGCCAGGCCGGATGCCCGTCGGGGTCCGCGTCGACCACCGGGGCGGTGTGGAAGCCGCCGACCCGGCGCGCCGCCGCCACCTCGCGGGCGAACCGGCGCACGAACTCCGGGTCGGTGCCGAGATCGGGCCGGACGACCTTGACCGCCACCGCCCGGCCGGAGCGGGAGCGGCCGAGGTAGACCACGCCCATGCCTCCCTGACCGAGCCGCCCGACCAGCCGGTATCTGCCGTCGCCGACCGATTCCGGATCCCCCGCCTCCAGCGGCTTCATGGTGCCCCCCTCGCAAGTCGTACCGTGCAGGGATCTCCTACCAGCCGCACGGTGTCCCGGTCGAGCGGCGCGGCCCGTACGCCGCTCGGCCGGCGCCCCGGTCAGTCGACCGGGTGCTCCTCCCAGGTCTCGTCGTCCGGGTCGTACTCGGTGTGGGCGGACTCCCAGGTGGCGGAGGTCAGCTCCACGCCGGGGACGTCCCCGAGGAGGGCGATCGGGTCGATGAAGTGGGCGAGGGAACCGGACGGGTCCAGCTCGATGGCCTCGACGGACTGGGCGCGCTCCGCGTCGTCGAGGTACTCGTCGTCCTTGACGGCGTCCAGCGCGGCGGCCTTCAGCGCCTGCTCGTCGGTGATCTCGGCGACGAGCTCGATGGTGACGCGCACGTACCGCGGCTCGGGCTGCTCGGATGAGGGGTCGATGGTGGTCATCCGCGAAGCTTAGGCGACGTCGCGGGACCCGTCGCCCTGGCCCCCGGCGTCCGGAAGCCCACCCTCCGGTGCCTCGCGCAGCCGGTGGGCGACCACACCCTGCGGGGGCTGCTGGTGACCGCCGGAGGCGAGGACACGCACCTCGTCGCGGTCGCTGATCTCCGCCCGGATGATCCCGGTCGGATCGGCGTACACGGGATGGCCGCCGGGTCCCGTCGCGGACGTGCGCTCGACGACCACGACGTCGCGGGCCGAACCCACCGCGTCGGAGAACACCAGCTCGTATCTGGGGGCGCTCACCTGCCCTATTTTACGCGGCGGGGCCCGCGCCGGGCATCTCGTCGGTCACGGCGTCGACCAGGGCGGCGAGCGCCGCCCCGAGCGCCCGCGCCCCCGGGCCGGCCGGGCCTCCCGGCTCGCTCATGTACAGGTCGCGGCGGATCTCCACCATGAGGGCGCCGACCCGGGCGTCCCGCCCGTAGTGCGCCAGCGGGACGTACGTCCCGGCGAAGGGGCTGTCCGTGCCCACCCCGCCGAATCCGGCGAAGGCGCGGCGCGCCGCCGCGAGCAGCGCCGGCGGCGTGTGGAAGGCGTCCGTGCCCAGGCAGACCGGCGGCCGGGGGCCGTCGCCGTGCAGTTCGTACGGGAGCGCCGCCGTCGGGTACGAGTGCACGTCGACGATCACCGCACGGCCCGTCGCCGCCAGCCGCGCGTCCACGGCACGGGTCATCGCCTCGGCGTACGGGTCGAAGTACCGCCCGACGAGCGGCGTGGGGTCGAAGCCGGCCGGCCGCAGCTCGGCGCGGTGCGTGGTGCGGGTGTACACCGCGCCCATGCCGACCGCGAGCATCTCCTCGCGCTCGTCGGGGAACCGTTCGGGGTCGACGACCAGCCGCGAGAGCCGGTTGACGAACCGCCAGGGAGCGGTGCCGGCCGAGGCCGTGGCGACGGCGGCGATCTCGTCGGTGTGGGAGTCGGTGATGTGGTCGAGCTCGCGCTCCAGATCGGCGTCGTCGAGCACGATGCCGGCCCGCACGTCCGGCGGCAGCAACCGGGAGGAGTGCGGCACGTGGAGCAGGACGGGGGAGTGGGGCGCCCCGGCGAGGAGCTCGAAGGGGGCGGGGGCGTCGGTCATGGTGCGAGGCTCCTTGCGGTCGTCGAGTGCCGGGTCGCCCTTGCGGGGGCGGGAGGGGGCTCTGTCGGGGGCCCGGGCGGCTCCGTGCGGCCCGGGGCAGGGTGGGGCCGCGCCGGGCCCGCGCGCCCGGGGTGTCGCGTGCGCCCGGGCGCCCTCAGGGCCCGTGCGTCGGTGCGGCTACGGCAGGGCGGCGCCGCGCGCGGTGATCCACAGCTCGTACCACTCCTCGTGGGTGAGGTCGGGCTGCTCGACGGCGGCGCCCCGGCAGGCGCGGATGCGGTCGGGGTTGGTGGTGCCGATGACCGGGGAGATCCGCGCGGGGTGCCGCTGGAGCCACCACAGCAGGACCGTCTCCGGCGTGGTGCCCTTGGCCTTGGCGAGCTCCGCGACGAGCGCGGCCGTGGCGTGCTCCTGCGGGGTCTCGGGCCGTCCGGTGTAGCGCCCCTGGGCCAGCGGGCCCCACGCCTGGAGGGAGATCCCGTGGTCCAGGCAGTGCTCGACCGTTCCGGCGGGGAAGCCGAGCGAGGCCGACGCGGGCGTGTTGACGAGCACGCCGTCCTCCAGCCAGTCCCGGCGCAGCAGACTCATCTCCAACTGGTCGACCACCAGCGGCAGTTCCAGGTGGGCCTGGAGCCGGGCGATCTGATGCGCGTTCATGTTGGAGACGCCGAACCGGCGCACGAGGCCCTGCCGGTGGAGCGACTCCAGGGCCGCGGCGACCTCGGCCGGGTCGGCCAGCGGATCGGGCCGGTGGAGCAGCAGCACGTCGAGGACGTCGGTGCGCAGCCGGGTCAGGCTCTCCTCGACCCTCCGCACGATGGTGGGGCCGCGCAGGTCGTACAGGCCGGGCCGGTCGCCCTCGGGGAGCCGGATGCCGCACTTGGACTGGAGCGTGATCCGCTCGCGGAGTCCCGGGGCGCGGGCGAGGACCTCGCCGAAGACGGCCTCCGACTTGCCGTGCCGGTAGATGTCGGCGTGGTCGAAGGCGGTGATGCCGCTCTCCAGCGCCGCTTCGACCGCCGCCTCGGCGGCGTCGATGTCGGCGGGGGCGTACGGGCCGGTGTCCCAGCTCCCGCCCAGACCCATGCAGCCGAGCAGGACGGGGGCGGGGCCGACGGCCGGTACGGGGGCATCGGCGGAGGTCACATGGGTGGAGGTCACGGGCACACCCTGCCACAGGCGGGCGGGTGGCCGGGAGGGGCGGCGAGCAAGGCCGGTGGGGCGGCGAGGAGGGACCGAGCGGAGCCGCCCCCAGCCGGTTGCGGCTTCAACGTTTTGTATACAATCGGTGCGATCGCGCCGCCCCGATCAGGGCGGCGCCCGCATGGGCGCGAGGGCGGGCCGCCTGTCGACCACAGGCTCCGTAGCACGCCCCTTCCGATCCCCGCCCCTCCGGCCCGAGGCCGCCCGCCCCGAAACCGCCCCGTATGAACACCGACACCGCGGACCCCGAGTCCCCGCCCAAGCCCCGGATCACCGCCGGCCGCGCCCCGGCCCGCCCGGCACCCGCGGCGGCCCTCCACAGCGTCAGCGCCGTGACGGTCGTCCTGCTCGGCCTGGTCGCGATCGGCGCGGTCATCCACGAGCCGGTCCTCATACCGCCGCTGGCCGCCAGCGCCGCCCTGGTCCACAGCGCCCCCACGCTGCCGCTGTCGCAGCCGCGCAGCGTCGTCGCCGGCCACCTCCTCGCCGCCGGCGCGGGCTACGCGACCCTCGCGGTGGCGGGCGCCGGCGCCTGGGCCGCCGCCGTCGCGGCCGGCCTCACCCTGGCCCTCACCACCCTCGCCCGCACCCCGCACTCACCCGCCTGCGCCACCGCCGTGGTGATCGTCCTCCAGACCCCCGCCCCGACCCATTTCGTCCCCCTGCTCTTCGGCGCCACGCTGCTCCTGGTGGCGATGGAGTACGCGTTCTCCCGCATCCGCCGAGCGGCGCCCAAGTACCCCGCCTACTGGTGGTGACCCGCGGCCTGTCAGAGGCGGTCGGTAGCGTCCCGCGCATGGGATTCACGAGCGCCTGGGGCATCAGCGCCCACCCCGACCCCGTCATCGCGCGGCTCGCCCCGCGCCTCCTGCCGGCGATCGAGGCCGACCGCGAGGCCCCCGGAGCCCGCGCCCGCTGGGACGCCTGGCGACGAGCGCCCCTGCCGGACCACCGCACCTGGTACGGCGGCGGGACCGGAGGCGGCACCGCCACGGCCGACCGGGAGGCGATCGAGTCCTTCCGGTACCTCACGGCGCCCGGAACCCGGGTCGACGAGCTCTGCGCCGGCGTCCGTGACCCGGACTTCTACGTCGTCGACGACCTGTGGGACGGTCAGGACCTCGACCACATCTTCGTCTCCGTCCACGCCAAGGACTACGCGGTCACCTCCCTCTTCCACGCCGTCGGCCCCGCCCGCGCCGCCCTTCTGCCCGGCTGGTGCGGGAACTTCCTCCTGACCGCCGACGAGACGCGCCGCGCCCTGCCGAGGGTGGAGGCCGCCCTCGCCTTCCGTCCCGCCGAGCGCGCGGCGGCGGAGGACAAGGACTGGCTGTACTACGCGGCGGGGGAGGAGAGCGTGCTCGACGGGCCGCTTCGGGTCTGGCGGGCCGCCGTTCGGGACGGACTCGGCCTGTGCGGGGTCGCCCTGCACCTCGGCTGACCGCAGCCTGCCCGGTCGCCCCGGCTCACCCGGGCCTGCCCGCTCACCCGCCCGGGCGGAACACCCGCAGGTCGCGGACCTCGAAGGACATCCGGGTCGTGTGGTCGTCCGGCGGCGGGTGGTAGCGGCCCGCGGAGATCGAGAGGTTGACGATCAGATAGGCGTGCCAGCGCCTCCCGACGCCGCGCCCGTCCGCGAAGACCTCCTCGTCGTCGAGCCACCACACCACCGAACGCGGGCCGAACTCGGTCCGCAGGCGTATCCAGCCGCCGGGCCGCACCGCCGGGTCGCGGTGGTAGCGGTGGCTGCCGCGGACCCGGTTGGACAGCTCCAGCAGATCGGGGTTGTCGGGGTGGTACTCGAAGACGTCGATCTCCTGGCCGCCGTCGCGCCACGTCCAGATAGCCGGCCAGGCGCCGATCTCCTCGGGCAGCCGCACCCGCGCCTCCAGCACGTCCCCCGAGCGGACCTCGAAGCCCTCGTCGCTGCCCTCCGTCGTCAGCAGGCCCGTGTCCCAGCGCCCGTCCGAGCGGCGCGTCGCGCGGAAGACCCCGGAGCGGCTGTACTCGGGGTCCTCCACCAGGTAATCCAGCTTGTTGTCGCCCGGGTTGATCGGCCCTCCGTCGGGATAGGCCCAACTACGGCCCGCGACCCACTGTGTCGTCGAGGCGAAGTCCGCGGTGAAGACCGGCTCCTCGGCCGGCGGCCAGGTGGACATGGTGTGTGCTCCTCGCGTCGGCGAACGTCCTCCGTCGCTGTTCTGCCCGCCCGGCCCGCCACAATGCGGAACCCCTCACTCCTTGTCAGGAAGTCGCCACGCCAGGTCATGCCGAGGAGTGTCGTCCGCCCGGTCGGTCACGATCCGGGGCAGCGCCCCGGGATGCTCCCGCACGAGCCAGTCGACGAGCTCCTCCCGTACCGCGACGCGCGTCGTCCACAGGTCGTCGGCGTCCTTCGCGGTGACGATCGCACGGACCGTCACACAGGTGGGCGACGTGTCCGTGATGGCGAGATCCCAGGCCCGGCGGTCCCACGTGGGACAGGTCTCCAGGAACTCCCGCAGCCGTGCCCGCATCCGCGCGACCGGCACCGAGTGGTCGCAGTAGAGGAAGACCGAGCCCGTCATCTCCGCACCGCCCCGCGACCAGTTCTCGAACGGGCGCGAGGTGAAGTAGGAGACGGGCAGCGTGACCCGGCGCTCGTCCCAGGTCCGCACGGTGAGGAAGGTCAGGGTTATCTCCTCCACCGTCCCCCACTCGCCGTCGACGACGACCGTGTCGCCGATGCGGACCATGTCGCCGAAGGCGATCTGGAAACCGGCGAAGAGGTTGCCGAGCGTCGACTGCGCCGCCACGCCCGCCACGATGCCGATGATGCCCGCCGAGGCGAGCAGCGACGTCCCGACGGTGCGGAACGCCGGGAAGGTGACGAGGGCGACGGCCGCGGCGATCACCCCGACGGCCACAGACACCACCCGCATGATCAACGTGACCTGGGTACGCACCCGGCGCACCCGCGCCACATCGCGCGACCGCCCCGCGTAGCGCGCGTACGACGACTCGACGACGGCCGCGGCGACCCGTACGGCCAGCCACGCGCCGCCCCCGATCAGGCACAGCACCAGGAGGTGGGACACCGTGTCGGCGTGGTCGTCCAGGGGCTCCCATTTCGTCGCGCGGAAGGTCCACCCGAGCAGCGTCGTGAACAGCACGACGAACAGCGGCGTACGGCAGCGGCGCAGCAGCCCCCACAGCGGGGTCTCCGGGCGGCGCGCGTCGGCCTGCCGCGCCACGACGTCCGCGGCGCGGACGGCGGCCAGGGCCACCAGCGCCGAGCCGCCGAGGACGATCACCAGTCGAAGGATGCTCTCCATGGCTCCCCAGGGGACGAGACGAAGTCGGTCGTCTCCTTCGCCTCACCACCTGGGCACCCGCCAAACACCCACCGCCCCCGGCCCGGCCGGACGCGCGTGTGCTGTCGCTCACTGCCTCGCCACCACGATCACCTCGTCCCCCTCGCTCCAACAGCGCGTCTCGTCCTTGGGAGGGTTGAGCCGCACACCGCGGTACGGGGCGCTCTCCGCCGCCCCCGCGGCGCGATAGCCCAGGGCGCACGCGCCCTGACGCCCGGCCGAGGCCACGACCGTCGCGAACGTGACCTCGGCGCCGAGAGTGACGAAGTCACCGGCCGGCCGCAGGCGCACCGCGTTGCCCCGTCCCGAAAAGAGCTCCCCGAACGCCGCCGCGAGGGCGCCGTTCTGCGCGATCTGGGCCATCAGAAGCCCGACGAGGCGCCCCGTGACGAGCACGTCCGCCGCGGCGCCGACCGGAGCGAGGGGCCGGTTGCGGGCGTCGGCCAGTTCCGTCACGACGGTGGCCGTCAGCCCCGCCCGCCGCTGCCGCGCCCGCAGGTGCAGCAGCGTCACGAGCGTCCTGTCGTCCGGGCTCACCGGCTCCGGCCCGTGGTCGGGCCCGAGCACGACCACATGGTCGTGCTCCGCGCCGACCCGGCGGAGCGCCGCCGCCGTCGTCGGGTCGCCCGGGTGGACCACCACCGCCGGAACCACCGTGCCCTGCCCGGCGCCCCCCGGCCCCTCGTCCACCCGTGCCCCCGCGCCGCCGCCCGCCCCCGCCGCCACCCGTGTCACCACCCCGGTCACGTCCGTCGCTCCGGCCGCGTCCGTCACCACGTCCACCACCGAGCCCGGAGGGGCGCCGTGGGCGAGCGCCTCGACCACCCGCCCGGCACGGCGGTTCCAGCCGAGCACCACCACCCGCGACGGACGCGGCGAGCGCGGGGGAGGAGTCGTCATCACGGCGGGGTCGGCCGCCGGTACGGTGGAGGGCGGCGACAGGGCCGTGGCGCCGCCGTCCTCCGCGAGCACCACGAGACCGTCCCCCGCCCCCAACTCCACGTCCGGCGCCGGGTTCAGGAGCAGCGTGCCGTCGGCCCGTACGATCCCCACCGCGCACACCTCCGCACCACCGGCCCGCAGCTCGCCGAACGACCGGCCCGCCAGACCGGGCTCGCGCAGGGTGTGCAGCTCGGCGCCCGCGAAGTCCAGCAGGTCCTCCAGGACGAACGAGAGCCCCGGCTCCCGGACGCACCGCGCCAGCAGCCGCGCAGCGATGTCGTCCACCTCCAGCACGGTCGCGCCCTCGCCCGCGGCCAGCTCCGCCGCCTCCCGGTAGCGGTCCGCCCGCACCGCCGCCACGACCCGGACCGGGCAGCCCTCGCCGACGGCGGCCCGCAGCGCCAGGAGCGTCCGCACCACCTGCGCGTCCTCGGCCGGATCGTCCGGCGGCAGCACGACCACCGCCTCCGCCGTCGCCGGGCTCACCCGGGCGAGCGCCGCGGGATCGGCGGGCCGCCCCCGCCGGCACAGCAGCCGGACCCGCCCGGCGACGGCCCCGTCGCCCCGTAACTCCTCCTCCATCTCGGTCTTGTCCCGGTCCGCCAGGACGACGACCGCGCCACCGCGCCGCTGCCCGTACGCCGCGAGCAGCTCGGCGATCACCGTCGGCGCCTGCTCCGACCAGCCCAGGACGAGCGTGTGGCCCTCCTCCAGCACCGTGGAGTGTCCCCGCTGAAGCTCGGTCAGCCGGTCGGTGAGGGCGGTCGTGACGAGACCCACGAGCGTGGACACGTACAGCAGGGCCACCAGGGCGAGCAGCACCGACAGCACGATCCGCAGCGGCGGACCGACCTCGCCGCCGAGCCGCAGCGTCTGCCCGACGGTCCGCCACACCGCCGCCAGCTTCCCCTCGAAGGTCACCGGCGCCCTGCTGTCGGTCCACACCAGCAGCGCGCTCGCCGGCGCCACGACCGCGAGACACGCCAGCGCCAGCCAACCGACCAGCGCCGTCATGCCTTTCACGACGGTCCGGTCCACCCAGTACCGCACCCGTTCCCGCGCCCCCGGCCGCCGTGCCGACGGACGCACCGGACCGGCCGGCGGGCCCGCCGCCGTCACGGGGCCGCGCGGTGACGGGACGGCGATCTCGCGCTCCTTACGCACGTCAGCAGGGTGACGCCCGCCGGCGGAGGAAACGCCGCCGGCGGGCGCCGTTCATCCTTTCGTGCACACCAACGGGCCCGCGCGGGCGCCATGGAGGCTCTCCGAACAGCCCGAACAGGGATGAGGACCGCCGACCGGGGTACGCGAGTTCCGACCCGACAAGGGAGGAAACATGGGATTGGGAGCCTGCATCATCCTGATCGCCGTCGGAGCAATCTTCACCTTCGCCTCCGACTGGGAGATGGAGGGCGTCAACCTCGACCTGGTGGGGCTGATCCTGATGGCGGTGGGCATCATCGGCACGGCGGTGTACACCAGCATCCTGCGCCGGCGCCGGGTGGTCGTCCCCCCGGTCGCTCCGACCGTCACCGACGACGAGCGCAGGGACCTTCACTGACGTCCGCCGTCCGGCCGACGTCCACGACACCGCCCGGCCCGCGCCCTTCACGGGCCCGCCGCGTCGACACCGTCGATCTTCAGGTTGAGATCGCCGCGCGTCACCGCCGTGGCGACGGCCGCGATCGCGCGCAC